>NZ_JAKRFX010000019.1:0-111228 GCF_022347825.1 Pseudoalteromonas sp. OF7H-1 | reverse complement strand
ACTCAACGTGTGAAGTTGAGATTGTGATACCACGCTCACGCTCTTCTGGAGCGTTATCGATTGATGCGAAGTCTTTTGCTGTACCACCGTATACTTTTGCAAGTACGTTAGTGATTGCTGCAGTTAGTGTAGTTTTACCGTGGTCAACGTGGCCGATAGTACCAACGTTTACGTGCGGTTTTACGCGTTCAAACTTTTCTTTTGCCATTTTCAAATTTCCTATAAAGAAATTAAAGTCCAGCCCTAAGACCGGACCGAACTAAAATTACTTAACAGCGCGAGCTGCAATTATTGCATCAGCTACGTTTTTAGCCGCTTCAGCATACTTTAGGAATTCCATAGAGTATGATGCGCGCCCTTGTGTAGCGGAGCGTAAGTCTGTTGCATAACCAAACATTTCAGAAAGCGGTACCTGAGCATTAATTTGCTTCGAGCCACCAAAAGCTTCTTCCATGCCTTCAATTATGCCACGACGACGGTTTAAGTCGCCTACTACATCACCCATGTTTTCTTCAGGGGTGATTACTTCTACTTTCATGACAGGCTCAAGTAGAACCGGACTTGCTTCAAGCGCGCCCTTTCTAAAGCCCATCGAACCTGCGATCTTAAACGCCATCTCGTTTGAGTCAACATCGTGGAACGAGCCATCAAACAGGGTAGCTTTAACACCCAATAGCGGATAACCAGCAAGAACACCTTGCTTCATCTGCTCTTGAATACCTTTATCAACCGCTGGGATATACTCTTTTGGTACTGTACCTCCTACGATTTCGTTAACGAATTCGTATATTGGCGCATCATCATCAGAGACATCCATTGGTTCTAGCTTCAACCAAACGTGACCATATTGACCACGACCACCAGATTGACGCACAAACTTACCTTCAGCTTCAACAGAAGCTCGGATAGTTTCGCGGTATGCAACCTGAGGCTTACCAACGTTACACACAACGTTAAACTCACGCTTCATACGATCAACAATGATATCTAAGTGAAGTTCACCCATACCAGAGATAATCGTCTGACCTGATTCTTCGTCCGTTTCTACACGGAATGAAGGATCTTCTGCTGCAAGTTTACCAAGCGCAACGCCCATTTTTTCTTGGTCAGCTACTGTTTTAGGTTCTACTGCGACCGAGATTACAGGCTCAGGGAACTCCATACGTTCTAACGTAATTGGGGCATCTTGAGCACAAAGTGTATCACCAGTAGTCACATCTTTTAGGCCGATAGCAGCCGCGATGTCACCCGCATGAACTTCTTTAATCTCTTCACGCGAGTTTGAGTGCATTTGAACTATACGTCCAAAACGCTCTTTTTTACCTTTAACAGGATTTAGTACCGAATCACCTTGGCTAACTTTACCAGAGTAAACTCGGAAGAAAGTAAGTGTGCCAACGAATGGATCGGTTGCGATCTTAAATGCAAGCGCCGCAAACGGTGCATTATCGTCAGCTTCACGCGTATCTTCGGTTTCGTCTTCTAAGACACCTTGGATAGCTTTTACTTCAGTAGGCGAAGGCATGAATTCAATCACAGCGTCAAGCACAGCCTGAACACCTTTGTTCTTGAATGCACTACCTGTCGTCATTGGCACAATTTCATTGGCCAATGTGCGTTGGCGAAGGGCTGATTTAATCTCTTCTTCGCTCAACTCACCATCTTCAAGATATTTTTCCATTAGCTCTTCAGAAGCTTCTGCAGCGCTCTCAATTAGATGAGAACGCCATTCTTCAGCAAGCTCAAGAAGATCTGCAGGGACCTCTTCATAGTTGAAAGTCATCCCCTGGTCTTCTTCATTCCAGTTAATCGCTTTCATCTTGATAAGGTCAATAACACCTTTAAATTCATCTTCAGCACCAATTGGTAGCTGAATAGGCACAGGTGTAGCACCGAGACGTTTTTTAACTTGTTCAACAACAGACAAGAAGTTTGCTCCCGTACGATCCATCTTATTGACGAAAATCATACGTGGTACTTCGTATTTGTTTGCCTGACGCCAAACGGTCTCAGTTTGCGGTTGCACACCTGATGAAGCACATAACACAACAACAGCACCATCAAGTACGCGCAATGAACGCTCTACTTCGATAGTAAAATCTACATGTCCTGGAGTATCGATGATGTTTACACGATGCTCATCAAACTGAGCATCCATCCCTTTCCAGAAACACGTCGTTGCAGCAGAAGTGATCGTGATACCACGCTCTTGCTCCTGCTCCATCCAGTCCATAGTTGCGGCACCGTCGTGTACCTCACCAATCTTATGAGAAAGACCAGTATAGAAAAGTACGCGCTCGGTCGTAGTTGTTTTACCCGCATCTACGTGAGCACATATACCAATGTTACGGTAGCGCTCAATCGGAGTTGTCCGTGCCATAATATCCTCTTAAAGGGTGTTAGCAGATTACCAACGGTAGTGAGCGAATGCTTTGTTCGCTTCAGCCATACGGTGAACGTCTTCACGTTTCTTAACCGCAGTGCCTTTGTTTTCAGCAGCGTCGATCATCTCTTGAGCAAGACGAAGACCCATTGATTTTTCGCCACGCTTACGTGCAGCTTCAACCAACCAACGCATACCTAGTGCGTTACGACGCACTGGACGTACTTCAACTGGTACTTGGTACGTTGAACCACCAACACGGCGAGATTTAACCTCTACCTGTGGGCGAACGTTATCAAGTGCAGATTCAAAGATTTCTAGGTGCGACTTGCCTGATTTTTCAGCAGCCACGTCTAGCGCACCATATACGATTTTTTCAGCAGTAGATTTCTTGCCGTCAAGCATTACTACGTTAACGAATTTAGCAAGAAGCTCTGATCCGAACTTCGGATCTGGAAGAATTTTACGTTGACCTATTACGCGTCTTCTAGGCATTTTCTTTCTCCGGTATCTTCAGGTCCGTGCTAAACACGGATTCCCAAAACAATATATAAAAATTTAAAACTTAAGTGCTTGGCCTTACTAACGGAGAACCATTAGCCCTTAGGACGTTTTGCACCGTACTTAGAACGAGCCTGTCTACGGTCGTTTACGCCTGCACAGTCAAGTGCACCACGAACAGTGTGGAAACGCACACCTGGTAAGTCTTTAACACGACCACCACGGATTAGGATTACACTGTGCTCTTGTAGGTTGTGACCTTCACCACCAATGTATGAAGTTACTTCGAAACCGTTAGTTAAACGTACACGCGCTACTTTACGTAATGCAGAGTTTGGTTTCTTAGGTGTTGTTGTATATACACGAGTACATACACCACGCTTTTGTGGACAAGCTTTAAGAGCAGCAGAGTTGCTCTTTGTAACCTTGCTACGACGTGGCTTACGCACTAGCTGGTTAATAGTTGCCATTAAATAGCTCCTGAATTAATAAATTACTACTGAAAAATAAAATCTTACCATTTAGGTCAAATCCAATTTTCTTGAACGACTAAAATGGGTGGCCGAATTTTAATGACCAAAGTTTAACCTGTCAACCAAAAGTCGTCATCAGCGCTAAGTAAATGTATGCAATTCGGATGGTTTTGTCTGCGAAGCTATTGAAAGTTAACAAAAGTTAGCGATTGCATTGAAAAACCTTTGTTGCAGTATACATATTGATGTGACGCTTTGATGGCAATTCGACCTGCGAGTTGAAAAGGCATAAAAAAACCGCTGTATTCACACAGCGGTTTTTCAATTAATTCGCTAAATGGCGAGGATTACTCGTTGCCACCTAGTAAATCAGCGTTTAGTGCGTCTGTTAGCGCTTGAGTTGCCTCTTCAGCACTTACTGTTTGCTCTTCAACAGCTGCTTCACCTTGCTTACGACGGTTGATGCGCTCTTCATGGTATGCGAAACCTGTACCCGCTGGGATCAAACGACCCACGATTACGTTTTCTTTCAGACCACGTAGCTCATCGCTCTTACCGTTAACCGCAGCTTCGGTTAGAACACGTGTTGTTTCCTGGAACGATGCCGCAGAAATAAACGATTCAGTCGCAAGTGACGCTTTAGTAATACCCATTAGTTGGATTTCAAACTTAGCTGGGATCTTACCTTGCATTTCTAGTTCACGGTTAGCGATGTTTACACGTGCAACTTCAGCTTGCTCGCCTACTAGGAATTCACTGTCACCACCATCAAGGATGATACACTTACGAAGCATCTGACGAACGATAGTCTCAATGTGTTTATCGTTAATCTTTACGCCCTGTAGACGGTATACTTCTTGTACTTCGTTAGTGATGTAGTTAGATACATCAGTAACACCACGTAGACGTAGGATGTCGTGCGGAGACTCTGGACCATCGGCGATTACTTCACCTTTAGCCACTTGCTCACCTTCGAACACGTTAAGCTGACGCCATTTCGGGATCATCTCTTCGTATGCATCACCCTCTTCCGGTGTGATCACAAGACGTTTCTTACCTTTAGTCTCTTTACCGAAGCTAACGGTACCTGTGATTTCTGCAAGGATTGCAGGATCTTTTGGCTTACGCGCTTCGAATAGGTCAGCAACTCGAGGTAGACCACCCGTGATGTCACGAGTCTTCGAACCTTCTTGTGGAATACGAGCCAGTACCGAACCAGGTAGTACTGTTGCACCATCTGTGATTTCAATCGTTGTGAATGAAGGTAGACGGATCTCTTGAAGACCACGTTCTTCGTTCTCAATGATTAGTTTAGGCTCTTTCGCGTTTACTTTCGCAAGATCCTTAACAACCACACGTGTTAGACCAGTTAATTCATCAGTCTGTGCTTCAGTGTTTGAATCATCGATATCGCTGAACGATACTTTTGACTCATGTTCAATGATGATTGGGTGGCTATGCGGGTCCCAAGTAGCAACGATATCGTTACCTTTAACGTCAGCACCATCTTGTACAGTTAATACTGCACCGTAAGGAACTTTATAACGCTCTTTCTCACGACCGTGTTCATCGATTATCGTGATCTCAGTTGAACGAGACGTGATAACGATTTTGCCATCAGCATTGATTACAAACTTCGCATTGTGAAGTTTCAGATTACCATTGTTCTTAACTTGAACACTGTTCTCTGCAGAAGCTCGTGATGCCGCACCACCGATGTGGAATGTACGCATCGTAAGCTGTGTACCCGGCTCACCGATTGACTGTGCCGCGATTACACCAACTGCTTCACCAGGGTTGATGATGTGGCCACGTGCCAAGTCACGACCATAACAGTGTGCACACACACCAAAGTCGTTTTGACAGGTGATTACAGAACGTACTTTAACTTCGTCTACTGAGTGCTCTTCTAGAAGGTCACACAGTTTTTCGTCAATCATTACGTTACGTTCAACCAGTACTTCTGTTGTACCAGGCTTAACCACGTCTTCAGCAACAACACGACCTAGTACGCGCTCACGAAGCGGCTCTACAACGTCACCACCTTCAATTAGCGGCTTCATTACTAGACCTTCTTCGGTACCACAGTCTGATTCATTGATAACCAAATCTTGTGCTACGTCTACTAGACGACGAGTTAGGTAACCCGAGTTCGCTGTCTTAAGTGCCGTATCCGCTAGACCCTTACGCGCACCGTGCGTCGAGATAAAGTACTGTAGTACGTTTAGACCTTCACGGAAGTTCGCTGTAATCGGCGTTTCGATGATTGAACCATCTGGACGTGCCATTAGACCACGCATACCCGCTAGCTGACGGATCTGAGCTGCACTACCACGAGCGCCTGAGTCTGCCATCATAAACACTGAGTTAAATGACGGTTGCTCTTCTTCGTTACCTTCAGCGTTGATAACCGTTTCTTTTGAAAGGTTAGCCATCATCTCGCGAGAAAGGTTTTCGTTTACACGTGACCAGATATCGATAACTTTGTTGTATTTCTCACCGGCAGTTACAAGACCTGATTGGAACTGTTGGTTGATTTCTGCAACTTCAGCTTCCGCACGATCGATGATCTCACCTTTAGTTGGTGGGATTACCATGTCATTGATACCGATAGAAACACCTGACTTCATCGCGTAGTGGAAACCGGTATACATCACTTGGTCAGCAAAGATAACAGTATCTTTAAGACCTAGACGACGGTAACACTCGTTAAGAAGACCAGAAATTTGTTTCTTACCTAGTGGTTTGTTGATCAGTTCAAACGGCAAGCCTTCAGGGATATTCAATGAAAGGATTGCACGACCTACTGTCGTATCTACTAGGTGAGTTAAAGTGCCGCGCTCACGTGTTTCTTCGTCGATAGTCACTTCTGTGATACGCACTTTAACACGAGCGTGAAGCTCAGCAGCACCTACACGGTATGCTTTTTCAGCTTCTTTAGCATCTTTAAATACTAAACCTTCACCTTTACCGTTGATGCGATCGCGAGTCATGTAGTAAAGACCTAGTACAACGTCCTGTGAAGGAACGATGATTGGTTCACCGTTAGCTGGTGCTAGGATGTTGTTGGTAGACATCATCAATGCACGCGCTTCCAACTGCGCTTCAAGCGTCAGTGGTACGTGAACAGCCATTTGGTCACCATCGAAGTCAGCGTTATACGCCGCACACACTAGCGGGTGCAGGTGGATCGCTTTACCTTCGATAAGTACAGGTTCGAATGCTTGGATACCTAGACGGTGAAGTGTTGGCGCACGGTTAAGTAAAACCGGGTGCTCACGGATAACTTCGTCTAGTACGTCCCAAACCTCTGGTACTTCACGCTCAACCATCTTCTTCGCAGCTTTGATGGTTGTCGCCATACCACGGCGCTCTAGTTTACCGTAGATAAATGGCTTGAATAGCTCAAGTGCCATCTTCTTAGGTAGGCCACACTGATGTAGTTTCAGTGTAGGACCAACGGTGATAACAGAACGGCCTGAGTAGTCAACACGCTTACCTAGAAGGTTTTGACGGAAACGACCTTGCTTACCTTTGATCATGTCAGCAAGCGACTTCAGTGGACGCTTGTTAGAACCTGTAATTGCACGGCCACGACGACCATTATCAAGTAGCGCATCAACCGCTTCTTGAAGCATACGCTTTTCGTTACGTACGATGATGTCTGGTGCAGCTAGGTCTAGAAGACGCTTCAAACGGTTGTTACGGTTGATCACACGACGGTAAAGGTCGTTCAGATCTGAAGTCGCAAAACGACCGCCGTCTAGTGGTACTAGAGGACGTAGATCTGGTGGAAGAACCGGTAGCACGCTCATTACCATCCACTCAGGGTTGTTACCTGATTGGTGGAACGCTTCCATTAGTTTAAGACGCTTAGTGATTTTCTTACGCTTAGTTTCAGAGTTGATTGTTGGCAACTCTTCACGCATTTCAGCGATTAACTGACCAAGGTCTAGGTCACGAAGTAGATCAAGTACAGCTTCTGCACCCATCTTCGCTTCAAACTCATCACCGTGCTCTTCAAGTGCATCTAGGTATTCTTCTTCACCTAGTAGTTGACCGCGCTCTAGCGTAGTCATACCTGGCTCAGTTACCACGAATGATTCGAAATAAAGTACGCGCTCGATATCACGAAGCGTCATATCTAGCATTAGGCCGATACGTGACGGAAGTGATTTCAAGAACCAAATATGCGCAACTGGGCTAGCCAGCTCGATGTGACCCATACGGTCACGACGTACTTTTGTTAGCGTTACTTCAACGCCACACTTTTCACAGATAACACCACGGTGCTTCAAGCGCTTGTATTTACCACACAAACACTCGTAATCTTTTACTGGGCCGAAGATACGGGCACAGAATAAGCCATCACGCTCAGGCTTGAAAGTACGGTAGTTGATTGTCTCAGGTTTCTTTACTTCACCGTAAGACCATGAACGCACCATGTCTGGCGAAGCAAGACCAATGCGAATTGCATCGAATTCTTCGGTCTTATTTTGTTGCTTCAGAAACTTAAGTAAGTCTTTCACCTTAGCTCTCCTGTCGGAGGTTAATCTTGAGGGCAAGCCATGCTTGCCCCTACATTCTTTTCAGTCCGGTTGCAGTTATGCAACGCCGCAGCGCACTGCGGCGGTCGGATTAAATTTCTTCCAACTCGATGTTGATACCTAGCGAGCGGATTTCTTTCAACAGTACGTTGAACGACTCAGGCATACCCGGTTCCATCTTGTGGTTACCGTCTACGATGTTCTTATACATCTTAGTACGACCGTTAACGTCATCCGACTTCACTGTCAACATTTCTTGTAGCGTGTAGGCAGCACCGTATGCTTCTAGTGCCCATACCTCCATCTCACCGAAACGCTGACCACCGAACTGTGCCTTACCACCCAGCGGCTGCTGAGTAACTAGGCTGTAAGAACCTGTTGAACGCGCGTGCATCTTGTCATCAACAAGGTGGTTCAGTTTCAGCATGTACATGTAGCCTACTGTCACTTGACGCTCAAATGCATCACCAGTACGACCATCATATAACGTTACCTGACCACTTCTTGGATAACCACCAAGCTCTAGCATGTCTTTGATTTCAGCTTCACGTGCACCATCAAATGCTGGTGTTGCGATTGGAAGACCACCTTTAAGGTTATCTGCCAAGCGACGGATTTCATCATCAGAGAAGTTAGCAATATCTACTTTCTGACGGCAGTCACCGATTTCGTAAGCTTTCTTGATGAATTCGCGTAGCTCGTGAATTTCACGTTGCTCTTTCATCATTTCTTCAAGACGTTCACCGATACCACGAGCAGCTAGACCCATGTGAGTTTCTAGGATCTGACCGATGTTCATACGTGATGGTACACCCAGCGGGTTAAGTACGATATCTACAGTACGACCTTTATCATCGTAAGGCATGTCTTCAACAGGAACGATAGTTGAGATTACACCCTTGTTACCGTGACGACCCGCCATCTTATCACCAGGTTGGATACGACGTTTAACAGCTAGGTATACTTTAACAATCTTAAGTACGCCAGGTGCTAGGTCATCACCTTGAGTGATCTTACGACGCTTGTTTTCGAAACGCTTATCGTAGTCAGCTTTAAGCTCGTCATACTGTGCAGCTAGTTGCTCAAGCTCTGCTTGATGCTCTTCATCAGCAAGGCTTTGTGTTAGTAGCTTCTCAGTGTTAAAGCCAGCAAGCTGCTCTTCACTCATACCTGATTTAATCAGTAGGTTACGAGCGTGAGTCAGGATACCGCCTTCAAGGATTCTGAACTCTTCGTTGAAGTCTTTCTTCGCTTCGCGAAGCTGCATATCTTCAACTTCAAGTGCACGTTTGTCTTTTTCAACACCGTCACGCGTAAACACTTGTACGTCGATAACCGTACCAGATACAGAGTTTGGTACACGTAGTGAGCTGTCTTTAACGTCAGACGCTTTTTCACCGAAGATAGCGCGTAGTAGCTTTTCTTCAGGTGTTAGCTGCGTTTCACCTTTAGGCGTTACTTTACCTACAAGGATGTCGCCGCCTTTCACTTCAGCACCGATATATACAACGCCTGATTCGTCAAGCTTACCTAGTGCAGACTCACCAACGTTTGGAATATCCGCAGTGATTTCTTCTGGACCAAGCTTAGTATCACGAGCAATACACTGAAGCTCTTGAATGTGGATAGTCGTTAGACGATCTTCTTTTACAACATTCTCTGAAAGTAGGATTGAATCCTCGAAGTTGTAACCATTCCAAGGCATGAACGCTACGCGTAGGTTCTGACCAAGTGCTAAGTCACCTAGGTCTGTTGAAGGACCATCAGCAAGCACGTCACCACGTACCACCGGCTCACCAACCATACAAGTTGGTTTCTGGTTGATACAAGTGTTTTGGTTTGAACGTGTGTACTTAGTTAAGTTATAGATGTCGATGCCCGCTTCACCTTGGATGCGCTCATCTTCATTAACGTTAACAACAATACGGCTTGCATCAGCATACTTAACGATACCGCCACGCTTAGCAACGATTGTTACACCAGAGTCTTTCGCTAGTGTACGCTCAATACCAGTACCAACTAACGGCTTATCAGCACGTAGTGTAGGTACAGCTTGACGTTGCATGTTCGATCCCATCAATGCGCGGTTCGCGTCATCGTGTTCTAGGAATGGGATAAGCGCTGCCGCCACAGAGATTACCTGCTGTGGAGATACGTCCATATACTGGATGCTGTCGCTTGGCATAAAGGTTGATTCACCTTTAAAACGACATGGAATCAATTCTTCAGCAAATTGGTTATCATCAGTTAGCGTTGTATTCGCCTGTGCGATAACGAACTGACCTTCTTCAATTGCTGATAGGTAATCAACATCGTCAGTAACGATACCGTCTACTACTTTGCGGTATGGAGTCTCTAAGAAACCATAGTCGTTTGTACGCGCGTAAGTAGATAGCGAGTTGATTAGACCGATGTTTGGACCTTCAGGCGTTTCGATAGGACAAACACGACCGTAGTGCGTTACGTGTACGTCACGTACTTCGAAGCCAGCACGCTCACGAGTTAGACCACCCGGACCTAATGCAGAAATACGACGCTTGTGCGTTACTTCTGAAAGCGGGTTGTTCTGGTCCATAAACTGTGAAAGCTGTGAAGAACCAAAGAATTCTTTTACTGCTGCAGAGATTGGCTTAGCGTTGATCAAATCCTGTGGCATAACGTTATCTAGGTCACCAAGACTTAGACGCTCACGTACTGCACGCTCAACACGTACAAGGCCGACACGGAATTGGTTTTCAGCCATTTCACCTACAGAACGGATACGACGGTTACCTAAGTGGTCGATGTCATCAACATCGCCTTTACCGTTACGGATGTCGATCAATACCTTCATCACGCTCACGATATCTTCTTTAGATAACGTACCGTCACCTTCGTCTGAATCATAACCAACACGGCTATTGAACTTCATACGACCAACCGTTGAAAGGTCGTAGCGCTCTTCAGAGAAGAATAGGTTATCAAATAACGCTTCTGCAGCTTCTTTTGTTGGTGGCTCACCAGGGCGCATCATGCGATAGATTTCTACCAATGCTTCTAGGCGATTGTTAGTAGAATCAACACGTAATGTCTCTGACATGTACGCACCGCTGTCTACTTCGTTGATGTAAAGCGTATCGATCTTTGAGTGACCCGCTTTCACCAATTCAGCCATAAGCTCTAGTGATAGTTCAGTGTTCGCTTCTGCAATCACTTCGCCTGTTGATTCGTCGATATAGTTTTTAGCAACAACACGACCGATGATGTACTCATGCGGTACTTCAAGAGTGTCGATGCCTTGCTTTTCGATGCTCTTAATGTGGCGTGCAGTAATACGACGGCCTTTTTCAACCAATACGTCACCGTTTGCATCTTTAATATCAAATGCAGCGGTTTCACCACGTAGGCGTGAAGGCACAAGTTCCATCAACACTTTGCCATCTTTTACTTCGAAACTTGTCGTTTCAAAGAATAGTGCCAAGATTTCTTCTGAAGTGAACTCTAGTGCACGTAAGATGATAGATGCTGGTAGTTTACGGCGACGGTCAATACGAACGTAAAGGTTATCTTTAACGTCGAATTCAAAGTCAAGCCATGAACCACGGTAAGGGATCACACGTGCGTTATATAACACTTTACCAGATGAGTGTGATTTACCACGGTCGTTATCAAAGAATACACCAGGTGAACGGTGTAGCTGAGAAACGATAACACGCTCAGTACCATTGATTACAAAAGTACCGGTGTCTGTCATGAGCGGGATTTCGCCCATGTAAACTTCTTGCTCTTTTATGTCTTTGACTGTGCCAGGTGCATCTTTGTCCATTAGCACAAGACGTAGTTTAACGCGAAGTGGAGCAGAATATGTCACACCGCGAATTTGACATTCTTTAACGTCAAATACTGGCTCGCCAATACGATAACTGACGTATTGAAGTTCAGAGTTGCCCGAGTAGCTCTTGATAGGGAATACAGAACGGAAAGCAGCTTCCAATCCAGTATCGCCATCGGCATCAGGCGCAATGAACTTATCGAACGATTCCAACTGCATTTGCAGTAGGAAAGGTATGTCCAAAACCTGTGGACGTTTACCAAAATCCTTACGGATACGTTTCTTTTCAGAATAAGAGTAAGCCATGGGGTTCCTCAGCTTGCTGATCTTTGACCCAACCTGTCCAAAATTGAACAGACTTCACTGGCATCTAAGCCATGATAACAACATCTAAATTGTCACACTAACTTGCTTAACTAACGGCTTAAATGAGCACAATTCAGGCTATATTCAAATCGTTAATGTCATCAAATTAGTGTTACTTCAAATGCCATTGCGATTTTCAACAAAAACTTCTAAGTTATTGAAAATTACAGTGAAATTCGAAGATTTATGCACGATAGAAATGCATATCTCTATAGCGCAAAAGGGCCGGTGATTAAATAATCACCAGCCCTTGCCTGATTTCTCAGGCAGCGAACCTAGCGGGAGCTAGATTACTTGATCTCAACTTGAGCACCAGCTTCTTCAAGATCTTTCTTAAGAGCTTCAGCTTCTTCCTTAGATACACCTTCTTTGATAGGTGCAGGAGCAGACTCAACTAGAGCTTTAGCTTCTTTAAGGCCTAGACCTGTTGCGCCACGTACCGCTTTGATTGCAGCAACTTTGTTACCGCCAGCAGCAGCTAGGATTACGTCGAACTCAGTCTTTTCTTCAGCAGCTTCAGCAGGACCAGCAGCAACAACAGCAGCAGCTGCAGTTACACCGAACTTCTCTTCCATAGCTTCAACTAGTTCAACAACTTCCATTACTGACATTTCAGCAATAGCGTCAAGGATTTGGTCTTTAGTTACAGACATTTCAAATTTCCTAATTATTTACGAACCCATGCGGTTCAAAAAATTTATTAAAGAAAGGAGCGTTGCTTAAATTAAGCAGCTTGCTCAGCTTTCTGTACACGTACCGCTTCAATTGTTTTACACAATTTGCCAGCAGACGCTTCTTTCATAGCGCTCATTAAGCGTGCAACAGCTTCGTCGTAAGTAGGTAGCTTAGCAAGCATATCTACGTCAACGATTTTGCCTTCGAATGCAGCAGTTTTAAGCTCAAATGCTTCGTTCTTTTTCGCGAAATCTGCAAAGATACGCGCAGCAGCACCAGGGTGCTCTGAAGAGAAAGCGATTAGGCTTGGACCAACTAGTGATTCATTAAGGCATTCGTAATCAGTGCCTTCAACCGCACGTCTAGCTAGGGTGTTACGAACAACTTTCATCCATACACCAGCTTCACGAGCTTCTTTACGAAGAGCAGTGATTGCACCTACTGTTACACCACGAGAATCAGCAACAACTGCTGAAAGAGCACCTTTGGCAGCTTCGTTGACTTCAGCAACAATTGCTTTTTTGTCTTGAAGATTTAAAGCCATGGGTGTTACTCCTGGTTTATAGAAAAACAAACATGTTTTTCAGTTCTACTCTACCCTGCTAAAAACTTTAGCAGAGATGCTTTTTACGGCGAGAGCCAGAAGATTAGGAAAATCTAGCTGGGATTCACACCGTCTACGTAGGACGATTAAGGCCGAAGCCACCTACGGTCTTGGACGGAAGCGCAATTTATCGATTCATTGTAGACCATGATGGAAACAATTTTCGAAATTATGCGCTTCAACCCGAATTCTTTGCTTTGTAAAGAAGTACACTTCTCTACAAAATGGCGCAAAATTATAGTCTAATTTTTACGCCATGTAAACGCTAAACTCTAAATTATACTACTTGAGTATTTAGAGTAGCTTGGTCTAAAGCAACACCAGCACCCATCGTAGTAGAGATGCTTACTTTCTTCACGAAAGTACCTTTTGCAGTAGAAGGCTTAGCCTTCTTAAGCGCGATGATTAGCGCTTCAAGGTTTTCTTGAAGTTGGTTAGCGTCAAAGTCTACTTTACCGATAGTAGTGTGGATGATACCGTTCTTATCGTTACGGTAACGAACCTGACCAGCTTTAGCGTTCTTAACAGCTTCTGCAACGTTAGGCGTTACAGTACCTGTCTTAGGGTTAGGCATAAGACCACGTGGACCTAGGATTTGACCTAGTTGACCAACAACGCGCATTGCATCTGGAGAAGCAACAACAACGTCAAAGTTCATTTCGCCTTTCTTAACTTGCTCTGCAAGGTCTTCCATACCTACTAAATCAGCACCAGCTTCTTTAGCAGCTTCAGCATTTGCACCTTGAGTGAATACCGCTACGCGTACATCACGACCAGTACCGTGAGGTAGTACAGTTGCACCACGTACGTTTTGGTCAGATTTACGAGCATCGATACCTAGGTTTACAGCAACGTCAACACTTTCAACGAACTTAGCAGTAGCAAGTTCTTTTAGAAGAGCAACAGCTTCGTTGATTTCGTACTCTTTAGTCGCATCCACTTTCTCGCGGATAGTACGCATACGCTTAGTTAATTTAGCCATTCTCAATTACTCCTCTACGTTCAAGCCCATTGCACGTGCAGAACCTGCAATCGTGCGTACAGCTGCGTCCATATCAGCAGCAGTAAGATCTGGACGTTTCGTCTCAACGATCTCTTCAAGTTGAGCACGAGTAACTGTACCAACTTTTTCAGTGTTAGGACGACCAGAACCAGACTTGATACCAGCAGCCTTCTTAAGAAGGTATGCCGCAGGTGGAGTCTTCATTTCAAAAGTGAAAGAACGGTCACTGTAAACAGAAATAACAACAGGAACAGGTGCGCCTTTTTCGATAGACTCTGTACGTGCGTTGAACGCTTTACAGAATTCCATGATGTTTACACCGTGTTGACCTAGTGCAGGACCTACTGGAGGACTAGGGTTAGCCATACCAGCAGCAACTTGTAGCTTGATTAGAGCTTCAACTTTCTTAGCCATGATAATACCTCAATTGTGGGTCTTTGCCTCGTGCGCGCGAGGACGCGTACTCAAACGGCTTCCCAGTTAAAAAATTCAGTCTTTTTGCCGCATATTTTTGCGTACAACAAAAAGGCCGCTGATTATAGATTAATCAGCGGCCTTTGACAACTTTTTCAAGTTAGAATTTATTTGTCTTTCTCAACCTGACCAAATTCTAGGTCTACAGGCGTTGAACGACCGAAAATAAGTACCGATACTTTCAGGCGACTCTTTTCGTAATCCACTTCTTCAACCACACCGTTGAAGTCAGCAAATGGACCATCTGTAACACGAACCACTTCACCCGGCTCGAATAAAGTAGCAGGTTTCGGTGCTTCAGCATTTTCTTGCAGACGGTTAAGAATACGATCCGCTTCTTTTTGACTGATTGGTGCAGGACGGTCTGACGTACCACCAACAAAGCCCATTACACGCGGTGTACTATTCACCAAGTGCCAAGACGCATCGTCCATTACCATTTGAACTAATACATAGCCAGGGAAGAATTTACGCTCAGATTTACGTTTCTGACCTGCACGCATTTCAACCACTTCTTCAGTCGGCACAAGGATCTCACCGAATAGGTCTTCTAACCCTTCGATTTTAATATGCTCGATAATGGTTTGTGCTACGCGTTTTTCAAAACCTGAAAACGCTTGGATCACGTACCAACGTAATTTCTTTTCTTTGTTCTCATCCGACATGGGATCAGATCTCCAATCCAGTTAAAAAGCCTACTGCACGGAAAAGTATACCATCTAATCCCCATAGGATTAATGCCATAATCACCGTTGCAATGATCACGATGAAAGTAGTGTGAGTCGCTTCCTGACGCGTTGGCCAGATAACTTTACGTACTTCAATACGTGATTCTTTAGCAAAAGCGATAAAGGTACGGCCTTTTTCAGTCGTTACCAAAATGCCCAAAGCCGCAGCGATAGCTGCAACTACGCCAACAGCGCGTACTAAAACAGATAAATCGGCATATAGATAATTACCAACTACGGCACCAGTTAGAAGTGCAATAGCAGCTAGCCACTTTACCGTGTCCATCGAGCTTGACGAGTTTTCAACATTAGTGCTCATAATCAATTTTACCTTAAATACAGACACAACAACCCTGCATAGAACAGGGTAAATCCATTCAATCCAAATTTACAAATAAGCGACTTAAGTGGTTTTGGGTCACGTTATTTTAAATGTGGACTTGTTGCTGAATTGGCAGGGGCGGCAGGACTCGAACCCGCAACCATCGGTTTTGGAGACCGCTGTTCTACCAATTGGAACTACGCCCCTGCAAAGTGGATGCCCATTATACTGACGAAGCAAACGAAAACAAGTGTAAAAGATATGCAAAGTAACATTTAATCTAAACTTAGTTTTGCGACGTCTTCAGAAAAGACGCAATAAATCTCCGTGATAAAAATCACAAAGCACCCAAACTTGTTCAAATGGGTGACAATCAGGGATCTCCCAAGTGGCTTTTAAGCGCTTAAAATCGTCAAGATGATAAATGGGGCTAGCATTTCGAATTAACAACCAAACGCGTTGTGAATCATAGTGTTTTTTGGCTTTTTGATTGAGCAACCGCTGTAAACCGATACTCAGTTGATCGGAGTCAGCGGCTTGACTCATTGCTGCCAGCTCTCTTTGCGTGGAGAGAGACAGCGGACGCCCAAGCACAGCCATCGCTTCTTTCTCACTGGCATAAAAATGGGCTATTTCTATATCGAGCTGTGTTTTTCCTTGATAACAACTGACGTCCGGTTTATTGGGCTCATTGTGCCAAATATGGCGCATATGCACTGCAAACTGCTTTTCATAACTGCGTAAAAACAGTTTAGCCGCGTCATGCTCAAGTTTTATCTTTTCTGCTTCACTCGCTCTGTCCATTCACAACCACTGCTACATCACTCAATAGGCTTGAAGCGCCGAATCTAAAATTCTTGGCATTGAGCCACTCGGCCCCCATAATTTCTTCGGCCAATCGTAAATATCGCTGCGCTTCTACTACTGACTTTACTCCACCGGCCGCTTTAAATCCAACCGATTTACCACTGCTTTTGATTGTCTTAAGGATAACTTCAGCCGCTTCTGGTGTAGCATTGACAGCAACCTTTCCTGTACTTGTTTTAACAAAGTCCGCGCCCGCCATAATGGCAAGCTGCGCGGCCTCCGCAATGAGCTTTGGTTTGGCCAATACGCCACTTTCGATGATGACCTTGAGCTTTGCTTTACCTTGACAAGCAAGCTTGCTTGAATGCACATATTGCCAAGGTGTATCTGGATCACCCGCCATCAGCTGCTGATAAGGAAGCACGAGATCAATTTCGTCGGCACCATCAGCGATTGCTAAATGAGTTTGTGCAACGACCTGCTGGAGCTTTTGCTCTCCCGATGGGAAGTTGGTCACCGTTGCTACTTTTATCTGCGACCACTCACGCTTTTCCAACTCTTCTTTTACTAACGTCACAAACTGCGGATACACACAAATAGCCGCTGGTAGTCCAATATCAGGGTTAATGCTATTCAATAACGCGAGAATACTTGCCGGCGTATCGTCCTCTTTCAAAGAGGTCAAATCCATTAAACTCAGCGACAACCGAGCATCAGATTGTAAAGTCATTACCGTGTTCCTTTTCATTCTATGTAATAAGCCGAGGGCCTGTTCATCTTTCAAGTTTGTTTTTGCAGCAAAGGTCAACAGACCCTAGTTAAATGCATACAGCAGCACCAGCAATAGGACAAATGTCCGCATACAATTACCTGTCGGATACGGTTTTTACTATTGTTCATTAAATGAATATCTCATAACCAAACACTATAATCGTCAAATCACAGCAAAAACTTAAGCTAACCACATGAAATAAAAAGAAAATGATATTTAGCCACTTTCTTTATAACTTTTGGTTATATTGAGTCGGTTTAAATTATTTTTTCCCACATTTGCAACTCTATATGCTGCGCTCTATTACCGATATCAATCAATATTGATATCAACCGTCGTGATGTTTAGCAGAGGTTATCGTGCAATACTTGCCAATTTTTACCAAACTAGAAAATAAACCTGTATTGATTGTAGGTGGTGGTGAGGTTGCGCTGAGAAAGTGCCGCGCCTTTTTAAAAGCCAATGCAGCAGTCACTTTGGTTTCACCTGAGTTTTGCACTGAGCTTTTATCACTAGCAGCAGATTCAAGCGTTGCACTTCGGCATAAGCCATTTGATGCATCAGACCTAGACAATGCCATGTTAGTCGTTGCAGCAACGGATATTGAAGCCGTAAATGCAGAGGTGGCAGAGCTTGCTGAAGCGCGCAACCTTTTTGTTAACGTAGTCGATGACCAACCAAAGTGTAATTTTATTTTTCCTTCAATCGTGGATAGAAACCCTATAACGATTGCCATATCTAGTGCTGGAACTGCGCCCGTCCTTGCAAGACGATTACGAGAGAAGTTAGAAACCCTTATTCCACAGCATATTGGTCCGCTGGCAACGCTTGTTGGTCAATTCAGACATAAAGTAAAAGCGCGTTTTAAACACTTTGCTGACCGCCGTCAGTTTTGGGAATCTGTCTTTGATTCAAATGTGGTAGGTGAAGTACAAGCTGGTAACAATGAAAATGCACAAATTCAACTTGAAGCCATGCTAGAAAGCACTCCTTCACCTGAAGGCGAGGTGTATGTCGTCGGTGCGGGTCCTGGTGACCCGGAGCTGCTGACGCTTAAAGCATTACAACTCATGCAACAAGCCGATGTTGTGGTATATGACTACCTCGTTTCAGACGAAATCATGGATCTTGTACGTCGTGACGCTGATTTAATCTGCGTGGGCAAAAAAGCCGGTAATCATAGCGTTAAACAAGAGCACACCAACGAGATTTTGGTTGATTTAGCCAAACAAGGTAAAAAGGTTTGTAGGATAAAAGGCGGCGACCCATTTATTTACGGTCGCGGTGGCGAAGAAGTACAAGTGTTGGCCGAAAATAACGTGAAATACCAAATTGTTCCTGGCATTACTGCTGCAGCTGGATGTAGCGCATATGCAGGTATTCCATTAACTCATAGAGATCATGCTCAAGCTATTCAATTTGTGACTGGACATTGTAAGCAAGATGGACAAGAACTCGACTGGGAAGGCTTGGCTAAAGCGAATCAAACGCTTGCTGTATACATGGGAGTGATTAAATCGCCGCACATTCAGGCGCAATTACTCACTCATGGGCGCTCGCCGAGTACACCTGTAGCAATTGTTGAGAATGGCACACGCAAATCTCAGCGTGTCGTAAGAACACAATTAGATCAACTTGCACAGACTATTACTGCGCATGATATTCAGTCGCCAGCACTATTGATTATTGGTGAAGTAGCAGCATTACATGAGCAATTAGCTTGGTTTAATAAGAACAATCAAATCAGTAGCTTTGCTCAACCCATTACGCAAGTCGCGTAATAACCGTCACAGATAGTTAAATTTATAAGTAGGACATTAATCATGGCTTTAACCCATCTCCAGCAACTCGAAGCTGAGAGCATAAAGATCATCCGAGAGGTTGCCGCAGAGTTTGAAAACCCGGTAATGCTGTATTCGATTGGTAAAGACTCGTCGGTACTGCTTCACCTTGCTCGTAAGGCTTTCTACCCTGCGAAGATCCCTTTTCCTCTACTCCATGTTGATACCAATTGGAAGTTTAGAGAAATGATCGAGTTTCGCGATAGATTAGCAAAAGAGTATGGATTTGAACTGCTTGTGCACAAAAATCCAGAAGGACTTGAGATGAACATCAGTCCATTTGTTCATGGTTCATCTAAGCATACCGATATCATGAAAACACAAGGCCTGAAGCAAGCGCTAGATCAATATGGCTTTGATGCGGCTTTTGGTGGTGCGCGCCGTGATGAAGAAAAATCTCGCGCAAAAGAACGAGTTTATTCATTTAGAGATAAACACCATCGCTGGGATCCTAAAAACCAACGTCCGGAGTTATGGAATACATATAACGGTCAAGTGAACCCTGGCGAAAGCATTCGAGTTTTCCCATTATCAAACTGGACAGAGCTCGATATTTGGCAATATATCTACCAAGAAGGTATTGAGATAGTGCCACTTTACCTCTCAAAGCCAAGACCAGTTGTTGAGCGTAACGGAACATTAATTATGGTCGATGACGACCGCATGCCACTTGCTGAAGGTGAAGTGCCTGAAATGAAATCTGTACGCTTCAGAACACTTGGCTGTTACCCACTAACGGGGGCAGTTGAATCAGAGGCCGATACGCTCACTGGAATTATCGAAGAAATGTTGTTATCTACGTCATCAGAACGTGAAGGACGAGTGATTGATCATGATTCATCAGGATCAATGGAGAAGAAAAAGCGCGAGGGGTATTTCTAATGTCAACAGCAAATGAAGTGAAAGAATTAGGCATTGAAACCTACTTAGCGCGTCAGCAAGACAAGAGCTTGTTGCGCATGATGACCTGCGGCAGCGTAGATGACGGTAAATCAACGCTGATCGGCCGTTTGCTACACGATAGCCATCAAATCTATGAAGACCAATTAGCTGCGCTACACAAAGACAATGAAAAAGTCGGCAATGCGGGTGAAGATCTAGATTTAGCGTTACTCGTTGATGGCTTACAAGCGGAGCGTGAGCAAGGTATTACCATTGATGTGGCTTACCGCTATTTCTCGACAGCAAAGCGTAAATTTATTATTGCCGATACGCCGGGACACGAGCAATACACACGTAATATGGTTACGGGCGCTTCAACCAGTGATTTGGCGATTATCCTTGTCGATGCCCGTTATGGTGTGCAAGTTCAGACTAAACGCCATAGCTTTATCTGTGATTCACTGGGTATTAAACAGTTCGTTGTCGCGATAAACAAGATGGATATTGTTGACTTTGATGAGGCCGTATTTGAGCGCATAAAGGCCGACTATTTGAAGTTTGCTGAGCAACTGAACGTACGAGATATTCGCTTTGTGCCAATGTCAGCACTTAAAGGCGACAATGTTGTAAACCGCTCAGAAAAAACACCTTATTATCAAGACAAACCATTGCTGGAACTGCTGGAAGATTCTCCTGCAGCAGAGCCTAATCATGGTTTTGAAGCGCGATTCCCGGTGCAATATGTAGTGCGTCCTAACCTAGATTTTCGTGGTTTCCAAGGCACATTAACCTCTGGTAGCTTAAGCGTTGGGCAAGCGGTTAAAGTATTACCATCAGGTAAGACTTCAACCATTAAAGAACTCGTGACTTTTGATGGCAATCTAACCCAAGTGGAAACCGGACAAGCATTCACTATCACCCTAGCAGATGAAGTCGATGTGAGTCGTGGCGATGTGATTGTGCCTGCAGAGTCGACTGCTCAGGTGACGAATCAGATCACAGCTAAGCTGGTATGGATGCACGAAACACCACTCCAGCTGGGTAAAAGTTATAACCTTAAATTGGGTAGCAAGAAAACTGCGGCAATCGTGAAAAATATCGAGCACACTATCGATGTGAATACACTTGAGCACGGTCAAGCCGATTCATTATCATTAAATGAAATTGCTATCGTGACCATCGAGCTGACAGAAAATGTCGTTGCGGATGAGTATTTAAATAATCGTGAAACTGGCTCGTTTATCTTAATTGATCGCCTATCAAACCTAACCATAGGTGCGGGTATGGTGGAAACGGTTGAAGCAGCAACAGCAACGTCCTCAAGTCAGTTTAGTGAATTTGAGATTGAGTTTAATGCATTAGTTCGCAAGCACTTCCCTCATTGGCAAGCGCTTGATATTTCGAAGTTAAAATAATGCAATTTAGCCTGTTAGTCGAGGTATGACGTCATTATGGAACAAGTCATTTTAACAGGCATTATGCTAGCGTTAGTCGTGTGTCTTTTTGCCACACGCATTAACGCTGCATGGCTATTCACAGGCGCAATCGCCACTAGTTATTTGACTGGCCTTATCGATCTTGAATCGATGTTGGTGAATTATGCGAATCCGTCTTTAATCACGCTTGTGCTACTTATCCTAGTTTCTATTGCGATTGAAAAAACAACCTTAGTCAAAAAACTCGCCCACTCAATGGCGCAAGGTAGTCTCGCAAAAGCGGTGATTAAACTGGGTTTATCCACCGCCTTTTTGTCATCTTTTACCAATAACACGGCGGTGGTTGCCTCGCTGATCACGACCGTTAAAGAGAGCAAAACACATGCGCCTTCTAAGCTGCTATTACCGCTTTCTTATACCGCTATTTTAGGTGGTACGTTAACGCTGATAGGTACTTCTACCAATCTTATTGTTAATGGCTTTGCCGTAGAAGCAGGGATGGCGCCGCTGGGCTTTTTTGACTTTACCTTAGTTGGTATCGCCGTCCTGAGTGTTGGTTTATTGACCATCACGATTATGCTCAAATATTTGCCCGACAACGGCAAAAATAACGATGAGGTCGTACCGTTCTATTTAGAAGGAAAAGTTGAGCCAAGCTCCAAGCTAGTTGGTCGCACGGTTGAAGAAAACGGCCTACGCGACCTCAAAGACTTATTCCTTGCTGAAATCATTCGCGGTGAACGACGGATCTGCGCCGTAACGCCACAACAAGAAATTCTTGCTGGTGATGTTCTGCTATTTGTGGGCGACATCAACTCAGTGCCACTGTTACAGCGTTTCGATGGATTAAAAATAGTCCATGATAAACACGAGAAAGACGTTGAGCACTTGGTGGAAGTGGTCGTAAGTCAGTCTTCGCGCTTTCTTGGAAAAACTATTAAAGAGATCCGCTTTAGGGAGCAGTTTCATGCCGCTATTATTGCGATACGTCGTGGTCATGATCGCCTACAAGGTGGAATCGGTCAGGTCGAATTACAAGCGGGCGACTCTTTAATACTTGCCCCAAGCAGCGATTTTTATGCACTCCCCAATCTCAAACGCGAATTTGTGTATATCTCTGGCCTAGATTTACAAACACATCTATCTCGTAATAAGTCCAACACCGTACTTGCGAGTTTTGCGACAGTGGTTGGCCTTAGCATCTTTGGGGTTGTACCGTTGGTAAAAGGGTTAATTGTGTTACTCGCCGCCCTTGTGGTGCTCGGTACAATCAAAGTCCCTGAGATGAAACGTCGCTTTCCTATTGAGCTTGTCGCTATTGTTGGCAGTGCGATAGGACTGGCTAAGTTAATGATTGAAACCGGACTAGCGGCAGAGATTTCCTCGAGCTTATTGTGGTTGTTAGGGGATTTTGGTCCTTACGGCGCATTTATCGCCATTTTTGTGATGACTGTGATATTTACCGAGCTCATCACTAACAATGCCGCGGCAGCACTTTCATTCCCAGTGGCTTATGCGCTGGCAAGTGGCTTTGATGTAAATCCACTGCCATTTGTAATGGCGGTAGCCTTTGGTGCATCCGCGAGCTTTATCTCACCTTTTGGCTATCAAACTAACCTCATGGTGTATAGCGCAGGCAACTATCGAATTCGTGATTACGTCACCATGGGACTGCCCTTGTCATTGATTTATTCAGCGACGGTACTGACTGTTATTCCATTTGTCTTTCCATTTTAATAGAGCAAAGTATGGACGAAAATATTGTTTGGCATAACTATGCCGTAGATAAAACAAAACGTAGCGAATTAAAAGGTCATAAGCCTTGCGTGCTGTGGTTTACAGGCTTTTCAGGCTCAGGTAAAAGCACCGTGGCCAATGCACTTGAGCATGCACTGCAAGCAAAAGGCATACATACCTACCTCCTTGATGGGGATAATGTCAGGCATGGACTGTGTAAAGACTTAGGGTTCAATGATGAAGACCGCGTCGAAAACATTCGTCGAGTGGGTGAACTCAGCAAACTCATGGTCGATGCGGGACTAATGGTACTCACCGCTTTTATCTCACCTTTTCAAGCTGAACGAGACATGGTGCGTAACTTAGTCGCAAGCGGCGAGTTTATTGAAGTATACCTAGATACGCCGCTTGCAGTTTGCGAGCAACGAGACCCTAAAGGTTTGTATAAAAAAGCGCGTGCTGGAGAAATAAAACATTTTACTGGCATAGATTCGGCGTATGAGCCCCCAATTAGTCCAGAAATATGTTTAAATACTTCCGAGCAGTCGCTGGAAGAATCTGTCCAGCAGCTAATACACTATCTACTGTCAAAAAATTTAATAGGGTAAGTCATGAATCATACGGATCTGCTGGAAGAAGTATTAAATCTGAGTATTCGCGCTGGTGAAGCGATTATGGAGATTTATGCCAAGGACTTTAATGTTGAATATAAAGAAGATGAAAGTCCCGTCACTGAGGCAGATCTCGCTGCACATAAAATTATTGTTGCAGGCCTTAAAACTCTCACTCCCGAAATACCGATATTAAGCGAGGAAAGCGCGGGAATAGATTGGCAAGAACGCCAACAATGGCAGGAATATTGGCTGGTTGACCCCATTGATGGCACCAAGGAATTCATCAAGAAAAATGGCGAATTTACGGTAAATATTGCACTTATCAATAACGGTGAACCCATTCTTGGTGTTGTTCATGCTCCAGCACTTAATGAAAGCTACCTTGCAGAAAAAAGTATTGGCGCGTTCAAGCAAACGGGTGAAGCTCGCATAGAGCTCAAAGTCACCACCAAGCCCAATCAAGGTTTAATCAAAGTAGTTGGCTCGCGCTCACATCCTTCACCAGATTTAGCCGAGTACCTTACCCGCTTCGAGCAAGTCGACATGGTACCTAAAGGCAGTTCACTTAAGTTATGTTTAGTGGCCGAAAGTAAAGCCGATGTTTACCCTCGTCTTGGCCCAACTTCTGAGTGGGATACCGGGGCCGGACACGCAGTGGCGAGTATCGCTGGGGCAAAGGTCAGCCAAGTGAATGGCGAGCCTCTGCGCTATAATCAAAAAGCAGAGTATCTTAACCCCTATTTTGTGGTTTCTAGGTTGGAAGACTAAGCTAGAAGGTGGTAATACTGTAAACTAATTCACGTAAAACCAGTCGAATTAACGTTCGACTGGTTTATTTGCGGCGCGAGTTAGGACTTTATCGTATACGCTTTTTAAAACTGCTCTTGGCGTTTCAAGCAAAAATGTCTCTTTTACTAACTGCTCTAGCTGAGCAAAGCTCTCCACTTTAGTTTCAGTAACACTGCCATCGCATTCATGCCATTCGAAATAACTCTGATTACGCAGTAAATAACGGTGGCAATCTGTAATTCGAGAGACCACTAAGTTATTCACAAACGCCGCTTCAGGATGTTGATGGGAATAAAAGTGTGCCACTTCACAATCGGATTCGAACACTTCAGCAAGGTCGACATGATATAAAGTAAGCGGTGCTTCTCCTTCCTCTAACAGAGTCACTTTGACTGTGTCTGCTGTTTTTTGTACCTGATAAGTCTGCCGACCTTGGATAGTTAAGGCCTGATTGATGTTAATCGGTACACGAGGCGACTTCACTCCAAATCCTACATCAACCAAGTACTGCTCACCATCCAAATTAAGCAATGTCATCCGGTGAGAACGAGGATTGGAGGAGCTACCATTTAGCATTACTCTCGCAAGAACCGGCCTTACTGTAAACCCAAGCTGTTGCAGCGCTAAAAATGCCACCTTGTTATGCTCAAAGCAGTAGCCACCTTGTTTGTTGGTCACTAAACGGCTAAATAGTGGTAATGAGTCAAGCAACAGACGCTCACCATACATGGCATTAATACTTGAGAAGGCGTAGCGAGAAAGGTGTTTTTGTTGTAACTCGGTGACCAGCTCAATCCCAGCAAAGTGCTGTAACGATAAGCTGCTAAGATATTGATTGATATTCGCTTCTAATTCCATGACTGACTCCTAAAGTTGATGGAGGCAGGTTAAAACCTCAACCCATGTTAAGGTCAATAGGTATTTTCACTTTTTCAGCCATTATTTCTATCACCTAATGAGATGTCACTTTGTTATCCAAACCTCAGGTTAACTAGGCAAATAACTGATGCACTTTTTTGTTCGGTGAAACAAGGCATTTAGCTTCAGCCACAACCAGTGGCTTCGACATAAAATAGCCTTGCGTTTGATGACAATAAAGCCTTGATAACGTATCAAGCTGCGCTGCCGTTTCAATACCCTCGGCTGTCACGACAAGGTTAAAGCTGTGCGCAATCGCACAAATCGCTTCAATGAGTTGCGTCGCCTTACCGCCCAGCTCAATGCCGGACATAAAAGCCCTATCTATTTTTATGCCATCCACGGGAAGATGATTGAGCCGGGCAAGGCTGCTATAACCTGTGCCAAAGTCATCAATATAGATGCCAAATCCCGCTTGATGAAGTTGTTCCAGCGGTCCTATAAGCATGTTTTCCTCTGCCATCATGGCGGATTCTGTCAACTCAAGCTTAATTTGTTTCATCGCAACATTTTCATCCTCACAGCGAGACACTAACCAATCGATAAATTCCTGCGACTGGAGTTGCAACGGAGAAACATTAACAGCAACAAAAAGGGTGCTGTCTCCTACGGCATTGATAAAATTGAGCGCCTGATCAAATACCCAGCGACCAAGCTCTGAAATCTTCGCGCATTGTTCTGCGATGGGAATAAATTCCGCAGGACTTACTTCTCCAAGTGTTGGGCTATTCCAGCGTAGTAGCGCTTCGAACCCTTTTAAATTCTGCCCTTTTTGACAATAAACGGGCTGCAAATTCAGGCTTAGTTCGCGAGACATGTCTATTGCCTGTAGCGCTTGCTCAATCTGGATCTTTCGACCTGCTTCGCATGCGATAGCATTAGTGAATATATGATAAGTGTTCTTGCCTCGCTTCTTTGCCTCATACATTGCAATATCGGCATCATGTAGTAGCTTCTCAGCATCGCAATGTAGACACGGAACGGTAAAGTGGCGTACGCCAACGCTACCACTAACACAGTGGCTGTTACCCTGATACAGAAATGGCGCTCGGATCCGCGCAAGAATATCTTCAAGCACCCCCTCAATTGGTTCATGTAGATGCTCATCGTAAATAAGGACGGCGAATTCATCACCGCCAAGCCGGGCAATATCTGCATAGCTACTAAGCAGCATACGCATTCTTGTTGCAAATTCGATAAGTAGCTTATCGCCGGCTTGATGGCCTAAGGTATCGTTTATTAGCTTAAAGCGGTCTAAGTCAATATATAGCAAAGTAAACTTGGCGCGTTTTCGCTCACGGAGCTTATCAACCAAAGACACAAAGCTCTGACGATTTAGCAGATCGGTCAAGCTGTCATGTTGCGCTTTATATCGCAATTGTTCTTGGAACAGTTTAGCCTGAGTAATGTCCGTCACTCTCCCCTCATACAGGCAACTATCCGGTTGATGCAGCCAATGCCCAGAATGTCTAAGCCAGATATGCTCTCCTGATTCTGCTTTTGCTAACCACTCCATTTCTTGGTGAGCTTGCTTAGTGGCAACAATCTGGTTCCACTGCTCATGACACTCAGAGTCTTGCATAAGTGCACTAAAGTCTGTATTTGGCGAAGGAATACGCCCACCAAAAAGTAACGCATTGAAAGCGGGGTTGGAGTCAATAATGTAGCCCCGGCGGTCTAGTACAAATAAACCTTCATGGCTATTAACGAATAAACTTTTATATTTACGCTCTGCAGCGACCTGTTGCTGCAAAGCCCCTAACCGTTTATTAGATTCGACTTGTAACCTGTGCTTAGACACCTCTAGGCTTTTAGTTCTTTCAACAACTAAATTATTGACGGTGTCATTGCGATTTTTCAGTTGTCTTAGCTGGAGCCACACCAATAAAATACAGGCGGCCAGAATACCTAAAAAGAGTACAATCAGTACGCTATGGTTATTTAACCAACTTGGATGTAAACACGCCTCATCATACAACTGCATGGTAATGGGCAAACCATAAAAATTAATGGTGTGCACCGCACTTGGCGTTAAATTATGAAGGTCGAAGCGCTTCTGCCAATCGGAGCTATAAATAATTTCTTTTTTTGAAGAGACCAATAAGTGTTGCTTGCGCTGCTGATATAATTGGCCAAATAATGAATCCAATAAAAAAGGTAACTCAAAACTTAATCCCAGTAGCGTTTTAAACTCTCCAAAACGCGGTTGCTCAATCAATACACTGAGTTTTTGCCTATTTGGCCAGACATAGGTCGTTAAGTCATTCTCATCCCGCTCTGCAAAAATATCTCTCTCAAGCACCTCCGCCTGCCCGACGGTCTGACCAACTTCAGACACAGGTGCAGCACGGGTAACCACCAACCATTGGTTAGCCTGTTTATCTAGATTGCCTCTAATTTTAAAGTCAAAATACCCTCTTTCTCGCTGCACTTTCTCTAATATGGAGAATTGATCAGGTGAAACCACTGCGTATGTTTCCATACTCAACCCTAAATTCGCCGTGGTAAGCTGTGATTGCGCTATCTCATAAAAGTCTGCATCTTGATGGGTGTTGAGGTAAGCGTCTATCGAATACAGTAGGTGAGCAACGTGTTGCAACTTACTATCCAGTAAGTATTCTAATCGTGTCAACTCCTGCGCACTTTTGCTTTCTGATTGGTTTTGGTAGTAAACATTCGCTATCAAGCCAACATATATCAAACAGGCGAACAGCAAGATGAACCCCAGCACAGGAAGCCTTCGCTTAAAAACCTGCTGAGCGCTATGGAGAATGGTATTTGTAAAAACGCGTCGTTTAAGTCTGGACATCTTCATCGAACATTGTATGCTACACCCATTCGATAATAATTCTTATTTGCAATGAATAAAAGTAAACTTTTCCTTTTTTTGCTCTTTTGGGTACATTTTGGTCAAGCGGTTGCAACGCAGCCCCACACCTCGCAAGTAAACGTCTATTCATTTAGAAAATATGAATTAATTCAACCTGTCCTCCAGGCATTTGAAAAAGAGACTGGGATCACCGTAAACCTAGTAAATGGTAAATCAGCACAACTGCTTGAGCGCCTCAAAAGCGATGGCGCCGACTCAAAGGCCGATGTGTTACTCACCTCCGATCTAATTCAGTTGCATGATTACAAAGCACTACTGCGTCCTATCGACAAGATCACAAATTGGCAAGCAGTAAATCATGAACTCAAGGATGATGATAAGCGGTGGATCAGTGTTTCGATAAGGACACGCGCATTATTCCGTAAAAAAGGCGTTTCGACGCCCTTGCCCGAGCACTTTTCGGATTTAGATAAAACGCTTTACCATGGTAAGTTTTGCATTCGCCAGTGGTCTCATAGTTATAATTTGACGTTAGCATCGAGCCTCTATGCTTCTTCAAATAGCAATGACTCCTCGTGGCTCAACCACGCTAATACGCTATTAGCAAAACGCCCTGTGGGAGGAGATAGAGATCAACTGCGAGCGCTTGCACAAGGTCAATGTGAATTTGCGCTGGCGAATCACTATTATTGGAGCATGATGCAGCACTCCGAAAATAAGCGCGATAAGGCACTTGCCGAACAGCTAGAGATCCACTTTCTGAAAATGCACTCGGGAAAAACGCCTATTTCTACCACCACAGTTGCGATAGCAAAGCACTCACCCAATACACACAATGCCGAGCTATTTATTGATTTCTTGCTAAAACCGAGTACTCAGTCCATGTATGCTAATTTGCTTCATGAATATCCTGTGATTCAGAGCTCACAAACGGCTCCGGCTCCGTTTGCCCCCGCCACGAAACAGGTGAAACTCGGCCTGCAGCAAGTGTCACGAGCCCAGCGAGTTATCAATTCACTCAGCAAAGATCACTTGTAAATCACAATTAAATACAGGCACTGGTCCATCGAAAAGCTGCTGGCGGGTAAATGTTTTTGCAGGCTTGGGCCCCTGTAATGTCTGCACTGTATGTTCGCGCTCGGCATACACTTGCTGGTAGGGGTGCTGCTCGGATTTCTCATGCCATGTGAGCGTAAGAGAATTACTTTTATAGATCCAACGCCCCCGATACTCAGTGCCAACCTGCTGCCAATGACCATTGGGTTTCAGCTGCAATTGGATAGAATCATCTTTACATTGGTGGGCAAACAATAGATCTGGCAAAGCTTGAGCAGCTCTGTTTTGCACCAGATACAACCCCGCGTTATTCGGTGTATAGCGGTGCCCTTCCATATTAAATTCTGAAATTGTCAGCGTATCAAAACCAATCTTTTTCACCACATACTCGATATCCCTAAGCCACTTGTCGCCTGAAGTCATCGGTGGAATATTTAATTGTGCGCTCTCATATTGTAGCGGTACGGGAAGCTCGGTAAAACGATAATGAATATCTCGCTTTTCTAACGCTTGAACTAAGTTAGCTCTAGTACCTTCATCGAGACCGGATTCAAAGATATGTAGGGTTTGGGTGCTACAGCCACTCAATAATAAAGTAGCAATTGCGAAAAAACGTTGCATTGTCATCCTTGGTGTTACGCCTCAGTTTGAAATGCACCTAATCTGGGAAGTACACTTCAACCTCAGTCTTATTAATACTTCAAATTAACACCTAGACAACCAATTTTCAACAGACGTTTTTGGGTAGAGAATATCTTTAAACAATCGATGCTGTTGATGACGTAGATGCCGCTCCTGACTTGGCAGTCCGGCTTGCACCTGACTATGATGCTCATTAAATCGAGAGATGACAGAAAGCTTATCCTTGGCTTGCGTGAGAGACTCATTGACATAGTGACGTACATCATCCGCGGTCATTAGATCAGTCTTATCTACGTTCATAAGCTCTTTTCTTAATGCTGTGCGAATACCCATCGTTGCCTCCATAAAATACTGATAAAAACAAATCGCGTGGTCGGCTTGCAAGATACACACCAAATGCTTCAATAATGTTAAAGACCCCGGATTTAACGAAAAAGTTTCGTCATTCACCGTAGTAATTTTATATACTGTCGTATAAGGCAATAAGACACTGGCTGTGTTAGGTAAATACGGCATGTTGAGGTTATAAAAATGCAAGATGGGTTTATTGAAATTGAGCTCGAAGAAGAGCCGATAGAATTGTGTAACCTTTTGAAAGTGCTCGACTTAGCAGAAACTGGCGGACATGCTAAGTTATTGATCACTGAAGGTTATGTAGCAGTCAACGATGAAATATGTACACAAAAACGTAAAAAGATTTATTCAGGCGATATTCTGCATTTTGATGGTGATGAATTTCATTTAACCTTAGCACCTGATGCTACGCCGCAACCGCGAGCAGTCGCCACTCCACGCGCCGAAACGGCACCAACGCCGAGTAAGAAAAAACGACAAAAGTCAGGAAAATCTTACACACAAGTGGACAAAAATACAGGCCGAAAACCCATCTCCTTTGGCTAGCAATCCCAGACGCTGACGTATTTAATTACAAAAATGCTCACCTTTTTAGTGCACCGATGCCTCGCGAAAGTGCACTTCCCCCTTGAAAAAGTTCCCAATCAACACTAGGACTATATCAGTACAAAAAAACGGCAAGTCTGCAACTGGTACATTCTATGCACCTTGTTTTGCATTTCTAGAACAAAACCAATTCACTTAATTGGATGCTCTACTTCCCTCTTATATAGAGCAAATCTTAAGTGCAGTTGGTATAAGGAAAGGGTCAAGCATGAATAATTCATATAACACCCTGACTCAGCTTACCGTCGGCGAGCGTCAGGTCCATATTCACTCACTTCCAGCTTTAAGCGATAGAGCAAGAAGATTACCGTTTTCGCTTAAAATTTTATTAGAAAATTTACTGCGCCATGAAGATGGCAAAAACGTGACTGCACAAGACATCGATGCCTTACTCAACTGGAAGCCGGAAGATAAACCAAGTAAAGAAGTTGCTTTCACGCCCGCGCGCGTCGTGATGCAAGATTTTACAGGCGTACCAGCCATCGTGGATCTTGCAGCAATGCGTGACGCTATGGCAAAACTCGGTGGCGATCCAAATAAAATCAACCCTTTATCACCCGCTGAAATGGTCATAGACCACTCAGTACAAGTAGACGAATATGGCCACGATGGCGCCTTTGATCTTAATGCTAAGTTAGAGTACCAACGCAACAAAGAGCGCTATGAATTTTTGCGCTGGGGGCAAGGCGCGTTTGACAATCTAAAAGTGGTGCCACCCGCAACTGGGATCGTGCACCAAGTTAACCTAGAGTATTTAGCACGTGTCGTATTCGAAAAAGAAATCGGCGGTATGCCATTCGCCTACCCTGATACGTTAGTGGGAACCGACTCTCATACCACAATGATCAACGGCCTTGGCATTTTAGGTTGGGGCGTAGGCGGCATTGAGGCCGAAGCCGCCATGCTTGGTCAGCCAATTTCACTGCTCATTCCTCAGGTCGTTGGTTTTAAACTTGAAGGACAGTTGCCTGAAGGCACAACCGCAACCGATCTGGTACTCACCGTGACACAAATGCTACGTGAACACGGCGTAGTGGGTAAGTTTGTCGAGTTCTTTGGCGATGGTTTAGCAGATTTACCACTTGCCGATCGTGCCACCATCGCCAACATGGCACCTGAATATGGGGCAACCTGCGGTATTTTCCCCATTGATAACGAGACCTTGGAATATCTACGACTAACCAATCGTGATGAAGAAAAAATTGCATTAATTGAAGGTTATGCCAAGCATCAAGGCATGTGGCGAGAACCTGGAGATGAACCACTTTACACCGACGTACTGACACTAGACTTAGCGACAGTGGTTCCGAGCCTTGCAGGTCCAAAGCGCCCACAAGATAGAATTCCTCTCAATGACGCAGGCAAAACAATTCAAGCCCATTTGGGTGAATTCCAGCATGAGCGCAGTGAAAAAAATGCCGTGTCAGATCAAGATGAAGCTCGCACTGTTGGTGAAGGCGGGACTTCTCGAGTTGATCAAGATGAGCCCGCAACGCTTGGCGTCGGTAAGGTTACATTTAAAGATCAAGAGTTTGAATTGGTCGATGGCGCCTGTGTTATTGCCGCTATCACAAGTTGCACAAACACCTCTAATCCAAGTGTTATTCTTGCCGCAGGCCTTGTTGCACAAAAAGCAAAGGCACTTGGCTTAAAACCTAAGCCTTGGGTGAAAACCTCATTGGCCCCTGGCTCAAAAGTAGTTACCGATTACCTAAGACAAGCTGATCTATTGGAACCACTTGCTGAACTAGGTTTTGATTTAGTGGGCTATGGCTGTACGACTTGTATCGGCAATTCAGGTCCCTTACCAAAAGAAATTAATGAAGCCATCGTTAAACATCAGCTGGTTGTCAGTTCCATCTTATCAGGAAACCGCAACTTTGAGGGGCGGATCCACCAAGATGTAAAAATGAACTTCCTCGCCTCGCCGCCACTTGTCGTTGCGTATGCACTTGCAGGTCGCACTGATATCGATGTCTACAATGAGCCATTGTGCCAAACCGATGATGGCCAAGATGTGTTCTTAAAAGACATTTGGCCATCGGTCTCTGAAGTCAGTGAACTTGTGTCTCAGACAGTCACACAAGCCATGTTTGAGAAGAACTATGCTGACGTTTACCAAGGCGACCAACATTGGCAACAAATCGCGGTAAATCAGAGTGAGCGCTATGATTGGCAAGATAGCTCTACTTATATTCGAAAAGCCCCTTTCTTTGATGATATGAGTAAAGAGCCACCAGGGATCCCAAGTATCAAAGGCGCACGCTGTCTCGCTAAACTGGGCGACTCAGTGACGACTGACCATATTTCTCCAGCAGGTAATATTAAAGCTTCGGCACCAGCTGGGGAGTATTTACAAGCGCAAGGAGTGAAACAAGCTGATTTTAACTCTTATGGTTCGCGTCGTGGTAACCACGAAGTCATGATGCGAGGTACGTTTGCAAACGTACGTTTACGCAATCAATTGGCTCCGGGTACCGAAGGTGGTATTACTCGCCTATTACCTGAGGGCGAACTTATGAGTATTTTCGATGCGGCAGAGCAATATCAGCAGCGCAATACGCCACTCGTTGTACTCGCGGGCAGTGAGTACGGCACGGGTTCATCACGAGACTGGGCTGCTAAAGGGTCTTTACTACTTGGGATTAAAGCCGTACTTGCTAAAAGCTACGAACGTATTCACCGTTCTAACCTCATCGGTATGGGGGTATTACCGCTACAATTTAAACCGGATGATGGCCACGAAGAGCTAGGATTAACTGGCGAAGAAGAGTTTGAAATTGAAGGGATATACGACACATCAACCGAAGTGATAGTCACGGCAACAAATGCGGATGGCAAAGAAATCAAGTTTTCGGCGGATATCCGGATCGATACCCCTAAAGAGTGGGAGTACTACCAACATGGCGGTATTTTACAGTACGTCTTAAGACAAATGCTATAGGCCTCTTTTGACAATACTTTAATGGAAAAGACGGCACCGGCCGTCTTTTTTAAAACCTGCGAGTGTAAATCAGCGTAATGGTATTGATGCCACCATCATCAAGCGCACTGCCAATTCCAAACTTCAGCGCCGATTGTGAACTAAACCAATAATCGGTCTGTAATTCCACTACCGACTGATCAAAATCATCTTCACGTAATCGAGCTGATGCAGAGATCTGCCAATTCTTAGCCAAATAATAGCCAGCATGGATCTGCCAAAAGTCGATATCTGCTGCGACTTTTTGCATTTTTACATCCCATCCAACGCCATTATCAATCTCTGTATAACGAAAAAATGGCGCTATTGCCGTTTCTGTATCTCGTTCATCCACTCCGTAGTTATCAAATTCTGAACGCTCACCGATGAACGTAACCCCAAGCTGCATGTTCTCACTAACAAAACGTCCCACTTGTACCAGCGCTATCGTATCTCGCGTCGCAGTAAAAAGTGCAGAGTCATCTCTAAATTGAGTTACATCTACAGCAACTCGCCAGTCTCGCCCAATAAAGAATTCAGCATCAGCTTGGTAAAGATGCCAATCATCATTTTTAAAACCACCTACAGAGAAGTTGTTACTTTTTTGCAGGTATCCCTGTAAACCATAGGGTGTGCCATCATTCTTTAACTCAGTAAGATAGTGTCGATACTGAACACCTAAGAATCCATCCTCAATCTCTAAAAACTCTCCGAAGCCAACACTTACTTCGTGAGAGTTGGCTATACTGAAGCCTGAATAAAATAACAGTCCTATCAGCGATAATGCTTTCATACTTTCCCCTTTATGTTAATGAAACGATTGTAACTATGAAAAAAAATCGCCATAGTAAAAAAATGTAAGCATATGTATTCAAAAGAGAGACAAACATGGCAATCTGGTTCAAACCCGTAAGTGTAGAGTTATGCAAAAAGCTGGAAGATGGCATGACGGGTAAAGGTACGCTCATGAAAACGTTAGGAATAGAAATCAGCGAGGTGGGTGACGATTACTTGGTTGCGACTATGCCTGCCATTCCTGAGCACCATAATCCCATGGGTATGGTCCATGGCGGCGCAAACGTTGCTTTAGCGGAAACCGTTGCTAGTTACGCAGCAAACTTTGTTGTAGATACTGAACAATTCTACTGTGTTGGGCAAGAGGTCAATGCGAATCACTTAAAAGCATCAAGAACAGGCATACTCACAGCCATTGCTAAGCCTGTACATCTCGGTAAACGTTCATCTGTTTGGGAGATCCGCATCACTAACAGTCGCAATGAACTATGCTGCATTTCCAGAATGACCGCCGCCGTAGTATCACGCTAAAACTTGATCTATCACAACTACAAAAAACCAAACCCACCTCATTATTATTGCAACACACAAAATAGTGAGGTGGTACTGTGTCAACTCAAAAGCTTTGGCCTCTGCATATGCTCATTGTGGTGGGATTGATTTTAATTTTCACAGGCCACACCATGTTAACGAGCGACTGGCTGAATGATCTTGGTCCGAGCGGTTTTATAATTGGTGCGAGCTGTGTCGCGCTCGGTCTTATTTGTTCTTTACCGACTAAAATATATCTGACCATTTTACTAATGCGTCGAGAGCACCGAGATTAGCGTATACCAGCTTGATATTGGGTTGCTTTTACTGCACCCTGAGCGTCTAGGTTTATGAAGGTACTTAGTTTGTGGAAAAGGTCGACACCCTAATTATTGGCGCTGGCGTTGTAGGCTTAGCGATAGCAGCAAAACTCAGCCAGAGCCGCAGCGTTATTGTTATCGATAAAGAATCTCGTGTAGGTGAGCATACGAGTAGCCGTAATAGTGAAGTGATCCATGCCGGCATTTACTACCCTTATGGTAGCTTAAAGCACCAGCTCTGCGTGCGAGGAAAAGCACTCCTTTACACACACTGTGAACAGCTAAACATCCCCTTTCAGCGACTCGGTAAATTCATTGTTGCGACAAACGAAGAGGAAGCGCAAAGCCTAGAACAAATTAAGGCTCGTGCCCATGCTAACTCTGTCACAGATATTGACTTCGCTTCATCCAAAACTATCAAACAACAGCTCAGCTATTTGAAAATACATAACGCACTATTCTCTCCCTCCACCGGTATTGTAGACAGCCACCAATTTATGCTGTCACTCATCGCTGAGATTGAAAGTAATGGGGGGATTGTTGCAACGCAAAGTGAGTTTATGCACGCACAGCAATTAGGCAGTGATTTTATTGTTGCGATGCGCTGCGATGGCGAGCAGTTCGAAATGGGCTGTAGCCAGCTGATAAACAGCGCTGGGCTGAACGCCCCCGATGTACTCAATAAAATTACCGATGATAGCGACAAAGCCATCGCCTATTATTGTCGTGGCCGTTACTATCGCTATCAAGGTAAGCACCCTTTTCAACAGCTCATCTACCCTCTACCTAACACGCATGGATTGGGCGTACACGCGACATTAGATTTAGCTGGGCAACTCAAGTTTGGCCCTGATACCGACTATATTGAAAACATTGATTATCAGTTTGATGACTCCCAAAAAGCGCGCTTTGTCACCGCAATAAAGCGATACTGGCCGGCTCTGGATGAGAATAGACTGACAGCGGATTACACTGGGATAAGACCAAAATTAAGCAAAGAAAAGCAAAGTGACTTTGTAATTCAGTTCGAGGCAACCCATGGAATATCAGGCTTTGTTAACTTAATGGCGATTGAGTCACCGGGATTGACCGCAAGTCTCGCCATTGCAGAATATATTGAACAACGACTTTAGCGCTGGTTTTCCTCCAGTGCCTTTTCAAGCTGTTTCGTTCTATCATCCATCAGCTGCTGAATGTTTTTCGCATCTTCCATCACCTGTTTTACCGCTTTTGGATTTAATGCCGTTGGTAATGCCGAAGCAGCTTCTTTACTTACGGCTTGCTCTGGCTGTTTATTCAGAATGCTTGTGTCTTCGGCTGCTATCACGGTAATTTTGCGCTCGTCTAATTGATAGTGCTGCGACTCGCCGTTTGGATTGGGTTTATCTGAGTAATGCCATTGTCCCTTGGCGTCGCGCCAACGATACACTTGCACCCCAGACGTTGGTTGCTGAGTGTCATCACTCACAAGCTCCTTCGTGTGGGTTTTCACTTTATCAAGCACTGTCGCACCTTGAACCGTTAATTCTGTTACCTGCTGCTCAACCTTGTTGGTCAACGAATTTACATTTAACCATGGCTTGCCATCAGGGCGCTTCAATACAAACAAACTGGCTAACGCCACCAGCATTATCATAATCATCAAGTAACTTGCGGCTTTCATCTTCATACTCTGACTTTCCTTAGAGCCCATACTTTAACAGTATCTGCTTAAATTGCTCCGTTTTTTTAAAGTCAGCATAAAAGTGATTGAAGTCATCACACAACTTTTTCGCTCTTTGAGTGCGACCAAACTGCAATTGTAACGGCGCCACATCAGAAACGCCGCGCACGCTGATAGTACTTTTTAATACTGGATATTTCAGCTGTAACCAACGCAGTGTTGGTTCGCCAACAATAGAAAAAGCGAGACTTTTGTCACTTCCGCCTGCAAGCACGGATAAGATATCAAACTCTGAGTAGTAGTCTTTGCGCTGCAGCAAATTACTGTCAAAATACGGCTCTAACTGAGGATAAGTGTAACCAAATCGACCTAAAAATAGATGCTCATTTAAGCCGTTGACATCAAATTGTTCAGCCTGCTTGTGTGTAACAAAGACATCTTCAATTGTGTAAATTGGCGCGCTCCAACACATTTGCATTGTGCCACGATACCAATGTTCAGACTCCATCCGCACATCCACATTCCCTCGCTCGATCTCTACAGACGAACGCTTTTCTGGATAAACAGGGTAATTTGGTTGGTAATGATATTGTGCTGCAAACAGCTCGAAAATATCGATAAGCACACCCTGCTCTTGGGCATGTTCGATAATAAAGGGAGGATAATACTGCACTGCAAAGTTGATAAACGTTTTGCTTTCTTCCGCTGTTTTAGCGTGGCCAGCAAAAGACAAGGTACAACCAAGTAGCAATAATAACATCGTCTTTGGAAAGTAGATCAAAGCCACCTCCAAGACCTTGAACAAATAATAGACTAAGTATGACCGATCGCTGGGAATTTCCAAGTCAAAAAACCAGCCATACTCAAATCTACTAAATGAACATTGCGGATCTAAATACCATCACCATCAATATGCAACCCACACTCACGATTTAGACCGAAGAAGCGTGTTTCTTCCTCTGTCATACCAGGTTCAAGCTTACGGGTGGTGTGAACATCCCCCATAGAAACATAACCTTGTTCCCAGAGCGGGTGATAAGGCAAATCAAACTTTGTAAGATATTGATACACGTCACGATTATGCCAGTCAATAATAGGGTAAAACTTGACCGTGCCGCGACTGAGCTCAACGATTGGCTTATCCGCACGCGTTGAAGACTGTTGGCGACGTAAGCCACTGAACCAAGTGCCTGCGCTAAGTTCACGTAACGCTTGAGTCATCGGCTCAACTTTGTTTAGGGTATTGTATTTTTTAATCCCTTCTTCGCCTTGCTCCCATAACTTACCATACACCGCCTCTTGCCAAGCAGGACTCTGTTTAGCACGGTATATCTTAAGATTGAGTGCCAAACGCTCTGACAATGACTCTATAAATTGATACGTCTCAGGAAACAAATAGCCCGTATCGGTAAGTACCACGGGGATATCAGGCTGCTGCTGAGTCAAAAGGTGTAACATAACCGCAGCTTGAATACCGAAACTAGAAGACAAAAAGTGAGTATCCGGTAAGTTTTCCAGTGCCCAAGCCACTCTCTGCTCGGCAGTTTTATCACTCAGTAGGGCATTAGCATCCGCGAGTAGCATCTGCTGAGTTGCACTGTCCAGAGTCAATATTTGCTTAAAATCACTCATTTTCTCATCCAATAGGCAGCGTAGCTGCCCGTTCTAAATCAAGCGTGGAAATCAGTTTTTGACACTTTTACTTCCGCAACGATTTCTTTGCGGATGACATAGTCACCAAAACATTCATCTTCGTTGCGCTCACCGACCCACTGACCAATCAACTCATCTAGAGCTGGCAGGAATACGTCTTCGCCAACATTCTCCAAGTACAGCTTAGGAATGCGAGTACCAGCACGGTTACCACCTAAATACATATTGTATTTACCAGGTCCTTTACCCACAAATCCAACCTCAGCTAGCATCGCTCGACCACAGCCGTTAGGGCAGCCAACTACACGAAGGATAATATTCTCTTCAGCAACCTCGTGCTTGGCGAGCAGCCCTTCTACCTTTGTCACTAGCTCAGGTAAATAGCGCTCCGCCTCAGCCATCGCAAGTGGACACGTCGGTAGCGATACACACGCCATCGAGTTTTTGCGCTGTTCTGAATGTTTGCTATCTATCAAACCATGCTCGCGGGCAATTTGTTCGATTTGCGCTTTATCCTCAGCTGCAACTCCAGCAATAATTAAGTTTTGGTTTGCAGTCATGCGGAAATCCCCTTTGTGGATCTCTGCAATTTTGCGACAACCTGTTTTAAGTGGTTTATCTGGGAAATCTAAAATACGGCCATTTTCGATAAACACCGTTAAGTGATGCTTACCATCAATACCTTCAACCCAACCAAAGCGGTCGCCACGGTGAGTGAATTCATAAGGACGGCTTGGCTCAAACGTCATACCGGCACGGTTTTCAACTTCCGCTTTAAACGCCTCAGTGCCAAATGTATCTAGCGTATATTTAGTTTTTGCATTTTTACGGTTTACTCGGTTACCCCAGTCACGTTGCACAGAAACTACATGCTCAGCAACGGCAAGCGTATGCTCAAGCGGAATAAAGCCAAGGTCATCTGCTTTACGCGGATAGGTATTCACGTCACCATGAGTCATCGCCAAACCACCACCCACAAGCACGTTAAAGCCAACTAGTTTGCCCTCATCTGCGATAGCAACAAAGTTGAGGTCATTGGCATGCACATCGACTTCATTGTTTGGGGGAATAGTAACGGTGGTTTTGAACTTGCGTGGTAAATACGTATCGCCCAGAATCGGCTCTGCCGTTGTCTCGGTTTTTTCACCGTTCAACCAAATTTCAGCGTAAGCTTTGGTTTTAGGTAGCAAGTGCTCTGAAATTTTAGCCGCCCACTCGTACGCTTCTTGGTGTAACTCAGACTCAACCGGGTTAGTTGTACATAACACGTTGCGATTTACATCACCCGCCGTCGCAATAGAATCGATACCTACGCTATTCAGCAGCTGGTGCATCCCTTTGATGTTTGGCTTCAATACACCGTGGAACTGGAAAGTTTGACGCGTTGTCAGACGAATGCTGCCATACATGGTTTTATCCGCTGCAAATTCGTCAATCGCCAACCACTGATGTGGTTTAATGATACCACCAGGCATACGAGCGCGGAGCATCACGTTATGCAGTGGCTCAAGGCGCTGCTTAGTGCGCTCTGGGCGGATATCGCGGTCGTCTTGCTGATACATACCGTGGAAACGGATCAATTGGAAGTTATCCGCAGTAAAGCCGCCGGTTAGTTGATCGGTCAGATCCGTTGAAATTGTGCCGCGTAAGTGGGCACTTTGTGACTTCAAACGCTCATTATCAGAAAACTTTGCGTTTGCATCGAGCTTACTATTCGGTTTGATTTCAGAGTTGCTCATTGTCTTTCCTACATTAAAATTGGCTGACGGTATAACAAGACGCGTTAGTAAACGTCTTTCTGATAACGGTTTGCGCTACGCAATGCTTTAAGATATTGCTCAGCTTGTTCATCATCTTTCCCTCCATGGGTTTTAATGATGTCGATAAGTGCTTGGTGTACATCTTTGGCCATTCTGCTAGCGTCACCACAGACATAAAAATGAGCGCCCTTTTCAAGCCATGCAAATACAGCTTCGCCCTTCTCGCGCAGTCTATCTTGCACGTAAATCTTTTCTGCCTGATCACGACTAAATGCCAAATCTACATGTGTTAATAAACCCGACTTTACATACTTTTGAATTTCTACTTGATAAAGGAAATCTTCCGTAAAGTGTGGATTACCAAAGAACAGCCAGTTTTCACCCTCAGCGTCACGCGCCTCACGTTCTTGCAAGAAGGCTCTAAACGGTGCTATACCTGTACCTGGACCAACCATGATCACAGGTGTGGCATTGTCGACAGGTAATCTAAAGTTATCGTTGTGCTCACTGAATACTTTCACTTTCGTGCCTTCTTCAGCACGATTCGCTAAATAACCTGAGCAGCCGCCAAAATGCTTTTCACCAAAGGTATCAAATTCAACTAAACCTACGGTTAAATGCACCTCATCTTCCACCTCAGCTTGGCTTGACGCGATAGAGTACAGGCGCGCTTGTAATTTGCGGCAGCAATCAACTAGTGCTTGCGCCTCAATGTTGGCAGGGTTTTGCTTTATCACATCGAAGATTTGGCGTTCTTCAATATAAGCACGCAATGCCGCTTTATCGTTTGCAAGTGCGCTTAGTTCCTCATTCCCAGTTGCAATCGCATACTTTTCAACAAAGCCAGGATACGACTGTGTTAGCTCAAGATGTTCAATTAACGCCGTTTCTAATGAAACCGAGAGTTCACCTATTTTTACAGTTTGTGCTTTGTCGATTTTTAAGACATCGATCACCGCCGCCACTTCTTGTGGGTCATTTAAGAAATACACGCCAAGTGAATCACCCGGCTGATAAGTGATATCAGAGCCTTCAAGGGAAATTTCAATGTGACGCACATCTTTGCTTGAGTTTCTGCCAGTGATCTTTTGTACCACACTCAGCTCAGCCGCAAATGGGTTTTGCTTTGTATATTGGCTCGCTGCGGCCTGAGGAGCACCAAACGGCATGCTGATAACATTACCACCACCCACTTGCTGCTGAGCTTTAAGCGCAGGCTCCAACGCATCTAGCGCCTGTGCGATCCACGCCTCGGCTTCAGCTTCATAATCCACATCTAAGTCAGCACGCGGCACAGCAATTTCAGCGCCAAGGGCAGCCAAGCGCGCTTCAAAATCCTTTGCTGTTTGGCAGAAGAATTCATAACTTGAATCACCAAGGCCAATCACAGCTTGCTTTACACCTTCCAGTTTAGGCGCCTTCTTACCAGCTAAGAATTCATGCAATGCTTCTGCATCTTCTGGTGGCTCACCCTCACCGTAAGTAGAGACAGCAATCACTAAGAACTTCTCTTTCTTCAGGTTGGCAGGTTTGTAGTCAGCCATATTGACCAACTTAGTCGTCAAGCCACGCGCTTCCGCCTGAGCTTTAATTTGGTTTGCAACCCCTTTTGCGTTACCAGTTTGTGAACCAAATAAAATAGTCAGAGGTGCAGACTCGTCAGCGCCCGCTGTTGCTTGTCCAGCAATACCTGATAATGCAGCTGAATTTGCGGTTGCAGCTAAATAGCCACTTACCCATGCCTGTTGGATTGGATTTAACTCTCCAACTAAGCCTTGTAGTTTTTGCAGTTGTTCATGTGTCAGCGGACTTGCTGCAGCATTAAGTTGACTTAACAACATCATGGATCCCCGTACCCAAAAGGTTTTGCTTGCTCATTGCATAACTGGCTCGCACGCAGCGTAGCCTACTTTTATTAGCGTGAAGCATACGCGGCAAATTGAGAGATCAAAAAGAATAGAATCTGCTTTTATATTCCTTTTAGTTATTGAAGATTGAAAAGTCCAAAGAAAACAGATTAAAAGAAGTTCGATATTTAACCATTAAAAAGTTTAACATTGCCGTAACAGTTTTGATGCAAAATCAAACTGTCATACACAGACAAATCAATAATACAGATAATCATAATAATGAGACTAAAAATGAAACACGGGAAATATATAAACCTAATACTCAGTTCTTATTGCTCAATACTCAGCTTAAGCGCTGCTGCAGAAGTTACAAATGGCAGTTTCGAGAGCTGGAGCGGTCAAGTCCCTAGTGGATGGACGACGATAGACTCGGGCATCACACTTAGCTCGGTTACGACACCAATAAAAGACGGTAATCTTGCCGCTGCGGTGCAGGTAACTACTGCAACACAAAGTAGCACAGACTTACAACAGCAAGTAAACGTTGAAGCAGGTAAAAGCTATCAATTTAGCACTTGGGTCTATCACACGGAAGGTGGCGTCAAAGCACGATTAGTGGTGGACGGCTATCATGGCTATTCAGATCAGTTCAATGTCGGGCAGTGGCAACAACTTAGCTATACCTATACCGCAACCGCAACCACTGCGATTAATGTTGGCTTACGTTTTTACGATGGCAGTGGTTTTGACGGTAATGAAACTGTCTACGTTGACGGCTTTGGTCCAACTTCTACCACACCAGAGCCACCTCAGAGCTGTCAAAATAATAGTGTCACTCTCGCTTTGATGACCGATAATTATGGTAGCGAAACAAGCTGGCAAATCACTAATACAGCAAACACAACCGTTGCTAGTGGTAGTGGCTATAGCAATAATCAATCGGTAAATGAAAACTTATGTCTTAACGACGGTAGTTATACCTTTACGATTTTAGACAGCTATGGCGACGGAATTTGTTGCACCAATGGTAATGGCCAGTATACCTTAACGCACGCTGGTACAACGCTCGCTTCCGGCGGCCAGTTCAGCAATCGTCAAGATCATACCTTTACGCTTGGCACAACCACGCCTCCCCCTTCAGGTGATGGTTACTATGCCTCTGCTGCTGGACTGAGCGGTTATGCACTGAAAACAGAGTTACACCAGATTATTCGTAACCACCAATCACAAGGATATTCTGCTATTTGGAGCTTTATCGATCAGAACGAGCGCGACCGCTATTTTGAAAAAGATAACAGTATATTAGATCGCTACTCTGAAAAGCCAACGGCAAATGATAGTGTTACTTATGTCTCTACCGGATCACAATGCGGCAGTTACAGCGGCGAGGGCGATTGCTATAATCGTGAACACTCATTCCCTAAATCTTGGTTTGGTGGCCAAGTAGAACCGATGAATTCAGATATCCATCATATTTTTGCTTCCGATGGTTATGTAAATTCTAAGCGTAGTAACTATCCATTTGGTGAAGTAGGAAGCGCTTCTTATACCTCAAGCAATGGTAGTCGCTTAGGTTCAGCATCTGGTATTAACTACAGCGGTACCGTATTTGAGCCTATTGATAGTTTCAAAGGAGATTTTGCTCGTGCCTACTTCTATATGGCAACGCGTTATCAAGATGTGATTGCAAATTGGCAAAATAATACCAGCTACAGCAATGCGGTACTCAATGGCACCCAACAGCAAGTCTTCGAAACTTGGGTCGTCAACATGCTAAAAAGATGGCATAACGAAGATCCTGTCGATGCCCTAGAGCAAGCGCGCAACCAAGCTGCTTATGAATTTCAGGGTAACCGAAATCCATTTGTAGACCATCCAGAGTTTGTCGAAGCAATTTGGTAACTATAAATAAAAAAGGCCAGTAACTGGCCTTTTTCAATAACATCATTTTGGCTAATATTTAGCGAGGGTTAATTGTAAGTGGCTCAATCGTCACTTTCGCATTACCACTTGCGCCCATATGCCCGTTATAAGTTTGTCCTTCAAACAAAGTGTAAAACACATCAACGTAGTCATCATCGTTAGTAAACCAATGGCTTGGCATCGCTTTGATCAATTGATTCGTCAGTTGCGGGATAATCGCATAGCCTTGAACATTAGGATCAGGAATAGCGCGCATCACTTGCGTCACAATATCCAAAAGTGTTGTTGCTAATTCTTGATAGTTAGTATTGTCGTCTTGCTCCATCAGCAATAAATCTGCCGCTTGCCAACGATATCGCTCCCAGTGAATGATAATTTGGTTAGGCGTATAGTCCGTACCATCGTGGTCCAAATATGGCATGTCCACAATATCTAGAACGGGCTCATCTCGGGATGGGTTGACGCCTGTTACAATGCCGTAAACTTCCGCAGCCCCAGATACCCAAGGCTCTTCATCGTCATTTAGTCTGATTTTCTTCAATACACTGGTTGAAATCGGCTCAGCATCATCGTTGCTCTGCACAGCGGTTGATGGCATTGCTAAGCCTTGCTTGGCAAACACTTGCTTCATTACCTGAATGCCTTCTTGTTTTACCTTATTGCTATCAAGTTCAACGATTAGCACGGGTCGCTCTGGCATTGTATGTGCGTCAAGTAAATGCAATTGACCTTGCTCATCAAAGGCCTCGACATATTGCCAGCGCTTATCATCACCTTTAGGCGCAAAAGCAATTAATGGCGCTTCACCTTGTTGCCACTTTGTTAGCATTTCGCTAGAAGCAATACGCAGCTGATATAGATTAGAGCTATAGTCAGTCAGGCCTTTTAACGAGCGAGTGTACTGGCTCGCTTCTGTCATGAGCTGCTTAGTTGCCCCCTGAACTTGTAGCTGATCCAGTGAAACTGCATCCTGATACTGGCTAAGTTGAGTTTGAACTTGGGGACCTACGTGATTAAGTGATAGCGCTAATTTTTTCGCAATTTGCTTTTTTATATCAGCAACTTGAACTGGTGCAGCGTTAAATTTATCAAGCTGCTTCAGTGAACTGTAGGTATTAAGATTAACCTTGTCTGCCGCAGAACTTGCGAAAGACATTCCGCCGAGCATGGCTATCATTAGGGTAGAGAGGGTTACATGTTGTTTCATCTTGCGTTCCTAGAAATAATCCGTGTTATGGAATAAACAAGATAAAACAACAAAAATAAATTATCAACACATTAACATGATTAACATATAAAACAATTTAATCTAGCTTTTAGAGTTTTTATTCTTCTACTGGGTAGATAGTAATTTCTATACCGGCACCTATTGCAGAGATCCTAAGCAACGTATCGGCCTGTAGTGCTTGCGAAAAGCACTTGGGTGACTTGCCTGAGTTAAAGCCAATATCAAAAGTTCGCTTAGTACAACCTAGCCATTGCTTAAGTGCCGCTTTAGAGCAAGACTCAATTAACTCACACAATTGGTTAATCGCTTTGTCAGGGGTTAATTCATTGGTATTCGCTTCGATGCGAGCCAATTGACGATAGTCATCTTGATCGTAATGCAGCACGATAGCATTTTTCTTTAAATCCGAAACTAGCGCACTAATATCCTGCTTTGACTCCAGTTCCAAATCGACATTTAAAAATTGAATTTCAGACATGTATTAAAAGCTACCTTGTAAAGCTAAATCTAGTAATGACTTATTTATCAGTGTGATAAGGACATTACTTATTGGACAATGCGACAATTTGTCACATTCTAAGCACCGTGCGTTATAGTTATCATACTCACGAACAACTAGAATAACATATTGTGATGATTAAAAAACTGCTAAAACCCGCACGTAAACTCCACAAGTACCTTGGCTATTTACTGTTTTTACAGATCTTTGCTTGGCTATTAGGCGGGTTAGTCATGAGCGCGATCCCATTGGAAAAGATCCATGGTAAACACTTAGCGCATAGAAGCTTAGACAACCCCTTTCCCACTGCCGCGTACCAAGCTGATCTCAATCAGTTAGTACAAAGCACGGTGCAAGTGCGCCAAATTCAGTTCAGCCATTTTCTCGATACTCCCATCATCAAACTTAACCAAGATGAGCAGCTTATTTTCAACGGGATAACAGGCGCACCTTTTACCACTCCAAATCAACAGCAAATAATACAACAGGCCAACCAACACCTATTAATTGCAGCGGATGTGAGCGAAATTGAACGACTTGCCAAAGCCCCCAGAGAAGCAGGTTACAAGGAAGATGTTTGGCGAGTCGAGTATAACGATATCCTCTCCACTACCCTGTATCTTAGCGCAACCAGCGGTGAAGTTGTGACGGTTCGTAGCACGTTGTGGCGCATCTTTGATTTTTTTTGGATGTTACACATTATGGATTACGACGAACGTGAGGATTTTAATAACCCCTTGCTCATTTCCTTCGCCGCTACGAGTGTGCTCTTTTGTCTAACAGGGATATTGTTATTATTGCAATCTCCACCTTGGAGAAAACGTCGCCCTGCACTGAATAAATAAAGGGGTTTACCGTATACGCTTGTTGGTATTGATGATTTTTTTGATATAGTGACATTTCCTGTATTCCACCATTTGGTGAGAGGTTATGTCACGATATTGCTATATCTTAGCGCTTAGCTTATTTGTATTAACGGCTAACGCTCAAGAATTCACGTCTTTCTCAAAAGCAAAGAAACATTTATCACAACAAGTTACCGACAATACCCGCACGCTTTATTGTAATTGTAATATCAAAAAGCAAGGCAAAAAGCTGGTCCCAGATCCCGCAAGTTGTGGTTATACCCCGAGGTTACCTTACACTCGCAACGGCAAAGAAAACGCCCGTGCTCAGCGCATTGAGTGGGAGCATATCGTGCCCGCGTGGGAGTTTGGACATCAGTTGCAGTGCTGGCAAGATGGGGGCAGAAAGCACTGCCGTAAAGTCAGTGAGCAATTTAGGAGGATGGAAGCAGATATTCACAATCTTGCTCCAGCGATTGGTGAAATTAATGGGGATCGGTCTAATTTCCGTTTTGGCATGTTACCTAGTACTGAAGCAAATTATGGTGCATGTCCAGTAAAGATAGACTTTAAATTACGCCGAATTGAACCTCCAGAATATGCAAGAAAACGCATCGCTGAGGCGTATTTTTATATGGAAAAAACCTACGGACTAAAAATCTCCTCACAGCAGCGGAAATTATTCACGGCTTGGCAGAAACAGTGATTGCGAGATAACCCAAGCAGTGCTAGTTTTTAGTCATACAACTAAAACAGGAACGTGAATACGATGCAACGTATTACTCTAGTTTTCGCATCAACAGCAATGAGCTTGTTATTAGCCGCTTGTGGTGGCGGTGGTAGCGATTCATTAGGCACCGATAACCCAGGTAATAACACGGGACAAACCGAGCCGCCAACTTGGACGTTTAATCAATTTCCTGCGTCAAGTCAGTTTATTAACTATTGCGCCTCGCCAAGAACGGGTACTGACAAATATAACAACAACCAACCTTATCCCGATAAGGTTGGTACGGCGATGCATGAAAAAATGTGGCTCCGCTCTTTTACCAACGAAACCTACCTTTGGTACGACGAAGTACTAGATAACGACCCAACACAATTCGATACCGTTATTGATTACTTCGAGCAATTAAAAACAAACCAAACGACTGCGTCGGGTAATGCCAAAGATCAATTTCATTTCTACGAATCTTATGAAAGCTTCCAAAAAGAAGCGCAATCGGGTGTTGCAACCGGTTATGGCATTCGTTGGGCGGCCATATCCACATCACCACCACGTAATTTTACTGTCGCCGCAGTAGAGCCTAATTCACCAGCCGCGAATGCAGGGATCGTACGTGGAGATAAGATCCTCTCGATAGATGGCGTCGATTTTATCTCAAGTGATAATACCGCTGCGCTAAACGCAGGCCTATCACCAGAGCAAAGCGAGCCCCATCGTTTTGTATTTGAAGATAAAGCGGGTAACGACAAATCAGTCACCCTGACTTCAGTCGATATTGAAACTTCACCGGTGCAAAACGCTAAAGTCATTAGCTATGGCGGCAAGCAGGTTGGATATGTGCAGTTCAATCAATTTATTCCAACAGCGCAAGAAGGATTAATTGAAGCCTTTAATCTATTTAAAACACAACAAATAGACGACTTGGTACTCGACATGCGTTACAACGGTGGTGGTCGCGTCATTATGGCAGCGCAACTAGGCTATATGGTTGCGGGCAACAGCAGCCTAAACAAAACCTTCACTTATAGCACCTTAAATGACAAGCGTACTGCTGAAGAAGAACGAACAGAATTTGAGTCTAGAGCAATTAACTGGGCTGAAAACAAGTTTACATCCACCACTTTGCCCACCGTAACCTTACCTAGAGTTTATATCCTCTCGACACGAGGCACAGCCTCTGCCAGTGAAAATGTAATTAATGGCCTGCGCGGCATTGATGTTGAAGTCTTTTTGATCGGTGGCACCACTCGAGGTAAGCCCTATGGCTTTGTGCCCGCGCAAAACTGCGGCACGGTTTACTATACCATTCAGTTTGGTTCAGAAAATGCGAAGGGCTTTGATGCTTATGCTGATGGCTTTACCCCTTCAGGAGCGTCAAGCAGCGGTGAAATTGGTCTAAGCGCACAAGTACCAGGTTGTATTGTCGCAGATGACTTCTCAGCACCGCTAGGCAGTCAGGAGGAAGATCTTTTCGCCGCAGCACTGACGCATATAGATACTGGTCGTTGCCCAGATGTAGCGCAATTTGCGCCTACCGCTCAGCCACAGTATCAAAATAAGGAGCATGCGGTTACGCTCCCAGTCTATCCACTACGGGAAAATGCAATTTTAATGAAGCCTAAGGAGCCGCAATAATGGCGCTGCTAAAAGCGGTGAAAATCACCGCTTTGGCTTTATTGCTGCAAGCGTGCAATAGCGCGCCTGCAGCAACTTCGGTTAATGAAGCTGTACTCTCGGCTTCTTCGCCCGAAGTGTTATCACAACTCAAGCAAGCTATAGTAAAACTCAAAGGCGGTGTACCACCGACGCTCGCAAGTACCGTTTTTCAACGTAGTCCAACACTACTGCTTGAGCATGGCCAAAGCCTAGATGGCAATGGCAGTCCAATTTTAGGCGCCCATAATCTCGCTTATGAGAGTTTCATCTTGCAGCTTCGTGACACCCAGTGTGTGCTCTACTATCCGAAAAAAGATACTTATGTCGTGCTCAGTAAAGTTAGCTGCAAAAAGCTGGAAAAATAACGCCAGCCGTAATTCTCTTAACCTCAGTTCAGGTTAGCAAAATGGCGCTTTAACACGTCACATAATGCCTGTACTTTGGCCGTTCGGTGAACCAGTACATGGGTAACTAGCCAAACTTGGCTTAACCATTTTAACTCATCACGCAACACCGGCTGTAAATCTGGATAACGCTTTGCTACATCGTGCTGTAGCCCACCAATACCTAAACCATTAACAATGGCACGCGACGCATCTGACGTTTCAGATACCCTAAGCGTTACTTGCGTCTCAGGGATATGTTCATCTACCCAAGCGAAATATGGCACTCTTGCATTAAATCCGGCCACACCAGAGACAAAGTAATGCGCCTGTAACGCTTCAAGTGTCTTGGGGATCCCCATACGCTTGATATAGCTTGAAGATGCATACAAACCAGCTTCTAAAGTATTTAGATGCTGCACTATGTAGTCGGGCTCATCGGGCTTTGGCCCTGCCCTCACCGCAACATGCGCCTGTCCGTGATCTAAGCGTAAACGCTTTTGGTCGAGAATGACTTCAAGTTGTACCTGTGGGTGTAATTGCTGAAAAGTCAAACAAGGCTCCGACAGCATATCCATAAAGCCACTGACCGTTGTCACCAAAAGCTTACCTCTAAGCTGACTGTCCGAGGCAACAATAGAAGTACTCAACTCCATCAAGCGCTCGTCTATTTGACTCGCCGTCGCAAGTAGTTTTTCTCCTGCCTGTGTTACCTGATAACCTCGGGCATGACGGTGAAATAACCGCGTTCCCAATGCTTCTTCTAAGCTATTTATTCGCCTCAGTACCGTACTGTGGTGGATCTCTAAATGCTCAGCTGCCGCAGATAAGGTGCCAAGCTTGGCAACCGTATAAGCGACCTTAAGATCCTGCCAATCTGTGAATTTATCCATAACCACCTCTGTGCATATATGCACACAAGCTTTGCGTTTATTTCGGTTTTGTGCAAGTAAAATTTTGCTACTATCACTTTAACGAAACAAAATAAGGTATCAGCAAGATGACTACAGCAAAAATTATCGCACTAGCAGGCAGTTTAAGAAAAGACAGCTACAACCAATTACTCATCCAAGCCGCGGCAAACTTTGCACTAGAAAGTGGCGCAGAAGTAGAAGTGATCAAGTTACAAGATTTAGATATTCCAATGTTCGATGAGGATCTTGAAGCACAAGGCACACCAAAAGGTGCTCAACTTTTAAAAGACAAGCTACGCGATGCCGATGGTATTCTATTAGCAAGCCCAGAATACAACGGCTCCTTCACTGCGGTGCTCAAGAACGCAATAGATTGGGCTTCTAGAACAGAACAAGGTGCAGTGCCAGCATTTAGAAACAAAGTAGTGGCACTCTATGCAGCCTCACCAGGCGGCTTAGGTGGATTACGTGGCCTAAACCATGTCCGTGATGTGTTGTCTGGCATTGGCAGTTTAGTCCTCGCAGACCAATTGGCTGTACCTAGCGCATTTAATGTATTTGATGACCAAGGTAAAATTAAAGACCTAGAACTTGCTGAAAAAGTATCAAGCCTCGCTCTGCAACTGGTGTCAGTTGCAAGTAAGCTAAAATAACTTTCAATCTCTCGTTCATATCTTGCTATGGACGCTTAGCTCATGCACACTAAGCGTCCAAAGCGAATTAGAGGCGCTATATCAGCCTTGTAATAATGGATACGAATAACGGGAGTCAGCTTTGCAAAGCACTCAGAGTCACCTATTTACCCCCTACCTCTCACACCATTTTCATTGCATTCAGTTTGATCCTGACAGCTTTGACGCGCTTTCCTTTGAACAGCAAAATATACTCCTGCCCGCTTCACTAGATAAAGCAGTGGCGAAAAGGCGAGCCGAGTTTTTAGCGGGACGGATATGTGCCAAGACCTGCCTAGCGCAATTTGGACAAGGTGACTTTACGCTACTTAACGGCTCCGATCGGGCGCCTATCTGGCCTGCTAATATTGTTGCCAGTATTACGCATACTCGAGGGATCGCGGCTGCGATTGCTACCGATGATATCGCCGTGAAAGGCTTAGGCATTGATATCGAAAGAGATATGAAACCGAAGCAGGAAGTCGAACTACAACGACAAATTTTACATCCTGAAGAAGCTGAAATTTTTACACTGTTCGGCGAGCAAGTGCACTGCCCGTTGACTGTTATTTTCTCGGCCAAAGAAAGCATATTTAAGGCACTTTATAGCACGGTGCAAAAGTTCTTTGGCTTTGATGCCGTCAAGCTGACTCAGTTTGATGACAAGAAACTTATTTTCACTTTGATGGAAACGCTACACAAGGATTTAGGCGAAGGAAAACAAGTGGAAGTATATTACCAATGTAAAGACGCTTTAGTGCTGACCGAATGTGAATACATCACACAGTAAACTCATGCCTATTTGACTTAATACTTACTCAACTTGAAGGAGTAAACCTGACCCTAACTGGGTTAAAAACTTCTCATTTAGAACTAAAAAACGCCCACTTGGGGCGTTTAATCTGAAGTTTGGATAAAGATTCACTTAGCCGTTTTCCAAAGCCAACTTACTGAAACACAACATTTTCACTGCCAGCAGCCGCTTTAAAGCGCGCTATCAGCTTTTCACAGTCCTGTAAGATCTCTGCTTCTAGGCGCTCTTCAGCACGCCAACGCTGGCTATCCATTTTGAAAATCTCTTTTTTAGAATACTTCTTACGCGCGTCATGAGTTGGCATTTCTTTGACTTCATCATACATCTGATAAACACCAGGATAACTTTGTTGTAAGTCAACTTCCTCGTCAAAGCTATATTGCGAGATGAGTACCCAAACTCGTAAACACCCTTCAGAATATTCACATTGTTTTTCCTTCATCGCACGCGCGATCAAGTTAACGCTATCCGCAATTTTTCCATTGCGCTGCTGCCGTGACTTTTCAAGCTCAGCAGCCTTTTGCTCGCGATGTTTGGCAATCTGCTCTTTTTGCACCTTCAGTTGCCATAGTAATTTACCCGCGTAAAACGCCAGTCCAGCAATAATCAGGGCACCAATAATGATTGCGATGATCCATGCAGTATTCATTACTTATCATCTTCCTCAAAGTCGTCGTCTAACCATTCATTTGCTAGATCATTACTCATAAACTGATCCATTGGATCATCTTCTAGCATATCGCCTTCTTCAAACTCATCATCAATTCCTAAGATCTCACATAGCTCCTGATGACGTGCAATGCCGCGATTGAAGTATTTCGCATCTTTACCTGTTAGCAGTTCACCGCGTTCATGGCGTTCAAGTAGCGCCATCAAGCGTTCGTCATTTTCTAACTGCTCTAGCTCTTGCTCTGGAGTTAACGTCTCTACCGCTGTAGTTAACTTAACTTGCGGCTGTAGATGGCGCTTCATCTCTGGCTGTGTATTCGACTTAGTCGGTTGTGGCTCTGCGACCAAAGAAATGGGCTTTTTGCTACCAACACGCGGATCTTTATTGGTCGTCGTGTTTGATTGCTCTTTCACTAAGATCTCTGGTGCATTTCTAGAACCCGGCTTTTTACCCTTGGTTTTTTTGCTACGCTGCTCTTTGAGCGCACGTAACGCTTGGAGCTTTTCTTTACTCAGCCTTGGTGTTCCATTGGCTGCAACTTTACGTGTCTTTTTCTTTCTGGTCATAATTGGTTATCCAAAATTCTCGCGTTAACTACGCTTGGTGAGAATGATGACATCATTCCCAATAAATTCTAATTCACAATCCTGCTGCGCGGCAAAATACGCAAAGCTTTCCCGGCTAAAAAATGAAATATGCGTTAGGTCATTTTTATAGTGCCAACTCGCAAAGCGTGATTTATCAATGACGAGCTTGGTCATCAATGCCAGCGGCTTTCCCACTTTTAAGCATGCTAACAATTGCGTTAGTACTTTTGCAGGTTCTGCTAAATGTTCCACCACTTCTGTGCTGACGATAAAGTCGTACTGACGAGTCAGTACACTGGCATCATTAGCATAGTACAGGTCAAACAAAGCCACCTGATGCCCTGCTTCCTCAAGCATTTTCGCAAGCAGCGGGCCAGGCCCACAGCCAAAATCTAAGCCATGGCTTGGTGTCGCCAAACGTGCCAACAGTGGAGCCGCCACTCGTGCTAGAAAGCGACGATAGCCTTCATCGGCCAGATCGTTTTCATGGCTATCATAAATGGCCTTTTCTTGAGCTGGTGTTAATCTCGACTTGGGATCAACCATCACCAACTGGCAGGTTTGACATTGCCAGTACAGTCGATACTTGTCTTGATGGTAGGCTTCAAGCTGATTACCTTGGCACAGGCCACAACTGAATAGAGTTGAATCTTGCAATGGTCAACAGTGATTGCTTAATAAGGCGGCTATTGTATCAGGTATAATAGAGGCAACCAAATAAAAAGGCGGCAGAGATCACTCTCTACCGCCTACTAATCTGAGCGTCACAACTGGACACTTCTCCCTTCGACTTTTAAGTCTTATTATTATTCTTTTTATTTTATTGTCGTCCGTATTGTTTTTATTTTAGACTTCCGTGACACTTTCCATATTGTTTTTATTATGAGACTTCCGTGATTTTCTTATTCTCGGTCTTCCTGACGCTTTCTTGATAGTCCTTCGTATCCAACTAGATACATAACTTTGCCACCTACGCTTCCGTATCGAATTGTCCCTTTTTTTGTATTGCTTGGCGACAACGAATAATCTACGCTCCTGAGTTTGAGTTACAACTGTTTAATAACAAATTTCTTACCTTAATTTTTTTAATTAAACAGAAAAAAGATGAATTACATAAACTTACACTGAACAATAGCTTAAAAATAAGCTAAAACTCACATGCTGCACAAGCAAATATCTTACATTAAAAGTAAGATATATCTCACAATTTCAACAACAAAAAAAGGCAGCCTATGCTGCCCTTTTTTCAATAGTAAGAGTTTACACTGAGAGAGGTAAACTCACTATACGACTTTAGTGTAGACCACCTAAGTACTTAGATAATACTTCGATGTCTTTGTCTGTAAGCTTCTGCGCGATATCACGCATCATACCATTCATGTCGTTGTTACGAGTGCCATCACGGAACTTCTCAAGCTGTGATTTGATGTACTCAGGGTGCTGGAATGACACTTTAGGGAACTTAGCTAAAGAAGTACCGTTACCACGAGGACCGTGACACGCAGCGCAAGCTGGAATACCACGCTCAGCATCACCGGCTTTATATAGCTTCTGACCTACAGCAACAACATCTTCCGGCGTTGAACCAGCAGACATAGATAAAGAAGAGAAATAGGCGGCTAAATCTTTCATATCTTGATCTGACAGCGGCATAGCCATACCACTCATCACAGGATCCATACGCCCTTCTTTACCACCAGACGTCATACCTAGCTTGAACTCTTGTAGTTGCTTATAGATATAATCTGCATGCTGACCTGCGATTTTAGGATACATAGTCACAGGGGCATTGCCATCTGGACCGTGACATGCTGCACACGTTGCAGACTTTGCTTTACCTGCTTCCGCGTCACCATCGAATGCCGATGCGTTGCTTGCTGACAACGTACCAAGCAACATTGTTAAAGTTAATGCTATTTTTTTCATGGTAAATTCTCTGTTTCCGACCCTGTAATTTGTACCCTAGCAAATAAAGTCGCTCTCTTTATTGCTCGGGCAAATAATACCAATCAGTACTAATTAGGTTGTTATGTTAATCAGATGAATCATACATGCAAACTTAGCAAATATAACGCCAAACAGCACCGATCCATCTAAATACGCCTTGCTCAGTAGTGACTACTGATAGGTATACACTTTAGATTGACATTGCAATTTCTACATTCTACACGATATTACTTTCTCTGGCACGTTTTCTGCCCATATTAAGCTTATAATTTATAGGGACTTGACCTAGATTAATTAATATTGGGACGACGCTTCGGCCAATTAGCAACAAAAGCGGCATTTAGAACAAACCTCACAATGCTTTTGGTTTCCGTCATACTGTTATAAAATACGCAATTCCATCCGCGAAAGTTTAATCAGTTAGGAGTCAGCGTGCTAAAATCTCGCGTTAAATACAATCAGGCACAATTTATCACAAGTGCCCCAGATATCAGTAAACTGCCACCAGACACTGGAATTGAAGTTGCTTTTGCGGGTCGTTCTAACGCTGGTAAGTCGAGCGCGCTCAATACGCTTACAGACCAAAAGCTGGCACGCACCAGTAAAACACCTGGCCGGACTCAGCTTATTAATACTTTTTCTCTAGGCGAAGATCAGCGTTTGATTGATTTACCTGGCTATGGCTTTGCAAAAGTCCCATTAGAGATGAAAAAGAAATGGCAAAAGGCATTAGGTGAATATTTACAACGCCGCAAATGTCTTAAAGGGATTGTGGTATTAATGGATATTCGTCACCCTCTTAAAGATCTCGATATGGATCTCATCAACTGGGCGACTGGCAGCAATATACCGGTATTGGCGTTGTTGACCAAAGCCGATAAGCTAAAACAAGGTAAGCGCAAAGCGGAAGTACTACAAGTACGTCGTGCGCTATCTGAAATAGACGGTGATATCACAGTTCACGCGTTTTCTTCTTTGAAAGGCATTGGATTAAACGAATTAGCGTGGAAACTGGATGATTGGTACTTAGGTCCGTTTGTCAAAGAAGCTCAAGAGGAAGCAAGCGAGTAATACCAATTCGCTAACGTAGGGCGCGCTTAGCTAAGATAAAAGCGCGTCTTTGCCGACATCAGATAAAAGCCTTTTTCATCTTCCTCGAGCAATTCAGCCCACTGATAATAGACATTTCGTGAAATTCTAGCGGTTAAACCATAATTGAGTGTGAGAAATGGAATATCTCCCCCATTAACATGCTCAAGCGCTAATGGAAACACACCACAAATGGGCCATTCACGGCCTAAATTATCTATCGCGATAATACACGGTGATAACTCCAAAGCTGATGCTTCATCACAATAGCGCCATTGCTCGATGATAAAAGGATGAGCAAGCACCTCTATCTCACAACTTTCTGCAGGTGTTTTTAACCAATACTGTTGACCATCAAAGGTTAAAACACTAGCAAACAAGGCAACTAGCGATTGCCGTTTAATTTCACGCCCTTGATGAAACCAACGACCATCCGCTGCAATTTTGATGTCAGAAAAACCGCACGACGGCGCCGACCAATTTTCGGTCGGCGCATGAGTCGTAACATACTGTTTGATTAACGCATCAATTTTGTTCATCAAAAACCAAGTTGAAGCTAACAGGCACGCTAGTCGCAATAGTCTTCAGACCCGCGATTTCTCGTAGCGCTTCAATCCCTTTATCTAACCCAAACTGCTTAGAATCGAGAATAAATGCATTTACCGGTGTAACCACCAAGCCATTAGCACTTTTCGTTATTAATAAGTCTAGGCTGATCTTTTGGATCTGACCATGCAGTGTCAATGTTGCTGTTACATCATTGATTTTTTGTGTACCAGCTTTAAGTTTAGCAAGCACTTCAGAAACATCAGCGTTAACTTTCGCCTTTGGGTGTTGCGCGACATTGAACAGCATCTTTTGCATGCGTTCATTACGGATCGGGATCATCGTTTCAACGCTTGCCAGGTCAATATTAACCTCAAGCTCACCTTTAGCAGATAATGTACCATCTATCGTTTTAAAATGATGTACTTCTGCAACGCTAGTCTGTTTCACAGACACAAAACTAACATCGCTTTGTTGTTGATTAAATTGCCAAGCTGCGAACGCCTGAGAAGAAATAAGTGCACTACCTAAAAGAAGGTACTTTAGCATGACGACTTCCTTATGAAATGAGAGTGAATTGCATTTGAGCGCTCAGTGTAAAGCGCAGTGCAAATTAAATAAACCTTTAATCATAAACTTGTCGTTATGTTGGAATACTTTTACGCCCATGGTATTCATTTTACAGTGGAAAAATAGCTTTAGTAGCCAAGCAAAAATTTTGTGTTCTAGTTATCCTAGACGAAAAATTTTTAACGAAGCGAATAGTGGTTTCACCTGTACATTGATTGGGGAGTTACCTCAATTGGTATCATCTTTGAGGAAAGAGAAAAAGACGGCCCGTAAAAGTTACGAGCCGCTATAGCAATCTGGGGAGAAGCTATCAATACACTGTATCCTCTTTCGAGAGATACATCATCAACAGGATGTCCTACAGGATGAGGACGGCGCGAACTCTAACAAATAGACGTCCAGAAATAAACACCAAAAAGCAAAACTTGAGCCAATTTGATAAACTTTCAACGTTAATTTGTTTTTTGTTACTAGGGATTAACAGGAGCTACAAAATTAAGACGCTATGCTGCTAGTGTATACTTGCAAACAAACATGAATGAAGTTGCACTAGTCTAATCGAATAGTGCAACTCGGGTAGATTTTAATATCGACTAGTGTGCTTGTTCCCAGTTGTCACCACTGTCGGCTTCAACTAGTAACGGTACATCAAGTGCTGCCGCAGCGCTCATCAACTCACAGATCTTTTCACTGTATTCAGCAACTTTATCGCTGTGTACTTCAAACACCAATTCATCGTGCACTTGCATGAGCAACTGGATATCATTGCTATCACAGTTTTTTAGCCATTCATCCACTTTAATCATCGCTTTTTTGATGATGTCCGCCGCAGTGCCTTGCATCGGTGCGTTGATGGCTGCACGTTCTGCTGCTTTTCTGCGAGCGCCATTACGCGCATTGATATCCGGTAGATACAAGCGGCGACCGAATAAGGTTTCTACATACCCTTTATCAGCAGCCTCTTCACGCGTGCGCTCCATATACTCTAATACACCAGGGAAGCGTTCAAAGTACATATCCATATAATGTTGCGCTTCATTTCTTGGAATATCTAACTGACGTGACAGACCAAACGCACTCATGCCATAGATCAGACCAAAGTTAACTGCTTTGGCTTTTCGGCGCATATCAGAAGTCACTTCCTCAAGCGGCACGGAAAACACTTCAGACGCTGTTGCACTGTGTACATCTTTACCTTCAGCAAAGGCACTCAACAACCCTTTGTCTTGTGACAAATGTGCCATGATCCTAAGCTCGATTTGGCTGTAATCCGCCGCGACGATTTGTTTATTATTGTCGGCAACAAATGCCTGACGAATACGACGTCCCGCTTCGTTACGGATTGGAATATTTTGCAAGTTAGGATCGCTTGAGCTTAGGCGGCCCGTTGCGGTAACGGCTTGATGGTAAGAAGTGTGCACGCGACCGGTATCCGCATTAACCAATTTTGGTAATTTGTCGGTATAGGTTGATTTCAGCTTAGCTAAGCCACGGTGCTCAATAATAAGTTTTGGCAGTGGATAATCATGCGCCAACTCTTGTAGCACTTCTTCGGCTGTTGAAGGCGCGCCTTTTGGCGTTTTCTTAATCACTGGTAGCTCAAGTTTGTCGAACAATATCGCTTGTAGTTGCTTTGTTGAACTCAGGTTGAACTCCTCACCTGCAATTTCAAAAGCTTGTTGTTCAAGCTCACCTAAGCGCTTTTCAATCTCGATACTTTGCTTCGCTAGCATATCGCCATCGATGTGCACACCAGTACGTTCAATGCGAGAAAGTACGCTCAGCAGCGGTAATTCAATCTCTGTAAATACCTGCTTAAGGCGATTTTCTTTTTCTATTAACGGCCAGAGGTGTTGATGCAATCTCAGTGTAATATCAGCGTCTTCCGCTGCATAAGGTGCCGCCTTTTCTAGCTCGATTTGGTTAAAGGTCAGTTGATTCTTACCTTTGCCAGCGATATCTTCAAAGCTAATGGTTTTATGGCCTAAATATTTTAGCGCCAAGGAGTCCATATCGTGGCGAGTTCCTACGCTGTTAAATACGTATGACTCCAACATGGTATCAAAAGCGATCCCCTGCAGTTCAAGCCCTGCACGAGCAAGCACACTTTGATCATATTTTAAATTTTGACCCACTTTTTTGATCTGAGGATCTGCAAGTAGTGGTGCCATGATCTCGAACACTATGTCTTGAGAAAGCTGCTCGGGCGCTCCCACATAATCGTGATTGATTGGTAAGTAAGCCGCTTCGCCCGGTGCAACCGCAAAGCTCATTCCAACTAGATCCGCCTGCATATAGTTAACGCTGGTGGTTTCAGTATCAAAAGCGATGAGCTGGGCTGCTTTTAACTTAGTTACCCAGTCATCAAGCTGTGCTTTTGTCAGAATAGTCTCGTATTGGGTGTCGACCTGCGCAGCTGCAGGCGCCGACCCTTCAGCCTCCACATCAACGATATCAGCTTGTGACTGACCATCCAGCAATTCAGCTAACCAACGCTTAAACTCACACTGACCATATAGCTCGATTAAGCGATCTTTATCCATCTCAGCTATCTTAAATTGCTCTAAGTCTTGCTCTACTTCACAATCCAGCTTAATAGTGGCTAATTCATACGACAACTTTAGCTGCGCTTGGTGTTCCTCTAGTTTTTTCGCCATGGTTTTTGAGCCACGAAAACCTAAATCAGCAATTTTGTCTAAGTTTTCGTAGAGCGAATCGATAGAGCCTAACCCCTGAAGCATCGCCAATGCAGTTTTTTCACCAACGCCTGGTACGCCCGGAATATTATCGACTTTATCTCCCATTAACGCGAGATAGTCGATGATCAAGTCAGGACCAATACCAAACTTATCCACTACCCCTTCAGGGTCTAAGATCGTATTTGTCATTGTGTTGATCAACGTGACATGTTCATTGACCAATTGCGCCATATCCTTATCACCAGTGCTGATTAGCACATGGCGACTTTGCTCTGACGCTATTTTAGAGAATGTACCGATCACGTCATCGGCCTCGACACCACTAATACTTACCAGTGGCAGGCCCATTGCTTTAATTATTTCGTGGATCGGCTCAATTTGCGTTCTCAGATCATCCGGCATAGGCGGGCGATGCGCTTTATACTCGCTATACATTTCGTTGCGGAAAGTTGGCCCTTTAGCATCAAAGACTACTACCATATGACTTGGTTGATATTGCTTAAGCAAACTCTTAAGCATATTGATCACACCGTAGATCGCACCAGTTGCTTCACCTTTTGAATTTGTTAAATGTGGTGGCGCATGATAAGCACGAAATAAATAGGAAGAACCATCAACCAAGATCAACGGATTTTGAGGGATCTGAGACATAAATATTGGATCCTAAATTAGTCTTTTGTGGAGTAGAATGTAAGGATGCCACAAGGCACAAGATAAAACGAGTTTCGCGTTATCTCATCATTTAGATAAATCGTGCTACACCTGTGGATAACTTTGTAGACAAACACGGAAAATCGCTCCGAAACTTTGTTTTAAAAGTCAGAGTGTAAATTAAAACTTTGATTTACTTGCGCTTTTTGTGCCTTTTTTATTGTTATTATCTTTACCGCTTTGTGGATAAAGAATTTTTTTAGTCACGCTTAACAATCTGGGTGAGTAAAAAATAGCCTGATTTTCTCAAGCGGAGGAGTATACTAACACAATTGATCAAAGATCATAGAAGATCCTTTATAATTTTTTAATTCGTGCATAATTCTTTTTATGCATATAGCGCGCATGATGTGACATTGAAGGGAGAAATGAATGAAAAAAGTAGCGGTAATTTTAAGTGGCTGTGGAGTATTCGACGGTGCCGAGATCCACGAGTCAGTATTAACACTACTCAATCTTGAAAAAGCAGGGGCAAGCTATCAGTGCTTTGCACCTAATATTGATCAATTCCATGTGATCAATCACATCACCGGTGAAGAACAAGATGAACGTCGTAATGTTCTTGTTGAAGCCGCCCGCATTGCACGCGGAGAAATTGCAGATCTGGAAACATTAAGTGCTGACGAATTCGATGCTTTGGTATTACCAGGAGGTTTTGGTGTAGCAAAGAATCTTTCTGATTTTGCTTTTAAAGGCGCAGATTCTACGATTCTTGAAAGCGTAAAGCGCGTATGTCGTGAGTTCAATCACCAGCAAAAGCCTATCGCTTATTTGTGCATTGCGCCAGCACTCATCGCCCATATCCACACACCGGGTACACTCGCGACCATAGGCAATGATGTTGATACCGCAGCGGCAGTTAATACGCTTGGTGCAAAGCACGTGGATTGTGAAGTGACCGAGATCGTCGTTGATGACAATGAAAAAGTGATTAGTACACCGGCATATATGCTGGCGTCATCCATCCTTGAAGCCGCGACTGGCATCGAAAAGGCGGTGACGAAGTTAATCGAAATGGCATAGAGGCGATCACCTCCCCCACCCATTCGTATTAGTAAAGGAAAACGCCAAGGCCGAACAACTCGCTTTTCGGCCTTGAGCGATTGCAAATTTAGGCAGAAAAGCTTGCCCTAACGCAATAAATTAATGGTTTTAACCATTTATACTCAAGTTTACGTTTTATAAATGAACAGGTGACGTTATAATCCCAATAATTCCGTCATCCATTATCGTGATTGAACACGTTCAAACGAAGTGAGCAAGGTAAATGAAGAAACTTTCAGCAGCACTTTTATTGCTATCAACAGCCGCAGTTGCGCAACCATACGACAATTCTTTAACTGAAGAAGCGATTAAGAAACGTCTTCAGCCTATCGGCTCAGTATATTTAGCTGGTGCTGAAAGTGCTGCAGAAGCCGAGCCATCAGGACCTCGTTCAGGTGAGCAGGTTTATCAAGCAGCATGTTTTGCTTGTCACGGCACTGGCGCATTAGGCGCACCAAAAACAGCTGACGATTGGGCACCGCGCCTAGCGAAAGGTAAAGACGTATTACTAGACCATGCGATCAATGGCTTCAATGCAATGCCTCCTCGTGGTACTTGTATGAACTGCTCGGATGATGAGATTGCAGCAGCAATCGATTTCATGACAAGCAAATAAGTATTTCAACTTCTCTATTTAGGGTAGAAAGACTTATTGGACAGTGCAGCGTTTATCGCTGCATTTTCGTCTCAATATAGTGCCATAAAAGCCGTGATTAACGCTGGCTTGATATCACTTTATAAAGCGAGCAGGAATGAGAAATTTACACTTGACCGCCTCGGCTAAAAGTGAAACTATTAAGCTCAATAATTAAACAACAATAAGAACTGGTTTCGTCATTGGAAGAGCCACAGCAACAGGTTAGGAGACTATCTCGGCGAACCGCCAGATTAGAGTCTTTACTCAAAAAGTATAAAAGAAAGTCTCAACTTCAATACACATTAATTCAGTTATCAGAACAGGCTAGTACTGTTGCTGAGCTTACCCTGTTGTATCCCGCAATCCACAATATTCTATCTCAATATTTACCTAGCAAAAGCTTTTACGTTGTCCTGCAAAATCGCTTTACTCAAGCGCTTGAGCTATCGTATTTTGTTGATGAGAAAGACGGTATTTCTGTCCCACTTCATGAAGCACATCACTTTAAAGATGGTGTGACTGGTTTTGTATTTAAAACTGGCGAAACCGTTTATCTCACCAAAGATGACATGCTATCGCGAGCCAATGCTGGCGAGTTTAAGATAATGGGCAGTCAAGCGGAGCATTGGGTGGGCGTACCTATCTACCGCGACGGCGCAATTATTGGCGTTATGGTATCGCAAAGCTACGAAGCCGAGCAATCCTACAGCGATCATCAAGTTGAATTGCTTGAAGTAATGTCACTGTATCTGGCCACAGCGATTGAACGCGTTAAAAAGCGTGAGTTACTAGAGTCTGAAGTGAAAATTCGCACGCGGGCACTAATGCAAAGTAATGAAGCACTTAATAAAGAGATAGAAAACCGCAAGCGTGCGCTAGAAAGACAGCAAATCTTATTCAAGATTTCTGAATTAGCAACCCAGTTCTCCGATATTGACGATGTTTACCAACAAGTTCACGACATTATTCGTTCTATTACTTTTGCCGACAACCTCTACATAGCGCTTTACGATAAAGAGACGAATTGGCTTACCTTCCCGTATAGCGTTGATGAAAAAACCAGTTATAACCCTCGCCCATTTGCAAAAGGGTATAGTGAGCTGGTCATTCGTACTGAGCAAAGCCAGTTAATAGACAGTACCCGTGCCAAAGCCTTAGCACTCGAAGGCACAGTAGAGCGCCCCGCAGGCTATAATCACAAGCTTGCTGCAACGAGTTGGCTTGGTGCACCATTAAAAACCGCTACTGGCGTCATCGGCCTGATCGCATGTCAGGCTTATGAGCACAAACACGAATTTAATTATGATGATGTTGAGCTGATCTCTTTTGTATCTAATCAGATTGCCTCTGTACTACAAACGCACCTAGCGAACCAAGCGCTTAAGATCAGTCACCAACAGTTAGAACATCGAGTTGCGGAAAAAACTAAAGAGCTACAGCAGGCCAATTTACACCTGCAAATGCAGATGGAAGAGCGCAAAAAGATTGAGCAACAGCTTTATCATGATGCTCATCATGATTCACTCACGGGTCTTCCAAACCGTAGTTTGTTTTTAACTCAGCTTGAAAAGACGCTGAAGAAACATCATCGTTATCCCGAAGATAACTTTGCCGTTCTTTTTATTGATTTAGATAAATTTAAAGACATTAATGATGAATTAGGTCACCAAGCTGGCGATCAATTTTTGGTGTGGGTGGCGCAGTCATTCTTAGAGTGTATTCGTGAACACGATTTATTAGCTCGACTTGCTGGTGATGAATTCGTGATCTTACTTGATCACCTAACCGATCGTCAGCAAGCGGAAGATGTCGCCAAACGTATTATCAAAGTCATGCAGCAACCTTTCTGTTTGAAGGGGGTATGCATGCAAAGCGGTGCCAGCATAGGGATCACCTACAGTAATAAGCTATACCGTAACACCGATGAAATCATCAGAGATGCCGATGCGGCAATGTACTATGCTAAAAACGCTGGCCGTGGTCGCTATGAATTTTATCATCCATTGCTAACCGCAAGCTCAAATGCTCAAAAGCAGCAAGAGCAACATCACTTAGATAAGCTGCCTACCCACTTCCGCTGTACGGAAATCGTGAACTGGTCAGATAACGCCCAACCAATTGGCTTTTTGGAAGCCTTTGGCGAGCATCCAGTGTTAGGCAGCACCAGTTTTGATATTCTAAAAAAGTTTGCCGCAGAAAAATCTCAACTGCTTGAAATTGAATTGCACCTACTTAACAAAGCGCAAGAAATTGCCCTTAGCCGCGATGAAGATATGCTATTTGGTTGCTCTGCAATGTTACTAGAAAGCGCACATTTTGACGCGCTAAAGCAGCAGCTTAAGCGGCAAGACAAAACACTTTGTTTGCTCTTCGAAGAAAGCGAAATTCGCTTTGCTTCTAGTCAGCAAGTATTAAATCTCAGAGCCTTGGCCGATATGGGGATCCCAATTGGCTTGAATAATTTTGGTAAAGATCGCTGCGATCTAACCCTAATTAGCCAAGTTGACTTTACCTATGTCTTATTAAGCTCGACGTTTAGTAAACGCGTCTTACAGCAAACGAGTTATGAGGTTCAGTTACAAGGTATTTTAGCCGTTACTAAGGTGAAAAATATTAAGGTCATCGCCCGAGGTCCTGCGATTTTAAACTTTAGAAGCTTGCTGGAAAGGCATGGCTTGCAGCTGTTTTTTGGCAAACAGCAAATGCTGGATAAGGGCAACGAACGTGTAGCCTTTATCCAGAGTTTTGATAACGAATCAGTCCCGTCTTAGCATTGCCCGTAAATTCGCAACGTTAGACTTACCTTTTTCCATTCGTTCTGCCTGTGTCGCAACAGGCTTTTTCCCTTCAATTTGTAAATCATCTTGCGGCAATTCTTGTACAAAGCGACTCAGCTCTGGGGTGATCTGCTCGCCAAATTGACGACGACTCTTGGTATAAGTCAATGTTAAGGTTTGCTGAGCACGAGTGATGCCAACGTAGGCTAAACGCCTTTCCTCTTCGACATTATCTTCATCAATACTCGTTTGGTGGGGTAGCAAGCCTTCTTCCATCCCCACCATAAATACGTGTGGATATTCAAGACCTTTGGACGCATGCAGCGTTAATAACTGCACTGCATCTGAGTCATCTTCTTCTTCATTGCGCTCAAGCATATCTCTTAATGTGAGTTTGCTTACCACTTCTGGCAGTGTCATCGCGGGGTTATCAGCATCTCCCGTAAGCATATCACTTATCCAACGGTATAGTTCTGATACGTTTTTCATCCGCATTTCCGCCGCTTTAGCGCTGGGAGATGACTCGTAAAGATACGCTTCGTAATTAATTTCACGGATCATATCTTTTACCGCTTCCAAGGTATCTCCACGGGTTGCTCGGTCGGAAAGCTCAACCACCCAGCGCGCAAATCCCATCAATGCATTTAAGCCACGACCCGCCAAGCGACCCGCGAGCTCTGACTCAAAACACGCAGCAAATAGACTAATATGGCGCTCGTTGGCAAAGCTACCTAGCTTTTCTAATGTCACCGGGCCAATCTCGCGTCGAGGGGTATTGACGATACGTAAAAATGCGTTGTCATCATCTTGGTTCACTAGGAATCGTAAATAAGCCATAATGTCTTTGATTTCACTGCGTGCAAAGAACGACATACCGCCACTAATTTTGTATGGAATACGGTTGGTCATGAGTGCCTTTTCAAACACTCGAGCTTGGTGATTACCACGATAAAGCAATGCATAGTCGCGATAGCTGGTACGTTTCATAAACTTGTGTGAAATGATCTCCGCAACCACACGCTCCGCTTCATGTTCTTCGTCACGAGTCGCTATCACACGGATCGGGTCGCCGTACCCCAGTTCACTAAACAGTTGTTTATCAAATTCATGGGGATTGTTAGCGATTAGGATATTCGCGGCCTTTAGGATCCGCCCTGCACTACGGTAGTTTTGCTCCAACTTGATAAGTCTTAGGCCCGGAAAATCTTTGCTCAACAGCACCAAGTTTTGCGGTTTAGCGCCACGCCATGAATAAATAGACTGATCATCGTCACCAACCACAGTAAAACGTGCGCGCTCACCAACGAGCAGTTTCACTAACTGATACTGGCTGGTATTGGTATCTTGATACTCATCCACCAGCAAATAGCGGAATCGCTGCTGCCAGCGCTCTCTCACATCAACCGACTGATTCAAGAGCAAAGTTGGGATCATAATAAGATCATCAAAGTCTAACGCATTGTAAGCACGCAGCTGTGTTTGATAACGCGCATAAAGCTGAGCGAATAGCGCTTTTTGTGGCTCTCGCGCTTCTCTAATAGCGCGCTCTGGCAAAATAAGCTCATTCTTCCAGTTACCAATCTGCATCTTTAGCAAATTGAGTAAGTCTTTATCACGCTCAAGCTCTTTTTCAGTGAGTTCACTTAACAACTGATTGGTGTCTTGATCATCAAACAAGGAAAAGCCGGGTTTATAACCCAAGGTCTTGACCTCTTTTTTAATGATTTCCAGCCCTAATGTATGGAATGTCGACACCCACAAACCCTTAGCTTCTTGCTTGCCCAAAGTTTGTGCCACCCGTTCACGCATTTCTTTCGCCGCTTTGTTGGTAAAGGTGACCGCTGCGATATTCTTTGCTTTGTATTCACACTGCTGCACTAGGTAGGCAATTTTATTGGTAATAACCCGGGTTTTACCTGAGCCCGCACCTGCCAATACAAGGCATGGACCACTGATATATTTTACCGCTTCGTCTTGTTTTGGGTTGAGCTTCATGCAACTAATCCGGTTATCTTCTCGCTTGGCACAATGTTGGCAACAACTGTCAGTGCTGAGGGGTTGAGGAATTCTTATAAACTAAGCATGCTAGTTTACCGTATCCATGTAAAACTATGAAGCGAACCTTTTCCGTCTGCGGCGCATAAGGTAAGATGGAATTTGTATACTGACTCGCAAGCTAAGGTAAGAAGATGATTAATCCAGCCAAAATTGAAGAAATTGCTAAGCAAATTTCCAGTAACATGCCACAGGGCGTAAAAAATCTTGCTGAAACATTTGAAGCAAGAACGAAACAGGCGATCCAGAGCAAATTATCAGAAATGGATTTTGTTAGCAGAGAAGAGTTTGATATTCAAAGCAAAGTGCTGATCCGCACACGTGAAAAATTGGTTGAACTTGAAGAAAAAGTGGCGCAGTTAGAAGCGCAGCTTGCCAGCCAAGCATCCGACTCGCAGGAATAAGCAACCAAAGCTTTGAAAAGTAAGGCGTGCGCTTGTGGCGCACGCAATCTCTAAACTCTGTTGACCCTAGCAATAGCGCTGGTTCACACCAAGCAGAGACTTTTCATAGCAAAGTGACAGTTGCTCCATATCTTCTACGGCGTTCACCACCTCATTCAAGAGACCGTCAGCTAGACCATAGACCCACCCATGTACCGTCAAAGTTTGACCTCGCTGCCAAGCATCTTGAACGATATTGCTCTGACACACGTTGCGCACCTGTTCAACCACATTTAGCTCACAAAGCGCCGCACACTGCTTTTCTTTGCTCACTTGTTCAATAATCGCTTGGTGTTTCTCTTTCACATCAGCGACATGACGTAGCCAGTTATCGATCAGACCAAACTTAGCGTTATCGAGTACGGCTTGCACTCCACCACAACCGTAGTGACCGACCACCATGATGTGATCCACTTTGAGCACCTCAACCGCATACTGCATGACCGACAAACAGTTGTGATCAGTATGCACAACGACATTGGCAACATTGCGGTGAACAAACAACTCTCCAGGCATTAAGTCAACAATCTCGTTGGCAGGCACACGAGAGTCAGAGCAGCCAATCCATAGATAATCTGGATTCTGTTGTTGCGACAGTTTTTTGAAAAACTCAGGATCACTGGCATTGGTGCGATCTGCCCACTGTTTATTATTATCGAGTAAGTGACTCAGTGGACTTGGGCTCGTATTACACATTAATGGTTCTCCGACTGACGTTCAGCCTGTATCAAAATATTCCTTGGGGTGAGTGACTTTTCGCAAAAAGTGCTAAGGGTGACATCATACCCAGCTGCTTGCAGATATAAAACCCTATCCAGGACCAACCAGATCTCAATCGCACGACGAAACACGTGTCGTACTAGCTCAATTCTGTCCGTTACTTGTTTTCGTTCACGCCCAATACGTTCATATTGGTCAAAATCAATTCCATCAGGCAGGGCGAGCTGCTTCTGCTCAGCTGCCCAATAACAGAATTCACTAAATGACCCAGAAAAAATAGCCTTATTGACCGAAGGCACACTCACGTAATGTTTATCTGCGGTAAGTTCTCTGCGCAGCGCATCAAACCCTAAGCGCCAACTCACCTCTTTTTTACGTACTTGTGCCACTCTCCCGGGTGCTGTAACTGTCTCTTGCAGCGCTAACTTCATATCGTGATGAGACAAATTGAGCTGACTCTGCTGTGCTTCAACACTCATGGCTTGATAATCAGGTGGTGTAAATAAGTGATAGCAGCATGGAGAGAGCGATAGCTTTTTCATGCCATTCGCCACTGCTTGGTGCATAAATACACGATGTAATTCACCACATGCATGCAGTGCAATACCATGGCGATTTTCAACGAAGTGGTGATGTATGTCATCTTTCAGCACGTCGGCACAATGAAAATGCAAGTTTAGATTTTGCCGCTTCGCACTTTCCTCTCCTTGCCGACACAGATCCGCTTGAAGCTCAATACTGTTCACTTCAGGCGCGCCATGATAAGAAAGCAATCGGCCTAAATGACCTTTACCTGCGCACCACTCTAGTACCGATGCTTTGGTTTCGTTTACTGCGGCAACAAAGTCTTGAAGTTGCTCTAATTTACGTCCTTTTATGCCATTACTCAGCCAAAATGGTAACTCATCTCTACGGCCCACTTTTTGCGGTAAAGCACTTAAGACCGTAAGTTGTTCAAGTTCGGGAATATAGCGACTAAAAAAAGTAAAAAGGGCATCAGTGTCACTGTCTAATGTTGATACTGCATCGTCGCTTAACCGCAGTAATTCAGATTGCAGTTGTGGCCAAGGAATAGTGAGATGCTCAAAAGCAACGACTTGCCAATATTGTCGGGTATCGAATAATAATTTATCTAGAAGTTGAAAGCGTTTGCTCGGTTCCACAATGGCCACGGTTGTCAGAGAAACAATACCCTTATTCTAGCGTAATTGTTGATGATATTTACGAGAAAAAATTAAGTGGATATACATTGGGATACAAACCAATGTCAAAATCGCTGCAATAATCAACACCCAAGATAGCTTAGGTTGTTCATTCTTCACTTCTGAATAAATAAAGCGCGCTTTGTGTTCATGAAACTGACTCACATCTAAGTGATATAGCTGTGCTATCCATTGCCATTTTGCCGTTGACATTGTTCCAATTGGAATATTAGCCACCTTTATGAATTCCCTTAACTTCTCTGCCTCAAATGCGAGCTGTTCTAGGGGTTTTTGGGTAGCGTATTGCTGCTTAGTTATCGCTAAAGTCTCTTCTAGATGTAACATAGCGTATCGCCAACCTTTAAGGCTCGCACGACGAAAGCGTTTAACAAGCTCAGGGCGGTTTTCTAGTACGCTTTCCGTAGTAAAGAGCACGTCAGCATAAACGTTTAAACCAAACTGCTTAGGGCAAATTTCACGGGGTGATAGACCGCTTTGCTGTACTGCATAGGGCTCATTGGTGCTATAAACTTGCATCGCATCAAATTTACCCGCGATAAAGTCTTTCAGTGGCTCACTGCCTGAATACAAGCGCATATTTTGTGTATTGACGCCTGCACGTTGCAACATCATGAGTAACTCACCGTTTTCTGTGTGTCCTAAATGACTGAGGCGTTTCCCCTGAAAATCACGGGGAACATAAATATCACTATCGGCTCTTACCATCCAACAATAAGGAGAAGACTGTAGGATCGCAGCAAGCGCCACAAAAGGTTTACCGTTGAGCCTTTGTTTTAAAAGGCCTGAGTGAAACACACCGAACTGTGCTTGCCCGTATAGCACGCGAAAATCAACGTTAGGATTATTGGGATCGGCAGGAAGGATCTGAACGTCTAACCCTTCCCTATGATAAAACCCTTTTTCCTTTGCCATATAGTAACCAGCAAACTGAAATTGATGCGTCCACTTTAACTGTAATGTGACTTTTTCAAGGGCTGCAATTTGAGTGCTCAAAAATAAAAGTAATAACGCAACATAGTACCTAAACATCATATCCTTGCGTTTTTCAACTGATAATAGCTAACTATAGTTTAAGGTGATCAGGCTGCCATTAAGTTTGGATAAGTATTGAATATATCAGTGAGTTAAGTACTACTTTAACTGACTAAGGTTCAAAGCAGCTGTACGTTGCAATTCTCTATATGTGTACCTAGTATGTTCTTAAGGTGATGATAGATCTGCTCTTGGCTACCTTTGCACATAATGTCATAGCCATTACCATTATTCTTCTCGATGATCCCAAAGTAATTATCATCAATAGCGACAGACTCAACTTGCGCTATTGGCATCATAATTTTATTTGCCCCGTAGATGAGCATTAACTTCTCGCCCTCTTTTAATAACATTTGCTCTGGGCGTCTGTTGGTACCGATATCACCTTGGAGTACGACCGATATCAATGTAATTGCAAACGCAATTGGCAAGAAAAGTGTGTGTTCGATCAGCTCTGGCCAAAGTGCACTCGCACCAAAATATAAGCCCGCAAGTAATACAAGCCTTGTAACTAACGTTATGAAGATGTCCTTGTTTTTTCTTTTTCTAATCATGTAATCCACTGATAAAATTAGATACTTTCATGACCAGCGTACCTAATTCAGTACTTATTATCCAGCCTTTTGCTTTGCTAACTGCTCGCCATGCAAAAAGCGTGTAAAACACGGGTTATCTGTTTCTTCTTGAAACTGATACGCTAACTTTGCAAGATGTTCATCAAAGCGCTCATAATCACTGGGCTCAACTTCAAAAGCGGCTAACACATTGCCTTGTGCCGCACCGTGATTGCGATAATGAAATAAAGTAATATTCCAATTACAGCCGAGCATGTCTAAAAAGCGTGCTAATGCGCCTGGATATTCAGGAAATTCAAACCGCAATAAACGTTCATTCATGACGCTCGGCGGTTTGCCGCCTACCATATATCGCACATGTAACTTTGCCAGTTCGTTATCTGATAAGTCATCAAACAGGTAGCCGTTTTGATGCAATGAAGCGGTTAACTCAGTTAGCTCTTGCTGGCCATTTCTAAGCCCAACACCAACAAAAATTTGCGCTTCGCCACAGCCGGCATAGCGATAGTTAAACTCAGTGATCGCTCGGCCACCAAGAGAGTGACAAAAACGCTTAAAGCTGCCTTTTTCCTCAGGGATAGTCACCCCGAGCAATGCTTCATGTTTAGCACCTAGCGCCGTTCTTTCGGCGATATACCTCAACCGATCGAAGTTTAAATTAGCGCCTGACAAGATAGCTGCAACACTCAGCCCCTTTTCGCCCGTTTGCGCGAGCCACTTCTTCAAGCCCGCAGTTGATAACGCGCCGGAAGGCTCTGCAGTTGCTCTCGTCTCAACAAAAATATCTTGAACCGCCGCACAAATTTCATCGGCATTAACCGTCACGACTTCATCACAAAACTTTTGTGCTAATCGAAAAGTTTCAGTGCCAATAAGCTTTACCGCTACGCCGTCCGCAAAACCACCGACTCGTTCAAGCTCCACGGGTTCTCCCGCTTCAAGTGCGGCTTTAAGGCATGCGCTGTCCTCAGCTTCTACCCCTATAACACGGATATCAGGACGAAGTGACTTCAAATACACCGCCATTCCCGCAAGCAAACCACCACCTCCTACGGGAATAAATACGACGTCTAGTTCATCAAGTTGCTGAATTAACTCTCGCGCCACCGTACCTTGGCCGATGATCACATCTTTATCATCAAATGGCGGGACAAAAACACCATTTTGCGCTTCACAAAGATCTAGCGCGTATTGTTTTGCCGCATCAAAGTGATGGCCGTGTAAGATTACTTCACCACCGAGCTTACGAACCGCGTTGACCTTGATCTCTGGCGTAGTCACAGGCATTACAATGGTAGCGTGCTGACCTAGATGCGTTGCACTTAGTGCAACCCCTTGAGCATGATTACCCGCAGAAGCGGTATACACCCGCGATCCTTTCGGCAACTGACGTAGCTTGTTATACGCACCACGCAATTTGAAAGAATAGACCGGCTGTTGGTCCTCTCTTTTCAGCCAAATTTGGTTACCAAGCTGGGCTGACATTTGCTCTAGTTGATTCACTTGCGTTACCTCAACGAGCGGTGCCACATTCGCCTGAATAATGGCTCTAAAGTAATCAAGCTCTTGGGAAACCATCGCTAGCCTAACTCCTCTAGTTTTTGTAAGTCACGTACCGCGCCTTTGTCTGCACTCGTTGCTAGCAGTGCATAGGCTTTTAGCGCGGGACTCACATAACGTTCTCTGTTAACTGGTTTGTACGCTTCTTTGCCACGAGCGAGTTGCTTTTCATGGCGCAGCGCCAACTCGGTGTCGTCCAGTTTAACGTCAATGCTGCGGTTATAGATGTCGATGGCGACAACATCGCCGTTTTCAACCAGCGCCAAATTGCCACCACTGGCAGCCTCTGGAGACGCATGACCAATAGAAAGTCCAGAAGTACCGCCGGAAAAACGACCATCGGTAAGTAAAGCGCAGTCTTTATCTAGCCCCATCGATTTAAGATAGCTAGTTGGATACAGCATTTCTTGCATACCCGGACCACCTTTAGGCCCTTCGTAGCGAATGATCACTACATCACCTTTCTTAACTTGGCCACCCAGTATCCCCTCGACGGCATCGTCTTGAGATTCAAATACTACAGCGGGCCCTGTAAAGCGCAGCATTTCATCGGCCACCCCGGCACTTTTCACGATACAACCATCGGGCGCTAAGTTACCTTTCAATACAGCAAGGCCGCCATCTTGCCTAAAGGCATGCTCGATGGAGCGAATACAGCCGCCTTCACGGTCTAAATCAAGCTCATCCCAGCGATACTCTTGGCTCATAGCTTGGGTGGTGCGGATCCCAGCAGGCCCCGCGCGATAGAAAGTTTGTGCCCGTTCGTTATCACGGTCTGCAGCATTCCAACGCGCAATAACTTCACCTAGATTTCCGCCAGCAACATGTCCCACTGAAAGGTCCAACTTATCGCCTCTGGCCAGCTCGTTGAGAATGGCCATAATGCCGCCAGCACGGTGAACGTCTTCAATGTGATATTGCTGCGTTGCCGGAGCAACTTTACACAAAAACGGTGTGCTACGAGATAAGCAGTCTATGTCATTCATATCAAAATCGACAAAGCCTTCTTGCGCTGCCGCCAATAAATGCAGCACGGTATTAGATGAACCGCCCATCGCGATATCTAATGTCATGGCGTTCATAAATGCGGCTTGGTTCGCAATGTTGCGTGGCAGCACTTGCTCATTGTCTTTACCATAGTACTCATCACATAAAGCCATGATGCGCTTTGCTGCGCCCAAATAAAGCTGTTGGCGGTCTTTGTGTGTCGCAAGTGTAGTACCATTACCAGGCAACGCTAAGCCCAGCGCTTCTAATAGACAGTTCATGGAGTTGGCAGTAAACATGCCTGAACACGAACCGCAAGTAGGACAAGCTGAGCGCTCTACTTGCTCAGAGTCTTCATCACTCACGGTTGGATCTGCGCCTTTCACCATAGCGTCGACGAGATCCAATTTTAAATCGATATCCGCTAAGCGAGTTTTACCCGCTTCCATCGGGCCGCCGGAAACAAAGATCACCGGAATATTCAACCGCAGTGCCGCAAGTAACATGCCTGGGGTGATTTTGTCGCAGTTAGAAATGCAGACCATGGCATCGGCACAATGAGCGTTAACCATGTACTCTACCGAATCTGCAATTAAGTCTCGAGACGGGAGCGAGTAAAGCATGCCGCCGTGACCCATAGCGATACCATCATCAATAGCAATGGTATTAAATTCGCGGGGTACGCCGCCTGCTTCTGTTATCGCATCAGCCATCAATGCGCTAAGCTGATTGAGGTGAACATGACCCGGAACAAATTGGGTATATGAATTCACGACCGCAACGATCGGTTTATGGAAATCACTGTCCGTCATTCCCGTTGCTCGCCACAATGCACGAGCACCCGCGCGTTGTCTGCCCTCAGTAGTTGTCTTGCTCCGTAATTTAGCCATGCTTCACCTTTTTCTCGGCTATGCCGAGTTCCTCATTCCCACAATTTACAATGCGCTTTTATTCGGGGCGTTTGACCCCGATACCAATAAAGTTATTCGTTTACGTATTCTAACCAGCCATTTTCGTCATCAGCTTGACCTTTAACCAAAGCGAAATAGGCCTGCTGTAACTCTTCCGTAATTGGACCTCTACCACCATTACCCACGGTAATCTTGTCTACGCTGCGAACAGGTACTACTTCCGCTGCGGTACCAACCATAAAGAACTCATCAGCAAGATAAAGCGCTTCGCGAGCGATTGGCTCTTCACGTACTTCATAACCGCGTTTTTTTGCCAAATGGATGATAGTGTCGCGCGTAAGACCAGGTAGAATACAAGCTGTGGTTGGCGGGGTATAAAGCACGCCTTTTTTCACAACAAATAAGTTCTCACCAGCACCTTCGCTCAGGTAACCATTAACATCAAGCGCGATCCCTTCAACATAACCATTACGCTTCGCCTCACCTGAAATAAGCTGTGAAGATAAATAGTTACCACCCGCTTTAGCCGCAGTAGGCATGGTATTTGGTGCGAGGCGACTCCAAGAAGAAACACACACATCAACACCTTGCGCTAAACCTTCTTCACCAAGGTATGCACCCCATTCCATCGCAGCGACTGTCATGTCTGCACGGTGCGACTTCGGATTTAAACCAAGACCTACATGACCCAAAAATGCAAATGGACGAAGGTAAGCATTGGTAAAGTCATTTGCGCGGATCGTCTCTTTACACGCTGCGATTACTTCCTCTTTGGTAAAAGGAATTTCCATACGGTAGATCTTCGCAGAATCAAAGAGGCGTTGAATATGATCGGTTAAGCGGAAAACAGCTGGACCATTTGGCGTATCGTAAGCACGGATCCCTTCAAAAACTGAGCTGCCATAATGTAAAGCATGACTAAGCACATGGGTGGTCGCTTGAAAATAAGGAACCATTTCACCGTTATGCCAAATTACTTCTGATGTTTGTGTCATTGTTAACTACCTTAATTCTTCTAAATTGCCTGTTTCTGTAGTGTATGCAAGTCAACCGCTTGCACTTCTACTAGCTTACTCAGTTGTGAGGTTAATAAATAGATAGGTTTGTCACTATCTACGGTCATTTTGACGTGGAATAAGTCATCTTGACCTTGTAGTTCCAAATTCGTTAAGCGAAATCCGCGATGTCTGGCTACGCGTAAAAAGCGCTCCACTGCGATGCTCTGTTGTTTTACTGCAACGGTTAAATGGTGTTTCATGAAAGGCTCTCCGTCATCATTTCATCATTGGCAGCACCAGGTGGAACAAGCGGCCATACGTTTTCTTTATCGTCGATACAAGCATGTAAAATATAGGGCCCTTGCGCATTCACTATGGCGTCAACGGCGTCATCTACTTGGTTCGCATGAGTAATTGTCTGTCCAGGAATACCGAATACGGCAGCCAATGAGACAAAATCAGGATTGTCTGACAGGTCGGTTTCACTGTAACGACCGTCAAAAAAGAGTTGCTGCCACTGTCTCACCATACCCAGCCTTTGGTTGTCTAATATTAATATTTTAACTGGCAGGTTATTACGGCGGATGGTTGCCAACTCTTGAATATTCATCATGATGGAGCCGTCGCCAGATACCGTGATCACTGTGTTATCTGGACGTGCTATCTGTGCACCTATTGCAGCTGGTAAGCCAAATCCCATCGTGCCTGCACCGCCACTACTTAAGTGATTGCTTGGATGAGTGAATTTCATGTGCTGTGCCACCCACATTTGATGTTGGCCTACATCGCAGCATACTACCGCTGTATTGGGTAGCTTTTGGCTCAGTTGATTTAACAAATACGGTGCAAATACTTTTTCGCCAGGATAGTCATAACGCCACGCATGTTGACGTTGCAGTGCTTCGATGGTCTCTAGCCATTCGGTATTCGTAACCACACATTCAATTTGCGGCAATGACTGTTTTAAGTCTGCAATAAGCGAAGCGGCCGCGGGTTTTCGTTTACCCACTTCTGCAGGGTCAATATCTAAATGGATCACCTTCGCCCCTGCAGCAAACTTTGCCAAATTCCCCGTTACACGGTCATCAAATCGCGCCCCGATACATACCAACAAGTCACATTGCTGAACCGCCAGATTCGCCGCTTGAGTACCGTGCATACCGAGCATTCCTAAGTCATAATCATAATCTGGGGTTACGCTGCCCAAAGCTTTTAGCGTCGATACGGCCGGCATATGGGTCTTTTCTAAAAATTGCATCAGCTGTGACTGCGCATCGGCGCTTTGCACGCCGCCGCCAATGTAAGCAACAGGTCGTTTAGCATCGCATAATAATTGATTGGCTTTTGCTACTTCAGTTTGCGAAACCCTCGGCTGTTCGTCTTGTGGCGCAGCAAAAGGATGAAAAGGTACTTTAGCTAACTGGATATCTTTAGGAATATCGACCAACACCGGACCGGGTCGGCCAGACTGCGCTACGTACATGGCTTCTTGTAATACCTCAGCCAAGTCTTCCGCTCGCTCAACCATGTAGCTGTGCTTGGTACATGACAAAGACATGCCCAGTACATCCACCTCTTGAAAGGCATCCGAACCGATAGCAGCGGTCGGCACTTGCCCAGTGATAGCCAGTAGCGGAACTGAATCCATCATGGCATCAGCAAGTGCGGTGATAAGGTTCGTCGCGCCGGGTCCAGAAGTGGCGAAACAAACCCCAAGCTTACCTGTACTGCGAGCATACCCAACAGCAGCAAAACCAGCACCTTGCTCATGGCGAGTCAAGTAGTGCTTAACTGGCGCGCCATACAAAGCGTCATAAATGGGCATGATGGCACCACCTGGGTAACCAAATACGTGTTTAACGCCTTGCTCTTCTAGCACCTTGATAACAAGTTGTGCGCCGGTTGTTGAATTGCTCATGATCTGCTCTCAGTTGCCTTTTTTATGCCCTAAAACGAAAACGCCCCCCGAACCTTTTGGTGCGGGGGGCGTTTATGCTGATACTTTTCTTACAGCACTAACTAGCCCCCGCGGTAATAATAATCACCACGTTGATAATCACGACTAGTAGAGTTGCTGTTAGTAACATTGCTTGAATTCCGTAAATTTAAACTTGGCAATCATTCAGTGTAAGCACTGTGCTGCCTCTTTTTCTATTAATACCGCGCCTTGCACACTGAAGTCAACACAAAAAACTATGCTATTTAAAATTAAAAACCTGACTTTAACGCATAAAAAAACCAAAAATCCACAAACTAAAGAATTAAAACAACCACACATTTTAAAATGCGAATTTTCTATTGGTTCAGTTTCGATATAACGAAAAATTTACTTTCTCGATTTGCCAATATGAAATTTTTTCTACCACCTCAACGCACTTCATTTTTTAGTGACATTCACATTTCGATATCGCAGACTGACCCTTTAAAACCAACAGGGATCATTACTATGGTTAAAGTATTTTCACCATTGTTATTTATTTATCTTTGCTTAAGCCTTTTCAGTAATCTCGCCAACGCAGAAGTTGGCCTGTGGAAAATAGAAAAGGGCAACAAAACGTCGTACTTATTTGGTACCGTCCACGTCGGTGACAAACAAATGCAAGGTTTACCAGCCAAGGTAAAAAGCGCCATTGCGAGCAGTGATAAAGTCATGGTTGAAGTGAACTTAGAGGCGCTTTCTCCGTTTGCGATCCAACAGCGCTCCATGCCATTTATGTTGTTAAAAAACAACCAAACACTAAAAGATCAGCTCTCTGCAGAAGTCTATCAGAAGCTACAAGATTACTTTTCCAAAAAGCAAATAGATATCGCCTTATTTGAACGCTACGCACCATGGGCCGTGATGGTAACTATGCTACAACTGGAATATCAAAAGCTCGGATTTACCGATACTAATGGCATCGATAAACAAGTAATAGCCTATGCAAACGAAAAGAAGATCCCAGTTGGTGAATTTGAAACCTTAGAATATCAGCTTGAAATGTTCAGTCAGCTGAGTATTCATAGTGACGCCATGCTCAAGGAAACATTTGCACAGATGTCTGATTTGAATACCTACTTCTTGGATTTAGTTTCCGCATGGCGAAGCGGCGATTTAGAAAAGTTATCACATTACTATCAGGTAAGTTTTTCGGATGATAAATATGGCAAATTAGCCGAGCAACTGATGATCATCGAACGCAATAATAACTGGGTGCAAGTGCTTAAAAAACAGCTCCCTAATGAATCAACGTTTATTGCCGTTGGTGCATTACATCTTGTTGAAAAATATGGCCTCGTTGAGCAACTTAAAAACAATGGTTATTCAGTCACCCGACTATAACGCTCAGCGCTACCATGCTAAGAGGTAAGTAGTTTACTTTGTGGGCGTGTTAAACAGGTACTTCCATCAACACGCCCTAAAAAATAAAAATCTTTTTTAAACCTTTTCATTTTTATTTGCGACTTACCTTTCAAACACTCTCGTTGAAGGTAAAAAATAATGAAAAAGTTAGCGTTAGTTTTAGCATTAAGTGCAGCGGCAATGACTGCACAGGCAAAAGATTCAAAAACCATTACAGCATCATTCCCAAGCAATAGCCTAGCCGAGTTAGAAGTGGATATTGCCGTAGGTAAAATCGATCTACAAACTTACAACGGCAACACCATAGAGGTCGAAATTTTGGTTGAACCGAAAGAGTCAGACAGTTGGTTTGGTAAACCAGATGTAAGTGAAGCTACCCTAAACAGCAACACATCAGGAGATAAATTATCACTCGAGATCAATTCGGATGATTATGAACTATCTTGGCAAGTTAAGGTGCCTGTTAATTTGGCCTTAGATGTTGAGGTTGGTGTTGGCAAAATTGATATTCAAGATCTTAATAACTCTGCTGATTTAGAGGTAGGCGTAGGAAAAATTAAAATTGAGACTACTGCCACCGATTTCAAAAAGGTGTCTTTAGATTCAGGTGTTGGTAAAACGGCAATATCAGGTTTTGGCAACGTAGAAACTTCCGAAAAGAGTATGGTTGGCTCGACAACAGACTATCGTGGTCAAGGCCAGTATTCCATCGATGCAGAAGTCGGGGTTGGAAATATTCGTTTAAGACGAGACTAAGTCTCCACACTCATTCAGTAATAGCACCACTTTGCTATGCAGCACATCCGGTTGCAACGGCTTATACAAATGAGCCGTTGCGCCAAGTGCGTAGACCTTATCCAGATCCTCCGCATTAGTATTTGCGGTCACGACCAAAATAGGCACGGTCGGATCTAGCGTTCTCAAACGCTCAGTGGCTTCAAAGCCATCCATCACAGGCATATTTAAATCCATTAGCACGATATCAAACTTACCCACCTCATATACTTCAAGGGCACCTTCACCATGTTCGACATGCGTTACCTGCTTGGCTATGGGCTGAAGCATTTTTTCAATCACGCGCGCATTTAGTAAATTATCTTCCACCAGTAAAATGCGAGCTGACACCTGCTCCATTGTGCGAGCCAGCGTCTGTTGATTGTCAATTTCAATCGGGACTCTCAAGGTTGCTCTTGTACCGGTTGGTTCCCTCGCAATAAAATCTAATCGTCCTCCAAGCGCTGAGGTGAGTAATCGGCAGCGCTTCAGCCCTAACTGCGTGCCTTGAAAATGCTCGCTATGCACAGCTTCTCGCAACTGCTGATAGTCGAACCCAGGCCCAGTATCTTCAACAACAAACTCTAAATATGGCGTATCTTCATCTACAACCAAATCCGCAAATACTTGAATGCTGCCACGCTCAGTAAATTTAATTGCGTTATTGACCAATTCACTGATCAACCAACCAACACGCTTACTATCACAATAACAAGTCACATCTAACTCATTACTCAACGCCAAATTAAAAGCGAGAGATTTCTTATGTGCGGTTAATTGAAAGGCAATACAGGCCGATTTTATTACTTCTCGCAACGCGACTTGATGACGCTCAATGACCACTTCTTGCTCGGAAAGGTTATTAAAGTCTTGAACCGAATAAAGTAATACATCCAATTGATTTGCTGCGCTTTTCACATGCTGTAATTGCTGGGTATCTTTGTTACTCAGATATTCATCTAAATACCCCTGAATGGCCTGCAATGGCGTTCTTAGCTCGTGACTGACACGCGCTAAAAATCGTGATTTTGAGTGCAGAGCATCATCGGCAAGCTTTCTTGCCGCCTCTAATTTATCAAGTGCTTCAGCAATCTCTCGCGCCATCGGGCGAAATACAAGTTTCGCTTCTATAAACAGCAGCAACAGTCCAAGCAGCCAAATTAACAATTCTATTCTCCTCACCATCTCTGTTTTACTTCGCGCATGCTGCTCGAATAGTGAAACGGCATCATTCAGGTTTGGGAGTATATGCTGAGACGCAGTAAAGATTTGTTCCACTAATTGAGGAGTTGGCTGCTGAAACTGAGACCTTGATAAAGTGACAAAAGTATTACTTTGCAAATCCAATTGCATTGGCTCTTGGTAGTAAAGCGCTGCAAGTGCCTCATTCAGATAAATAGCCTCCCCCCTCTCTGTTTTAGTTAAAAACTCATGATTACTTTCAAATTTATCAATGGCTTGACGAAGATCCTCACTGTCTCTTTTATCCTCTTGTGCACTGAAAAGCGCGATGCGCTGGGACAACATCCGCTGCATACCCGCAATATTAATTACGTGCGCGTCTTGGCTCTGCTGATACAGTAAATACTGCATAATCCCCATCGCCATCGACAGCAATATAGCCATAGCAAGTAATGCCCCGATATAACGATTTTTAACTTTATTTATTAACGACATATTTTTGTTTTTCATCTCATAGCATTGTCTCAGCTGCAATGTTAAGTGTAGTTAACAATCGTATTATTTACAGTCCGATGCTTGACACCTAGACGGCCAAAATGTTTCAATGCGTGTTCACCCTATTTAGATAGTTTGATGCCACGGCGTCAAATTAAGGGCTGGAAGAGGTGCGTTATTCAGGTAACTAAGTGAAGGAGAGCAAACTCCGTTGCAGCTTAGTGAGGGGAATACACGCCGAGAAATTGAGTTATTGTTTGCTAATACTCATTTCGGGCGACTGGGCTGAATCCCAGCGACTGTCACCAACATACTTGGTGGAGAGCTTCTGGTCTTAGAAAAATAAGGCCATTGGCTGCCTTATCTTTTTTAAGTCCATTGCTCTTCGAATTTTAACGGTTCGAAGTTTGGACACCCTCCTAACTCCGAACATGATTTAAGTTCGGTAGAGATGAAATCACAATTCAACTTATCTGACTATCCGTTGTGGACGGCTTTAGTAACGCCTTTTGATGCTGAAAATCAGGTTGATTTTAGCGCATTAACAACGCTTGTGCGCGATCAAGAGCAAGCTCGTAACGGTATTCTTTTACTAGGCAGTACCGGCGAAGGCCTTGCGCTTACCCAAGAAGAGCAGCAACAAATCGTTGAGTTTGTTTGCCAGCTCGCCCCAAGCGTACCGCTCATGGTTGCCGTTGGCGGCAGTAATCTTGAGCAGCAAACACAATGGGTGCGCTTTTGTAATACGCAGCCCATTGATGCGCTCTTACTTGGCTCACCAATCTACGCAAAGCCCGGCAAAGTTGGTCTGACGCATTGGTTTAGCACACTACTCGATGAGAGCCACAACCCTTGCATGCTCTACAATGTACCTGGTCGCAGTGCCGTTGCTATCGCCCCTGAACTACTCGGCGAGCTAGCTTGCCACCCTAATCTGTGGGCACTAAAAGAAGCCAGTGGTGATATTGCCACCTTTGAAGCATTTCGTCAGGCAGCGCCTGATGTCGCAATCTATAGCGGCGACGATGGCTTAATGCCCTACTTTGCACAAGCAGGTGCAACGGGTCTGGTGTCTGTTGCGGCAAACGCATGGCCACAGCAAACCGCAGAATTTGTAAGGCGCTCGTTAAGCGGCACCTCTCCTAATTTATTTACCACTTGGTCAGAAGCTGCAAATAGCTTATTTGCAGTGGCAAATCCCATACCAGTCAAAGTGTTAATGCACTTGCAAGGGAAGCTCACAAGTCCAAACTTGCGCCCGCCACTGACACATTTGGAACTCACCCATACCGATGCGATCACTCGCGCGAACAAAACGATTTTATCTTGGAATTAAGGCAGTAAACATGAGCTGGTTAACCCTACTAAACGATTTAGAAAATGGCACAGTACGTGCGGCAACACAGGATGAGCAAGGCCATTGGCACGCTAACGTAGAAGTAAAACAAGGGATCCTTGAAGCATTTAGAAATGGCGTAAATACGGAGTTCCCAGGTGGATTTGTTGATAAAGACAACTTAGCACCACGCGGATTTGCTGCCCAAGATGGCGTTCGTATGGTTCCTGGCGGAAGCAGTGTAAGACGTGGCGCTTACGTCGCAGCCGGCACAATCATTATGCCACCGGCTTATGTCAACATTGGTGCCTATATTGATTCAGGTACTATGGTAGATAGTCATGCGTTGGTTGGTTCTTGCGCGCAAATTGGTAAAAATGTGCACCTTAGTGCAGCAGTGCAAGTGGGTGGTGTATTAGAACCGGTTGGAGCAAGTCCTGTTGTTGTTGAGGACGATGCTTTTATTGGTGCAGGCTGTGTATTGGTTGAAGGGGTTGTTGTTAAACGCGGTGCCGTATTAGCACCGGGTGTGCGCCTTTCAGCAAGTATACCTGTCTATGACTGCGTGAACGAGCGCTTGCTTGACAAAGGTGAAGCCATCCCTGAAAACGCGATAGTGATCCCAGGCTCTCGTCCAGCCTCAAGTGAGTGGGCACGCGAGCAAGGATTAAGTATGTCATGCGCACTTATCGTAAAATACCGTGATGAACAAAGTGATGCATCACTGGCGCTGGAAGAGGTTCTACGCTAATGACTTGGTTGAGCACGTCACAGCGAACTGCAGCTGAGGCATTGAGCCAGCAACAAGATACGCCATTCTTTTGCTACGACTTAGATAAGCTAAGTGCGCATGTTAAGCCCTTAGTTGATCAGCAAATCGTTAAGCTTTGGTATGCCGTAAAAGCGAATCCGTTATCACATATCATTAAAGCCCTAGATAACGCTGGGTTTAACTTTGATGTGGCATCTAGCGGCGAGCTTGATCAGGTGTTATCTCAAGGGATCGCTCCTGAACGCGTGCTCAACACCGGTCCTGCCAAATCGCTAAAGCAGATCCGTCATTTTGCAACACAAGGCATACGTATTTTCGTGGCAGAAAGTCTCAATCAAGTACGCTGGTTAAATCAAGTGGCCGAAGAGTTTGAGCTTCAATTTGAAGTTTTACTGCGGGTGCAATTACGCTTTGATAAAGCAGAGCACAATCCACTTGGTGGCAATACGCTGACTCCTTTTGGTCTTGGCTCTGAGCAGTGGCAAGCCCTAACTTTAAGTGACTACACCCACCTAGACTTTGTCGGACTGCATATTTTCCAGTGGGGAAACATGCTCTGCAGCGATACACTAGCTGAACTTTGGCAGGCTATGGTTGCACCTTTAGTTCAGCTCGCTGCTGACTTAGGTATTACTCTAAAAGTGCTCGACTTAGGTGGTGGTCTTGGCATCCCCTATGATAGACAAAGCCCTTCTCTTGATTGGCAGAAATTATTAGACACGCTCGCCTTGATAAAATCTGCCACGCAAGTGCAAGAATTATGGATGGAGTTAGGCCGCTATGCGGTTGGCGAATGTGGTTTTTATCTCAACCCTGTGGTGGAACAAAAGCAAAACTACGGTGAACAACAACTGATTGTCGCAGGCGGTGTCAATCACCTGCTGCGTCCAGCCGTTACCGGACAAGCTTTCCCCGTTGAATTGTTACGCCAGTCTCAAGCTGATACCTCAGACTTTCATATTCATGGCCCACTTTGCACAGCATTGGATAAATTAGGCACCCTAGCCTTACCAAGCGACAGTGCCGATGGCGATTGGCTTGTTTTCAGTCAGTGTGGCGCTTACGGCTACACCGAAAGTATGCCGTTCTTTTTATGTCATGAGCTCCCAGCTGAGTACATCATCTCAGCTGGAGAAATCAGCTGTGTCCGTGAAGCAGAGCCCGCTTCAAGTTATTTGAGGTAAACATGAATACCATTACACAACAACATATTCAGGTTGGTGAAATTGCCAACGGCTTGCCTTTAACTATTCCGGTCTATCGCATCAAAGGTGATGGCAGTGGGCCTAAGGTGTATATCCAAGCAAATATGCATGGCGCCGAAGTGCAAGGTAATGCGGTGATTTATCAACTGCTGGAACAGTTGAAGCAATTGTCACTAACAGCGGACATCACCTTAGTGCCTTACGCAAACCCGATTGGTTGTAATCAGAAATCTGGTGAGTTTACCTTAGGTCGATTCGATCCAATTACAGGCACGAATTGGAATCGGATGTACATCAACCATTCTGGGTTGGTTGCCGAGTTTGTGGAGCAAAATCCGACGCTATCAATAACAGAAATCGCTCAGCAATTTCGCCAACGATTAGTTGAGCGCACCCAAGCACTACTTGATGGGCCCTTAGACAGGTTGACAACAGGTAAGCGCATCGCCTTGAATTTACAACGTCTAGCTCATGAAGCTGACATTGTTTTAGACCTACACACGGGGCCAATTTCAGCAAAACACCTGTATTGTCCTGAGTATGCAAAAAACAGCGCTCGATATTTTGATATTCCACATGTGTTACTTATTCCAAGTGACTTTGATGGAGCAATGGATGAAGCCAGTTTTTGTCCATGGTGGAACTTGCAGCAAGCCTATCAGGCTATAGGCCGAGAGATCCCAGTATTAACCGAAGCGTTTACGGTTGAGCTTGGCTCTCAAGAAAAAATTGATTTAGCGGAAGCATTGAATGACGCTAATAGCATTTTGAGCTACCTGAACCATAAAGAGGCCTTTCAAGATGCACACTTTATGCCGCAAGACATCACCCGTTACGTCTGTCGACTAGAAAATTATCGCGCCTTTTATGCCCCAATGGGTGGTATGGTGGAATATACGGCAAAGCTTGGAGAGCATATCAAGGCGGGTCAAACCATCGCCAAAATTCTCAGAATGGAGCGCTATTTATCAGAAACGCCCTTAAATGAGATCAAGTTAGACGAAGATGCCATCGCCATTTTGCACTTTGCCTCTGCTAGTGTGAATCAAGGTACTGAGCTTTATAAGTTTTTTACTCAAGTTGAAACGCTTTAACTTGAGTACTTTTATTGCGTGAGAGTAAGTCAAAGCAAATAAGCTCTGCTTGTTTAGCTTAACGCTTACTAAGGTATGGCGGCGATAGCCGCCACCTTTTTCTTATTCGACCGTATTTTTCTTTCTGACATTTTTGACCTTCGAGATTCATTTCCCTTTCATTATCATTGGTTAATAATGTAATCAATTGTACTTACTCTCGGCGCACACAGGATGAAACTTACACACTTATCAATACCGGCTTTGGCCTTGCTTACCTTGCCACTTTACGCTCAAGAAGCCCAACAGGAAGATGAAATCGATTTAGTCAAGCAGTGCGTGCTAAACGCGGTATTAACTGGAGAAAAAGATAAAACCATAGAACAGGTCCGTACCGAATGTGCCGAGGCTGATGCAGATAAAACCTTAAGCCAATTAGATAAACGCATGGCGCGTGAACGTGTAACGGAAAAGAACCGTAATGTATTAACACCACATAAACGTAACTATATTTTGCCAGTTTCTTATATGACCAACGTCAACAGCAGACCATTCGACGGTCTAAAAGCCATTGACGATGAAGACGGCGAGCCAATCGACAACTTTGAAGCCAAATACCAAATCTCGTTAAAAGCCCCTATTTATAAAAACTTCTCGGATAAAGATCAGGCAATTTATTTTGCTTTTACGCTGCAATCGTATTGGCAGCTGTATAACAAAGATGTCTCTTCGCCATTTCGTGAAACCAACTATGAGCCAGAAATCTTTTGGATTAACTTTTTAGATGATGAAAACGTGCTGTGGGGCGATGAGATGGCCTTTGTACTTGGGATTTCCCATCAATCTAACGGTCGCAGTCAACCAAACTCCCGCTCTTGGAATCGTATCTATGCGAATTTTATCTGGGAAAACCGAGGGTTTGTATTCAGCTTTAAACCTTGGTATCGCTTACCTGAAGACGACAAAGAAGATGCCTTGGATCCACGCGGAGACGACAACCCAAACATCGACGAGTACTTAGGTCATTTCGAGTTTAGCGGGGTGTATCGTCACGAGGAGCATGAGTTTGGCTTTATGTGGCGCAATAACTTAAACAGTGATAATCGCGGTGCAATTCAGCTAGACTGGTCATTCCCGATTTGGGGAAGACTGCGCGGCTACGCACAATACTTTAATGGTTACGGCGAAAGCTTAATAGACTACAACACACATACCCAAAGGCTTGGTATTGGCGTGTTGCTCACTGATATTCTTTAAGCGCATTCGAATACAAAAAAGCTCTGAACACTCAGAGCTTTTTCGTTTGGAAATCTGAGAATAATTCTCTACTTATTGCGGTTTAATCACCACAAATTGTCCCTCAAATTTAGCAACTAGCATATCGCCATCATAGACATTCACTGGCACCACATATTTTGCTTTGCCAGCCGTCTCTAGCGCTTGTAATTCACCTTCACAGTCCGCAATGGTAACTGTTGCCGCTGGTGCCGTGGTTAAAGGCTTTAGATATTTAATATTAGCGTCAGCCAGCACAATATCTCCCTCTAACCCAAGCTCTTTAAGTGCTAAATAAGTCGCCCCCCAGCCCGTTAGCGTCGCCATGCTATATATAGAGCCTGCAAACATCGAGTTGTGTAAGTTGAGGTTCGCTTTTAAGTCAGCCTTAGTGGAAAATTGCCAATCTGTATAGCTTTCTACTTTAATCCCCATCGCATCACTGATTGGAATAGACTCGCGCCAAGTATTTTGTAATACATGGGTCCAATCTGGCTGCCTAAACCAGCCCGGCTCTGTAGGTCGTTGTTTTACCATTTTCCAGTGCTGCACATCGCCATAGGCTAAGTGTGCCTTTTCAACCACTTCGTAGCCATGACGCTCGTAAAATGATAACGCGCGCTCACGAGCATACAAAACCAGCTCTTCTGCTTTTTGCGTCCAAGCAATAACCTCAAGCTCGTGTAGCAAACGGCTACCTAAGTGATGACCTCGATGCCCTTCTGCAACGGCCATATAACGTACTTGTGCTTGCTTATGATTGTTAAAATGGAGCCTAGCTACGCCTAGCACTTCACCATCATTATTTTTAATGTAGCGATGTTCAGCTTCTTGTTCTAAATCATCCTGTTCGCTGCCACGAGGTTGATCCCATGGCGCTCTTAACACCTGCCAGCGTAACTGGTAATAGGCTTGCCAATCTTGGCTGCTTTGTGGTGAAGTTACCTCAAACATCACTGACTCCTGTTTTGTTATTAGCCTGTTAAACGACTTTGAATCTCGTACGGATACACCCTACAAGATAAGCTCAGTGTAGGGAATAAAATGCGCCAAAACACTTATCCTTTAGTGTAAAAACTGGTGGACAAGCTGGCATTCACAAAATCCTCGTCTATGATGATGTTATCATGGGAGAATTTATTACGCATTCAGGCACTATCAGCAACGATTTTGTGGACCGGAGCCACCAGCTAGGACACTTGCTATATTGGCATAAACAAGGCAGAAATAGCATCCAAGTGCGGCAAGAGAAATCGTTAAGATGGCTTCTGATAAACAACACATTACAATCCGTTGTGGAGTTAAACCACCCGGAGCACTTGTTATTTCCTCATTTAAAAACATTCGCGAGTCGCTGGCAGCAAGTCACCCCGCCAACCAGCGTACTAGAGCTGGGTCTTGGCGCAGGTGCAATCCGTGATTACCTCAATGCCACTTATCCAAATTGTCACATTACCACCATAGATAACAACCCAGATGTGATCCATTGTTACAAACGCTACTTTGGTGGCGACCCTTTGTGCGATGTTAATTGTGTTGATGTATTTAAAGCATTGCAACAAGGCAAACGCTACGATTGGATTGTGCTCGATTTATTTAGCGAACTTGAGCCCCCCATCTTCTTGTTTCAGCACCAGTTTTATCGTCTACTCAGAGCTGCTATTAATGATGGGGGCCGACTGTATATCAACTTTTTGACTGAGCATGAGTCGCAGCTCAAACAACTTCAACACTTATTAATTACCAACTTTGGTAAAAAGCCCTTTATCGAAAAGGTGCCGGACTACGCCAATATGATTATCGAAGTTAAACGCTAGGGCCTGTTGAGCTTTCAAGTTTGTTTTTGCAGCAGTTTGATTGGTATTTATACAAGGCAGAGCCAGCGTAGCATAGTCATTCTATGTAAGTCTGGCGATAACACAGTAGAAATGCTAATCAAGCGCTGCCCTTTGGATTCATCTGAGTGCGCTTTGTTCATTGTTGCTCAACTTTTGCCTAGATTACTAGGCGGCAAGTCGAGCGTCGCGACCAAAACACACTCAGAAGAACAAAAATCAAACAGCAAAGGTCAACAGGCCCTAGCATTTGTTGATCTTAGACTTTTACGTTAAATCCCTATTCAACATTAAAGTTAAAAGTCACAGGGCCGTCATTCAGTAAACTCACCTTCATATCCGCAGCAAATTGTCCCGTCGCGACTTTCAACCCTGCTGCCTTGGCTTGAGCCACAAAGTATTCGTAGAGTGTATTCGCTTGCTCAGGTGTCCCTGCGCTCGAAAAGCTTGGCCTCATGCCTTTTTTGGTGTCTGCCGCCAAGGTGAATTGCGATACAACTAGTAGCTCGCCTTCAATGTCTTTTAAACTTAAATTCATTTTTCCCTTGTCGTCAGTAAAAATACGGTAGTTGCTTACCTTGTGCAGTAACTTATCCGCCGTTTGCTCGGTATCCGACTTTTCAACGCCTAATAGTAACAATATCCCCTGATCGATTTGGCCTACAATCTCACCTTCTACTTCTACCTTTGCTTCGCTGACTCTTTGAATTAGTCCTTGCACTACCTACCTCTTGTGACTGCTAATGATGCTGAATTTTGCACAGTAATAGATCAGCCGCTCGCCTTATTGCTTCTGCGTAAACGGGGTTAGCACAACAATGCCCAACCCCATTTAAAATCAGCAACTGCGCCTTAATGCTTTGTGCTAACTGATGAACTGGTGCGTATCGACACATTAAATCATGCCGACTGTGAATAAACCAGATAGGTAAGTGATTGAGCTGATGTGCATCGGCTGTAATTTGCTGTGTTTTAATAAAGCACTGGTGACTAAAAAAATGCACCATATGCTGTGCTTTACTGAGCTGCTTGTCTGCTTTGCAGAGCCTAATACCTTGCGTATCGCTATCCGTTGTGATCAGGTTATCCCACTCACACCAGCGCTGTGCCGCTTTTCTTTTGAGTAATTCATCCTCGCCAAAGAGTGCCGAATGATAATGGTCTAGCAAGGATTCCACAGTTTGTGCACCTTGTGCAAAGGCTAGATACTGCTCTGGATAAATTTGTGCGGCGGCACCTTGGCCACCATAAAGCCAATGAAGATCCGCCTCATTACCCAAAAAACTCGACCACAACACCATCCCCAAGACATCTTCACGATGTTGCTCAGCATAAAGAAGTGCCAGCATGGCACCGAAAGATTCCCCGGCGAGTACAACCTTTTGCAGTCCTAAATGCGCACGAATGGAGTGAATATCTTTTAGCAGGTTCGCGGTATTTATATTACCAAAGTCAGTAGGGGTTGAATTGCCACAGCCTCGCTGACTAAACAGGATAATGCGGTATTTTTGCGGATTGAAATAACCGAGTACATTACGAGAATGGCCCTGACCTGGGCCACCATGTAGCATGATAAGTGGTGTGCCATCACTACAGCCATATTCCTCTATGCCCAATTGATGTCCTTCACCTACCGCGAGATGAAAGCGACGCAATGCATCGCCATGTTGATACAATAAGCTCATAATTCCCCCTTGGGGGCTTAAGCTAACCGTTATCGGTAAAAGCTAAAGTCCCTGCGCGTCTGGTGGGTCAAATTCCGAGCTAGTATCTAATCCTGCGGCTTCCATATCTTGGGTTAAGCACACAGTAAACTCTGCGCCTAACAACACCACTATCCAAGATAAATATACCCAAACAAAAAGAATAGGTACTGTCGCGAGCGCCCCATAGATAACTTCGTATGAGGGAAAATGGCTAATGTATAATGCAAAGCCTTTTTTCGTTAGCTCAAATAACAAAGCTGCAAACAAAGCACCAGGAACCGCGGCTCGAAATGACACACTGGTATTTGGTACTAAAGTATAGAGCATGATGAAGCCAACCATAGAAATTAAATAGGGCAACATCTTAATTAGTGCACCACTAAATCCTGGGATCCCTTGATCGGCAAATGTCACTAAAGAAACGATATAAGATGTCATACCAATACTCGCGCCCAATAGCACAGGGCCAAGCGTGAGCACCATCCAATAAATCGCAAACGAAATCATCATCGGGCGCTTTTGCTTAACTCGCCAAATACGGTTGAGTGTGGTGTCAACATTACGAATAAGTAACAAAGCCACGACGGCCAAAAAACTCACCCCCACAGCTGTCATCTTATTCGCGTTGCCAGTAAACGCACTGATGTGTTCTTTAATGGTGTCCGTCGATGTTGGCACAAAGTTATTGAACACAAAGTTTTCAATTGCAAAACGCGTATCTTCAAATCCAGGAAACGCCGAAAAAATTGCTACACCCACCGCAACTAAGGGAACTAAGGATAACAGAGTGACATACGCTAAATAGCCGGCGTTGACCGTGATCTGGTCCTCAATACACCGCTTACTATAGCGGCGCCACCAGCTAGGCTGAGAATGTAAGAATCGCAGTGCTACGACCTTCATTTCGGTTATTCTTTGCATCATAATCAAGTTAATATTCATGGATCACTTTACACATCATAACAATCCCCGCCATAATTTATAGCGCTAAATAGTAATATATAACGACGGTCACATGGCCACTTACTGATTATTGACCTTCTAGAGCCCGGGAGTGCAAATGAAGAAACTCACCTTAAGCGCAGTGTTACTTTTACTTGTTACTGGCTGCCAAAGTGCCTATTACGCCACAATGGAAAAGTTTGGTGTGCATAAACGCGAGATATTGGTAGATCGTGTCGAAGAAACAAAGGAATCCCAAGAGGAATCACAAAAAGAGTTTCAATCGGCATTGGAAAGACTCACCACCTTAATTAATTTTAACGGTGGTGAATTACAAGAAGCCTATAACCTGCTTAACGATGACTACCAATCATCCCTTGCCGCTGCAGCTGAAGTAAGTAGCAATATAGACAAAGTGGAAGACGTGGCCAATGCGCTATTTGACGAGTGGCAAGATGAACTTGAGCAATATTCGAGTGCAAACCTAAAACGTGAGAGTGCTAAGCAATTAAGTCAAACACAGCGCCAATTTGAACGCTTGCTTCGCTCAATGCGCAGCAGTGAAGCCAAAATGCAGCCTGTGCTCGACTCACTACAAGATAATGTGCTGTACCTTAAGCACAACCTAAATGCGCAAGCGGTAAGCGCTATTAAAGGTGAGTTTACGGGGTTAAAGCGTGATATTAGCGCCCTAATCGCAGATATGAACCGTTCTATTGAAGATTCGAACAAGTTTATTGCTGAGATGAATGCACGTAGTGCTTGAGTATCTTAGTCATTAACAGTTGATAAATAAGACTAAATAGTATCATCCAAAAAGCACACCTCACTGCTATAGTGATTTGCACTTATACGAATACGATTAAAGGCCACACTAATCAAAAGATTAGTATGGCCTTCGGATTTAACAGTCTATATTGACCGGTGTCGTAGTTTAATGAGGAGCAGGACTCCCCATTAGTAATTGCCATGCAGCAGCCATATAAGCTTGATATTCAAGGGTTGGTGCTGGCTGCTCAACACTTTTATCACCCAGTTTGGGGTTAACTAGATAGCTATAAAACTGCTCACCATCACCTTGTTTCCAAACTCGCTCCGTATCTCGAATTGTTTTATAACCAAACACATTCTCTGGTGTTTCAGAACCAACAAGTGAATGGCCAAAACTAGCAAATGATGTGTTGGGCCTTGCTATCAAGTCCATAATTGTAGCTGTGATATCCATATGTGAAGCAATTGTTCGGTTACTCAATTTAGGTGAAACCCCTTGCCCCAGTAAAAGGATTGGGACATGGGTGAGTTCGTACAAGTTAGGCTTAGCATGAAAATAGCGGCGGCTGTAGTGATCTCCCGTAATGATAAATAGCGCATCAGGGTATTTGCGTTGCATATTATCCACAAACTGCCCCATCATTTGATCTGAATACCATAAGTGTCCAAGAGTGTTAGCAGATAACACTTCATCACCCATCCGCTGAAACTGAGCGGGGTAGTCACCATTTTTCCAAGGGTAATCGCTAGCTGACAAATCCAAATTAAATGGGCCATGATAGCTAGTCGTCATAATCAAATTAAAGCTATTTTCTGGCACTGACTGGCTAACGAGATCAAATAACTGCCCATCATCAACCCCCCATACACCGGCACTGCCCTTACCTCCTGCATTTGCCGCAGAATAAATATGATCGACGCCATGCCTATTCATAAAATCACCTACTGTTTGCCAAGACAATAAGCCGCCATAAAAAAATTGTGATGTATAACCTTGATCCTCCATCAAATGGATTAGTGAGTAATTATGGACTTCACTTGTAAGGCGACTCATGTTAATGCCACTAAATGGAATTCCTGTAACTAGACTGGATAATGAGTTCATTGTACTCGAAGCTGCAGGTAACGCTTGTTCAACATAAATACCATTTGCTTTTAGTCGGTGAAAATTTTCTGTTAGCGCTAAATCCCTATATTTATTCTGCAGAGGCCAAGAGTCAAAGCTTTCCATTACAATGTAAAAAATGCGTGAAGGCTTTTGAATTAAGGGACCCGCACTTCGAGTCTCATTATTATGCAGCATATCATCGACCTCACGCCTATCGACCAAATAAGGGTTAGCCCTTGACATAGTGAGCTGATTTAATTCACCGTAGTCTTGTATCGCGTAAAAGAAACTGCGAAATGGGTTAATAACTAAGTTGTTTACAAATGGATCGGTAGTGACAGCCGACCACTTTCTTGACGCAGGGCGAGAATCAAACGAACCTCTAGCGGCGCAAACGAACAAAACGAACACCAATATCGAAATAATTGCTTGTTTGATTCTGCTCTTCGGACAAATATTTATTAGTAAGCGATAGTTTCTCTTATCCACAAAACGAGTCCATAAGACCACGCAAGATAGCAGTATTCCTATGCTCAACAAACTACCCCAAGGTTGATACTGCTGAATCGCGGTACTTAGTATGGCCTGCTGATCATCATATAACCCTTCCAGCATAAAATAATTATATTGAGTTCCATACTCACTGATATAAGTTATCCCGCAGATTCCTAATAATACAAAAACACTCAGATAGATTAGCCCTATCGTATTGCGTGCTCGTCTAACCCAATTATCTAATCGCAAAGGCTGTAGGAAACAATTCAGTAAAAAAGGAATAGCGAGACAAACTCCAGCGGCAGAGGAGTCAAATTTAAAACCGGTGGCTAAGGCATCAAGCAGTTGGCCAACCGTAAGATCATACGATACTTTTTCTTTAAAGTTAAAAAGATAGAAAACTCTAAATGACATTAGTAAGAATACGCCGCTGACCCATAACAAGAAAATAATCCAACTTTCCCTTATGAATTTTATCCAGCGGCTTGAAGATAAACTATCGTTGAGCAACAAAGCGGACAATCCTTCACTATAAAAATAACGACTCATAAACAATGAAAATATAAAATTGATAATGATTTAAATTAATGTTACCGTTCCCAATGTTAACACAAACAAGATAAGGAAATATATATGAAATACACTTTAGTACTAGCTGGGGTAGCTCTAGCGGTTTCAACTATGACTCAAGCTGCTTCAGGTATAATGTTTATAAATAAACAAAAATACGCTGAAGAAACTGATTTCATCTGTATGGATGGTAAACATGAAGTTGATAAAGCCTACAAAGGACAAACTGTACAAACTTATGATTGTGACTTTGGTAGAGATCAGTATTTTTCATTCTATAAAAATAATGTAAAAATATCTATAGATAACTCTGTATTCAGCGCTCCATTTGCCACCCATGGAAAAATAAAGCTTCAATATATGGGCAAATTAGCTAATTATATTGAAAGTAAATATTACGGAGACCCATGGTTTGAAATTAGACCTGTATACGATGAGAATCTATGTTTGGATGTAAGCCGCTATGATGGTGCCCCAAAGCGAAATGTTCAATTCTGGAGCTGTGAAGGAAAAGCTGACCAATTATGGAAGTTCGATGGTGCTGGTCGGATTATAAACAAGAAACAAGGTAAATGCCTCGATGTGGCAGGTCACAGTGGAGGAAGACGCAATAATATAATGCTTTACGATTGTGATGGCGGACTAGACCAAGAGTGGTACTATACTCCATGGAATAGATAGGAGTCGGTTAGGCGCCACTTTCAATGAAAGAGCATGAGTCAGCTCAGCTCTTTCTTCAACTATAAACGTAACCTTTGATTTTAAGCTAGCTAAACACCATCTCCGGTACGTCATCTGGGCAAATCAATATGCCTGCGGTTTTTGCTTGAATTTCCGCGACGCTAACACCTGGAGCTCGCTCAAGTAAATGAAACGCGCCACCTTTGACTTCAAGCAGCGCAAGATCGGTTACTATCTTATTGATACAGTTTACGCCGGTGAGCGGTAAACTGCAGCGCTGTAGCAGCTTGGACTCGCCTTGTTTATTCGCATGCGTCATAGTGCAAATTATATTTTTAGCCCCAGCGACAAGGTCCATCGCGCCACCCATGCCCTTGATAAGCTTACCTGGGATCATCCAGCTGGCAAGATTACCTTGCTGATCTACTTCAAAAGCGCCAAGCACCGTCAGGTCCACATGACCGCCACGGATCATTGCAAAACTTTCTGCAGAACTAAAAATGGCAGCGCCCGTGCGGGCTGTAACGGTTTCCTTACCCGCATTGATCATATCCGCATCCACTTCCTGCTCGGTCGGATAAGCGCCCATGCCTAATAAGCCGTTTTCCGATTGCAGCATAACATCCATGCCCTGTGGCACATAATTGGCCACCAGCGTGGGGATCCCAATGCCAAGGTTGACATAAAACCCATCTCTTAATTCCTGTGCCACTCGCATGGCCATTTGCTCTCTGGTTAATGCCATTATGCTTGCTCCTTCACAGTACGTTTTTCGATGCGTTTTTCGAACTGTCCTAGAATCACTCTGTCGATATAAATTCCGGGGGTATGAATTTGGCTCGGTTCGATTTCGCCGGGCTCTACAATTTCTTCCACTTCAACGACGGTAACTTTTCCAGCTGTTGCAGCCATTGGATTAAAGTTCATGGCGGTGTGGCGATAAACACAATTGCCAAAACGGTCTGCTTTCCACGCTTTTACAATGGCAAAATCTCCCGTAATACTCGGCTCTAAAATATATTCTCTATCACCAAACGTTTTTACCTCTTTGCCCTCGGCGACGGGTGTACCAACGCCTGTTGCGGTATAGAAAGCGGGGATCCCGGCTCCACCTGCGCGCATTTTTTCTGCAAGTGTCCCTTGTGGGGTTAAGTCAACTTCCAATGCACCGCTCAATAACTGCTGCTCAAACAATGCGTTTTCTCCCACATAGGAAGCCACCATTTTGCGGATCTGCTTATCCTCAAGCAAAATCCCTAAACCAAACCCGTCTACTCCACAGTTATTAGAAACCACGGTTAAGTCCTTTGTGCCCATGTGGCGTATTTGGCTTATCAAACCTTCTGGGATCCCGCACAAACCAAAGCCCCCCGCAATCATGGTCATGCCATCACACAGTCCTGCCATTGCCTCTTCGTAGCTTACAACTACCTTATCAAATCCAGCCATTGTTCCTCCTATTGCACTGTCCAGCCGCCGTCCAATACAATGGCTTGGCCAGTAATGTTGCGTGACTCATTTGCGAGTAAAAAATTGACAGCATGGGCAATCTCATCCAACCCTATAAAGGCCTTTTTCGGCATTGGTGCCAACATGATATTGTTTATCACTTCATCTTCGCTGATCCCATGCTGTTTCGCTTGCGCGGTAATTTGCTGTTCTACCAATGGGGTTTTTACATAAGCTGGGCAAATGGTGTTTACGGTGATATCGCAGTCCGCGGTTTCCAGCGCCAATACTTTGCCAAATCCCATTAACCCATGTTTTGCAGCGACATAAGCAGACTTATATTTAGAAGCGACTAAAGCGTGAATAGAACCAATATTGACGATGCGACCAAAGCCTCCTTTGCGCATATGCGGTAATACCGCCTTACACAACATCGCGGGGCCTGTTAGCATCACGTCTTGCAGCAATTGCCATTTATCTTCTGGATAATGCTCTAGTGCTTCAACATGTTGCACACCTGCGTTATTGATAAGCACATCAATGTTATCGTGCTGACGGATAAAGTCAGCGATGTCTTGCTTATTGGCAATATTGAGTGCAAACGCTTGAGCATTTCCTCCTTCACTGACGATAGACTCGGCTACCGTCTGTGCTTGCGCTAAGTTCAAATCTACGAGCAATAAGCTGTAACCTTGTTTGCTCAGGGCCATCGCGATATAGCGACCAATGCCACTTGCTGCCCCTGTGATCAACGCCGTCTTCATCGTCACTCCTTGATTATTTTGCTAAGAACTGAGCAATAGTGTCAGCCTGTGATTGAATTGAAAAAATACCGTCTAAATGTCCCCAAACGCCTTCTATCTCTGTGATCTGCACATCTTTATTCTTGGCTTTTAGGGTTTCTGCTAACTTACGAATGGGCTCAGGCCTTAATAACAAGTCATTGCTTGCAGGCATCAACAAAACCTTTGCTGTGATTTTATCGATAGCGCTATCAAAATTACCTTGCATGCCTGCAGTATATAGTTGCGAGGCGCGGACTAAGTACAAGATAGAATTCGCATCTTGCGTTTCAGCCCTCGCTCGTGCGCGCGTGGCTAGCGTTTGGCTGAGTTTAGGAAGCTGACGAATATCTTGCTTTGCTTTGGGATCAAGCACAATAAAGTCTGGAAAACTGGCGTTGTAAATAGCAGGGTGCATCGCGTCTTGAGTAATATTAAGCATCGTGGCCGTGAGTCCAGCAAGCGGCCTTTCCCCGTCGTAGTAGTCCCCGCCCTGCCAATTTGGATCAAGTCGGATAGGTAAAGCCCATTTCTCTAACGCCGCAACGGTCCAAGCATCCATCTTTGCAGCGCCAATCACATGAATTAAACGTGACACTTTTTCGGGATAGCGCACCGACCATTCTAATGCTTGGAAAGACCCCATAGACGCGCCCATCACCGCATGTAGTTTGTCGATACCTAAGCTATCCAATAGTTGCTTTTGTACTTCAACAAAATCACCTATGGTCACCACGGGAAAATCCAAGCCGTAAGGCTTGCCCGTTTTCGGATTAATAGACGCCGGGCCCGTCGTGATCACATCTTTACTATGCCAGTTTGCATTGACCAAAGTATCTGCGCTTATCACAAAGTACTTGTTAGTATCTATCGCTTTACCCGGGCCGATAATGGCATCCCAGTAACCCGCCAATACGTCAGACTCTCGATACTTACCCGCAGCGTGAGATGTGCCTGAAAAGAAATGCGTGATCAAAATTACATTGCTTTTGTCAGCATTTAATTTGCCATAGCTTTCCCAGCCGACCTTAACGTCAGGAATGCTGGCTCCAGACTCCGTAGTAAAATGCGCGAGTGTAAATGCCCGCTTTTCAACCAGCATAGGTTTGTTTGTCTCACTGCCATAGACAATATTGCTGGCAACGAACAAAAGTAACAGGAAAATCCGCTTCATTGCTGTATCTCTCCGTTAAAATAAGATGAATAGGGTTAATGCGAGGGCAACGCCCACCAGCGGTACGACCGCAGTCAACGCAGCCATGGACCAGTATGCTCGTTGATGTGTTTCTTTACAGATGGCGCGAATGGTTGTGACCACATAACCGTTGTGCGGTAAGGTATCCAAAGCGCCTGAGCTAATAGCGACAACACGATGTAATTGTTCTGGATTGACACCCGCATCGATGTAGTGCGGTGCCACTAATGGTAACGCAATGGCTTGCCCACCGGATGCCGAACCAGTTAAACCGGCTATCACACTTACCGCCACAGCGGCGCCAAGTAGCTCATTACCCGGCATCTGTGTCATCATCTCGACCGCTAATTGAAATGCCTCGGTGTTTTTTGCTACCGCACCAAAACCCACTACGGCACTGGTATTACCGATAGCGACTAGCGCCCCAGTTGTGCCTAAGTTAATCGCGGCCCCCATGTTATGAAAATGCTTAAAGTTAATCGCGACAATACTGAGTACACCGCCAAGTAGAGCTACAATGAGTGCACTTTGCTGCAGCACATCATGAAGTGTAAAAGATAAAATCAACACCACGATTAGAGGCAGTACGCCAGTGATTGGATGAGGATAGTTACGTTCATGGATTTCAGGGTCGTCTTCTTTCGCTTCAAAGTGCTCACCATTTGCCACCGCTTTGGCTATCATCTTTTTCAACCACCAATAGCCCGTAATAGCCATAAACGTGGCAACCACTAGACTGACTTCCCAAGCTGCATAAGGCGAAGTGCCTAAATATTTTATTGGGATCCAGTTTTGGATTTCAGGAGAGCCTGCCGAAGTCATGGTAAAGGTGACTGAGCCGAAAGCCAGAGTTGCGGGAATAAAGCGCCTTGGTAAATTGGCATCTTTAAATAAGCTAAGCGCCATAGGATAAACAGAGAAAGCGACAATAAAAACACTGACGCCACCATACGTTAGTACCGCACAGGCAATCACCACCGCTAATACCGCATGTTTCATACCTAACTTGTCGACAATATAACGTGCCACGCTGTCGGCAGCACCACTGTCTTCCATGAACTTACCGAACAAAGAGCCAAGCAAAAACATGAAAAACCAAGCACTCAAAAAGCCTGCAAAGCCATCCATATAAAGTGTAAGAAAGCTGCTTTCTACAGCTTCTGTGGGAAATAGCGCAACGCCACTCGTTAATGCGACCAATAAAGCGCACAGAGGAGCTGCGATAAACAAGTTTACGCCACGGAGAGTTAGCCAAATAAGCAGGCCAAGTCCTCCTGCCAGTCCGAGCATACTGAGCATAAGGGCTTCCTTTTATTGTTATTAATACCCGTTATAAGTTGATGTGTTGGGCATACTGTTGATGAATATCAGTGTGGCGTGCAGACGCAATAAAAACCATAGTACTAAGGTTATAGAAGCCCTACACCCCCTGTTAATCCTAGCGTATCAAGGCATTAGTACTAAGGTACTAATAGAAAAACTTTACAACTCCCCTATGCTTTGGTGTGACAACAAGCACCCAAAATGACAATAATAGGGACCACAGGATGAACATTTACCAACCTAGATATTCAGCTATCGCGTTGGCTATTACACTCGCAACTCAAGTCAGCCCAGCGGCAGCAGAACAAGCAACACAATCAGAAGGCAAGCTAGAACGTATTGAAGTCACGGCGCGCAAGACGGTAGAAAACCTTCAAACCGTTCCAGTTGCAGTGACTTCTATCGGTGAAACCGATCTACTTGAAAATGGCATTTCGGTCCTCTCTGAAGTCCAGCAGTTTTCACCCAATACCACGCTTCAAGCTAGCCGTGGCACTAACTCTACCCTCACTGCTTTTATTCGTGGTGTCGGGCAACAAGACCCATTATGGGGTTATGAACCCGGTGTCGGCATTTACGTCGATGACATTTATTTGGCAAGGCCGCAAGGGGCTGTACTCGATCTGCTTGATGTACAACAGATTGAAGTACTACGTGGACCGCAAGGAACGCTATACGGCAAAAACACCATTGGTGGCGCAATAAAATATGTCACTAAGGAAATGTCTGGCGATGCGACATTTAACGTGGAGGGGACGATTGGTAGTTATAATCAACGCGATCTTAAGATCACAGGTCAATTGCCGCTCGTGGAAGACACACTCTACCTCGGCTATGGCTTTGCCACTTTGAATCGAGATGGCTTTGGTGAATTCAAGGTTTCAACGCTACCCGGCCAAGATAAGGAAAACTACAATAAAGAAATTCAAGCTGCGCGGTTAACCTTGGAATATCGTCCAAGCGATGATTTGTTCTTCCGTTTAGCATGGGATAAAACCGACGATGACTCCAACTCTAAAGGAGGTTATCGCTTGTTACCGAGCTTACTGACTGACGCCCCCGTGCCTGACAGCGTATTTGATTCTTACACTAGTATGCCAACCTGGAATAAAGTCGAGCTTGAGGGATATAGTTTGACCGCTCGCTGGGATCTTTCTGACGCCACCACAATAAAATACATCGGTGCTAGCCGAGAGAGTTATTCCCCGACCAATATCGACTTTGACAATACGCCACTGCGGATCTTTGATGTACCCGCCATTTATGATGACGAGCAAACCACGCATGAGATACAGCTAAGTCATGCAGGTAACGGTTATAAATTTGTCTCAGGTCTATATTATTACGATGGCGAGTCATGCGGCCAATTCCAAGCAATTTTAGAAGTGTTAGGACAAAGCTTAGGCGCCCCCGGCCTTACGCGAGAAGTTAGTGGTTGTAACAACTCAAATAGTAAAGCCGCCTATATTCAAGGCACTATTGATTTAGCAGAGCAGTGGTCGCTCACACTGGGCGCTCGTTACACTAAAGACAGCAAAGAAGCACAAGTCAGCAACGGTTTGGTCTTTGATGTCGTGTATCCCGAATCAAATTGGATCCCAGGTTATACACGCCCTGTAGGTGAGCTCGTACCGTCAGTGCTTGATGATGAAGAAGATTGGTCACGGTTTACGCCAAGAGTGGGAGTGGAATATCAATACAACCGCGATATCATGTTCTTCGCCAGCTACGCTCAAGGGTTTAAATCGGGTACCTTCAACCCCAGAGCCAGCACCGCAGAGCCTGCTGCAGATCCTGAAATCGTAGATTCATTCGAAATCGGTATGAAAAGCGAGTGGCACGATAATCTAAGAGCCAATATCACGCTATTCACGTTAGATCACAAAGACCGCCAATATATTTCCGTATTGCCCGGTGCAACTTCTGCCGATCTAAACCAAAGACTTGGCAACATTGGTAAGTCGACAGCAAATGGTATTGAAGCCGAGCTGAGCTATGTCGCTACCGAAGCGCTGAGTTTTGACGCCGCGATAGGATATATAGACAGCGACTTCGAAGAGGTACTCGATACTAACCCAGACACGGGGGCGACATTTGACAAATCTGAGCGCTTTAGTATTTCTAACACCCCTGATTTAACTTTTAACCTTGGGGCGACATACAAACTCTACAGTGATATTGGCGACTGGGTGTTCAATGCCAGCTACTACCATCGTGGTGATTATGTTTTATTTGAGGAAGATAGCCTACTGGCGCAGGATAGCTATGGTTTAGTCAATCTGAGTATTAATTGGTATAGCACAGATGGCAATTGGCGTGTTGGCCTTCATGGGAAAAACCTGACCGATGAAGAATATATGATAGGAGGCTATCAGTTCGTGACACCAGATCCAAGCGATCCGAGTAATGTGAGTAAATATACGCCGGGGCTTGGTGGTGATAATACCTTAATAGGCTACTTTGGCGACCCAAGAACCGTTTCGCTTACCGTGGGTTATCGTTTTTAGCACCGCAAGCGAGGCTGTAAGGGAGCCTCGCTATCTCAATCACTTGATGTAGTTTCGGAAATACCCTATAACAACGGATACTAGGAGTTAGTTAAGGATGTCTCAGGTGCAAGCAATCATCGCTGATGACCACCCATTATTTCGCAGCGCACTCAAACAAGCCGCTGCACAAGCGATTGGTCATGACCCTATCAAAGAAGCCAGTACCTTAGACAGCTTATTCGAGATGTTGCTCGCGCATCCTGAGACAGAGCTAGTATTTTTGGACTTATCTATTCCTGGCGCGAAAGGTCTCGAGGGTCTTGCCCGGTTAAGAAATCAATACCCAGACATATTGGTGATCATGGTTTCAGCCAACGAATCGGCAGCCATTATTAGCCAATGCATTGCCCTCGGGGCAAGCGCTTATATTCCCAAGTCTTCCTCACTAGAGGTGATCAGTGGTGCCATCAAGCTCGTTATTGAAGGAGAAACTTGGTTACCCGAAATCGTGGATATCGCGCCTGAAAATGACAGCGAACAAGCGCAATTTGCGCGTAATTTAGAAAAGCTAACTCCCCAGCAATATCGAGTATTAACCATGATTGCCGATGGCCTTTTGAATAAGCAGATTGCGTATGCAATGTCGATTCAAGAGACCACCATCAAACAGCATGTTTCAGCTATTTTAAAAAAGCTCAATGTGTATAACCGCACCCAAGCTGGGATCCTCTTTAATCAGCTGGCCACGGATGTACATCTCGACGATGAAGCGAGTGCTTAAATAACTATATTAGTCGCTTAATCATGCGCTTTAGGGCAGGCGTTTTAAGTGGTTTATAGAGTAATGGGATCCCTGCATCACTCACTCGCTCTCGAATAGCCTCGTCGTGGTTAGCTGTGTTAATAATGATTGCCATATCATCAAGCGCAAGCGCTGCTATTACCTCAAGTCCAGTGACACCATGATCAAGCTGATAATCCGCGATCAGCATATCAGCCCGGCTCGTTGCTTGTAGCGCGCTAAGCTCTGCCTCATCTCGCGCCACAGCCACCTGACACCCCCAACTCAGTAATACTTGAGATAGTGCATTAAGCGCGTTGGCATCATTATCTAGCAACCAAATAGACAGACCCGATAATTGCGAATCGCCGCTGGGCTTGTCAGCGGTTACTTCGGTCTTTTGATCCGTCTGCATTCCATAACTTGGCAGTGTTAAGGTAAATTGCGTGCCTTTATTAAGTTGTGAGCCAAGGGTGATGGGTATTTCCAACACTTCGCAAATTCGTTTACTGATCGCAAGTCCAAGTCCTAACCCCTGCGCGAGCTCTTTACTATGCAGCTGTTTAAACTCTTGAAATATGGCGTCCTGATCTTGCTTTGCAATGCCCACGCCAGTGTCTTCAACAATGATAGAAACACTCTCCCCCTGACATTCAGCGATAAGTCTTACCGTACCAGACTCAGTGTAACGGATAGCGTTACTCAGTAAGTTCCCCAATACCCTTTTTAGCAGTGCTTTATCGGTGTAGAGCATGACATCACAAACCTGCACCGCAAACGCTAACCCTTTGTCTTTCGCAACCGCCCCATATTCATTTTCCAATGGTTCCAGCAGTGACGACAATGCAAAGCGCGAGCGATTAACCTTAAACGCCCCAGCCTCTAACTTTGTTAGCTCAAGAATACTCGACAACAACTCTTCAGCACTTGCCAATGAACTTTTGATGCTTTGCGAAAGCTCAGCTAAGTCGGTCCCTTGGGCCTTTTCACTCATCAATGAGCAAAACAGGCTCGCTGCGTTAAATGGCTGTAACAGATCATGACTCGCTGCGGCGAAAAAACGGGTCTTACTCTCCGTTGCGTGCTCCGCTTGGCGTTTCGCAGAAGATAAAGCACGGTTGGCGTCTATCAACTCTTTGGTCCTTGCCGCGACCGTTTCTTCTAGATTTACATTAACTTGCTCTAGTAAGGATTGTTGTTTTACAAACTCGGTGATATCCGTATAGGTCGTTACAAATCCACCTCCAGGCAATGGGTTACCTTGCATTTCAAACACTCGACCATCGTGATGCTCGCGGCGGTAGCGATACGCATTGCCTCGTCGTAAATGTGATAGACGCTTCTCTACTTGCTGCTCGACATCAGCATCACCAAATAGTCCGCGCTGCGCATTGTAGCGAATAAGCTCAGCCACAGGACGCCCAATAAACAGCGCATTGTCTGGATAATTAAACATTTCTGCGTAGCGCTGGTTCCAAGCGACCAATTGCAGTTGGCTATCTACTACACTTATCCCCTGACTGACGTTTTCTATCGTCGACTGCAGTAAGTCGCGATTAAAACGTAGCACCTGTGACGCTTCATCGACAAATTCTGCAACTTGCTCTAAAGGCTGGCGTTTTTCATCTTTGGCGACATCTAAAATCAGTTTCGCAGATGCCCCTCCGACGAGCGTCGACATCTCCCGCTCGATCATATTTTCAACTTGCAATGGCGCTGGCAGTTTCCAGTTTGCAGGCTCTTTAGGAAAATGAAGCTCAACAAGCTGCTGCGCACGCGCTTGCTCGCTAAAGCGCTGCAGTAATGTTGCCAAGTCTTGGTAACTCAATACCGTGTTAGCGGACTGTGCAGATTTGGACGGCATTACAAATTTATTGCTTTGTAAGCGCTCAGCAAGACGTGCGGATGAAATAAACGGCACCAGCAAATAAACCAACAAATTTGCACTTAAAGAGATCAGGACGGACTGGCTCGTACTGTCTAACCCCAGACCCAAAAAGTCTAAAGGTGCTAACCATGTGATATTCAAAGGCCCCGCGCTCAACCAGTGACTTTCGAAGTTAAAGCCACTAATGAGGCTCGGTAACAACAGCGTGTAAAACCAAATAGCAAACCCCGTCACAATCCCCAATTGCGCGCCTAAGCATGAAGCCCCACGCCACCATAAACCAACCACCATAGCGGGCGCAAACTGCGCAACCAAGGCAAATGACATGAGCCCCATATTGGCCAACGTGTTGCCCTCAGCCAGCACGCGATGACTGGCGTAACTCAATAATAAAATGCCAACAATGACCATCCGTCGAGCATTGAGCAGATTAAACTTAGATAAGCCCCGATGGCTCGAATTTAACTGCGAGCGGCGCAACAAAAATTGATTGATAAAGTCATTGGTGATCATAATCGATAGCACGATGGCTGAGACTATCACCATGCTCGTCGCCGCAGAGAACCCTCCTAAAAAGGCTATCAAAGCGACTACAGGCGCATCAGATCCCAGTGGTAAGGCAAGCACAAACGTATCGTAGCCAACATCTTGACCATTAAAATACACCAGCCCGGCGTAGGCGATTGGCAAAATAAACAAATTAATCAGCAACAAATAAACGGGAAATAACCAGCGTGCGGTCTTAAATTGGTTTTGTTCATCATATTCAATAAAAGAGGTATGAAACTGCCTCGGCAAACACAGCGTTGCCAATGCCCCTAAAAGAACATGGACTAAATAAACATAGGTTGGGCTAGCGGTTGCCTCTATTTGCTTGGTAATTCCCTGCTGCTCCGCCTGGTTAAGTAAGTGAGAGGGTGACTCAAAGAGCACAAAACAGACATAAACACCAACGGCAATAAACGCCAGTAACTTAACTAATGACTCAAAGGCGATGGCAGTCATCAATCCTGGGTTATGCTCACTCGGTCTCAGCCTACGTGTGCCAAACAAAATAGCAAACAGGGCTAACAGCAAGGTGATATAAAAAGTACTATCTCGCCAAAACGCGACACTCACCCGCTGAGTGTCACTTGTTAGCATACCGATACTGGCGCTGGTAGCATTAAGCTGAAGGGCAATATAGGGCACGACCGCAATAACAGAGATCAGAGAAATGAGTCCAGACAAACTAGAAGAATTACCATAACGCGTGGCAATAAAGTCCGCCATAGAGGTGAGCTGCTGCTGGCGGCATATTTCAGCAATTCGTGTGTAGACTTGCCAACCAAATATAAACAGTAAAATCGTGCCAACATAAGTTGGAGCAAGCCACCAGCCATTATTTGCAGCTTGCGCGGTAGTACCAAAAAACGCCCAAGAGGTGCAATACACTCCAAGTGACAAAGCATAGGTAACTTGCTTGGCGCGATAAGATCTAAATTTAGTACTCGCCCTATCTGCGCCCCATGCAATGGTAAATAAAAGCGCTAAATACAGCAGCGCAATAAGACTGATCAGCCCGATAGAAAACATAACTGTGATGATTTTTTATTGTTTGCTCTAGCATAACGGCTGTACAGTAAAAAGACAGCACACTTTAGTGCTATCCCCCAATGCTTAGTATCATCACTTATAACCTAAAACTGCTCACTGATTTATCCAGTGCACGGGATAAAGACAGCAGCGACAATGCTTCATCTGACGCTCGCTCGGCTCCGGTTGCTGTCTCTTGCGCAGTTTCGCTGATTTCTGTCACACTTTGCGAAAGTTGCTGTGTAACCGTATTTTGCTCCTCAGAAGCACTGGCTATTTGCAGGTTCATATCTTTAATCGTACTCACAGAGGAAGAAATCGCTTGTAACACTTCATCCGTTTTCGCTGACTTGTCCGCTGTATCTTTAGCATCTTTCACGTTCTCTCGCATCATACCAACGGAGCGCTTCGCTTCATTTTGCAACTTAGAGATCATCTCCTGAATTTCGTCCGTGCTCTTTTGGGTGCGACTCGCAAGGCTTCTCACCTCGTCGGCCACTACAGCAAAGCCTCGCCCTTGTTCGCCAGCTCTTGCGGCTTCAATTGCTGCGTTGAGCGCCAACAGATTAGTTTGCTCCGCTATACCCCTGATAACATCCAAAATAGAACCTACCGACTCTGTTTCTTGTTCAAGATTCTCAATGGTTTTACTAACATTTTCTATTTTACCAACTAGACCTTCCATTGCTTGCTGTGTTGCAACGACAACTTGAACACCTGAATTAGATTGAGAATCCGCATCGGTCGCGGCATCCGCTGCGAGTTGAGCACTTTGGGTTATCTCAGCAATCGTAGCAGCCATTTCATTCATCGAAACAGCACTATGACTGAGTTGCTCCATTTGGTTGTCCGCCCCTTGTTTAGACTGGGAGGTGATAGCACTAAGTGTTTCCGACGAGGAAGATAATGCATGCGTGGAGCTTTGAATTTCTGCAATGATGGCTTTTAGTTTGTCAGCCATATCACGCATTGCCAAATAAATACCGCTCACCGATTCCCCCCTGTCAAACTGTATAGTGAGGTCGCCACTGGCTATCCTTGATGCCACTTCCGCGATTTCTTTTGGCTCTCCACCAATAGGGGCCTTGATTAGTCGTGTGATATACCAACTTAAAAAACAGCCTAACAAAATCACCACAACAGATACTGCAATAATAATTGTTACTGTCTTCCTACTCTCACTTTGAGCTATGGGACCTAATTCATCCTGCCTTTCCTTGATCGATTCTTTCACACGTGCCAAATACTCTGCGATATTTTGGCCATTAATATTTAGTACTTCGGTAATCAGTCGATTTCTCTCTGTGATAATATCTTGTACTTCTCTCACTCCATCTAAGTAGCGTTCTCCTGATTGTTCTATATCAAACAGTAAATTTTTTGCATTTTCATTCATAAACCTAGACTTAGACTGAGTTAGAAACATCTTCTCTTGCTTTAGTTCACCCATAGCTCTGTTGTAGTCATCTAACTGGTTACTCACTAAGAATTTCGTTACGAAAAGTCTTCCTAGCAGCAGCTTTTCCTGCATATGTGTAGCAGCCGCAAGTCCTTCAAAGTCACTCATATCAATGCTAGATTCTATTAATTGCGAAATATTCTTGCGCATTTGAGGGCCTATTTTATCCAGCCCGTCATGAACCACAGTATTTCTACGACCATAAAGTGCCATAATCTCCCTAAAAGCAGTTTCATATGTAACCAAAGCTGTTTCACTTTTTTCAATAAGTTGCTTGCTTTCTCTTTGATTAAGGGCCTCCTTGGCTTCTGCTAACGCATCATGTAAAAGCTTCACTTTCTGTTCAAATTGTTCAATATCGTCTTTTGATTGCTGCTTCAAATAATTCAGCACATTGATCCTAAGTGAGAGCAAGTTCGCTTCCAATGTACTTGCTAGATTGCTCGCTCTTGCCAAAGAGCGATACTCAACAAAATTACTATAACCGCCATTCAATCCAATATAAGCGACGCTAGAGAGTGCAACCATAAGTACAATCATTACTCCAAATGAAGTAGATAATTGTTGGCTTAACCTTAACTTAGAAAGCATAAAAGCACCTGACATTGTATTTATAGATAAGCCCATCAGCATTCATAGATGCCAAAACTATTAACTTGTATTTAATACAATAATCATTGTCGTGTTTTTTGATTTAGTAAAGAAATGTACCGATTAAAAATCGAACAAAGTAAAATAACGACCTTTAATGCTCCATATTTATGATTATCTTGTTGAATAAGGAGCGGCGTATTACGTCTAGCACTGCGATAAAGCTATCTACTCTGGAACAAATAAGTATATAGAGGTAATAACCAACCATCTTCGTTGTGCTCAAACATACATCCAGAAACGAAAAAGCCCCAGCTGATGCAGGGGCTTTATAAAAATCTAATTTAGTTAAAAACTAAAATTAAGCTTTCTTAGGGCATTCAATCACGTCAACTAGCGTCCAAGATTTTTTCTTAGATCACTTAGCTTAATTATGAGGTCCATTTAGTTGTACGCTTGACGCTTGCTTTTCCAATAAAAGGTAACGTAAATCAATTACGTTCAATAACAACAATTGACTTGTCCACTTTATGACTAACGACACGACATCATACTGTACGGCTCTTACCGCTCATTGTGCACCAGCCTTCTCAAAACTGTCACCTAAACCATACAGAAACACGAGTTAAATCATATTATTATGTAATCTAGCTGCCATGAAATAATTTCCTTCTCAGTATTTTAGCGTTGACTTTCCATCCTGTTCGAAGCTGATGATATAGTCCCTGAGTATGCCAGGCTTTATATGGCTCAATATTTGTCTCTATGTAATCCCAAGCTCTCGGGCAAATATTGAATGCCTGAAGTTGTTCTAGGTTCACATCACCAAAACCCTTAAATGCATTAATTTTGTTCTCGATATGAATCACAGACATCCACATTGGCTTTTTTCGTACAATCTTTACTTGCTTAATTTCAGACCAATAACCATGGCGTTCATTACACCAAATCGTTTTATACTCTTTACTTGTTTCAATTAGGCTTAAAAATGGATTATGCACGTGCGCATGTTTGGCAAATCTCACTTTTGGAGCTACTTGAAGTGTAAAGCCATCGATAAAGTCTATAGCCAAAAAGCTCTGCTGATCAAACTGTGCTTGTACTTCCTTAATATAGTCCTGATGTAAACAGTCATCATTATCCAGACGTGAAGTAATCAAGTATGGCTGGGTTAATCGTGCATTTAACTCTCGTTGGATGGCTGGTAAAAACTCCTCCATTCCATCAGCGTAAATAGGTATGAATGCCCTGAGCTCAGAGGCTAAACGATCGATGATTTCACGAAACTCAGGAGTGGTCGATACATCAAAGAAAACGAGCCAATTAAAGTTTTGCTCAGTTTGTGCTTTCACTGAAGCGAAACAATAATTTTCAAATAGCTCTAACCGATTTCTCATCCACTCATCGGTTAGGACTTGTGTTTTTGATTTTGTTTCTAGCCAATCTTTCTTACGCAAATTAAAGCGGGTTAGTACAAAGTGTTGGAACATGTATAAACTCTGGCAATTGGAGAATATATCTGTAACTAAAAAAGCATACAAAAACCAGAAAATACTCAGCGTAAATCATGAGATAGATCCACTAACTAAATAAGATATGAATTGCTATTGATTACTGGTTAAGACGAACTAAAAAGAGCGCCCAAGTATCCTTCTTCACACCAGATAAATAAAGGTGAAAAATAACACCCCCCCCCAAAATTTTCAACCTTAATAAGCTACAAAACGTATCGCTCAAAAAACGAACACCTCATTTGAGCTAAGGTAAAGCTACCTTATTTAGATAAGGTCTTGAGGCTCATTTATCCACTTGACGCTTTGTATCACGAGTACTGTAGATCGGGTGGTTAACCTGAGGTTTGATAGCGGCTTATAAGAGCTATCCAGAAACGCAAAAGCCCCAGCAGATGCCGGGGCTTTATAAAAGTCTAATTTAGTTAAAAACTAAAATTAAGCTTTCTTAGGACGTTCAATCACGTCAACTAGCG
>NZ_JAKRFX010000018.1:0-112755 GCF_022347825.1 Pseudoalteromonas sp. OF7H-1 | reverse complement strand
CACAAGGGCGCGAATACATCAAAGAGGCCGAGGTAGCACCTCATCAAGAGCCCGGATATAAGCACGCAATCACACCAATAATGCTAAAAATGGCTTGTACAATTGGAGGAGTCCATATAAGCGAGTTTACCTCATGCTCTTTTAACTGCTCGCCGCGTGAAGCGGCTCCGATGTTTTCAGCTTATGCTGTCGAGATAAATCTCGACCTACGGCACTCGCTGGAGGGAAGGAGTTTACCTCGCGATCTTTTAACTGCTCACCGCGTGAAGCGGCTCCTGCGTTTTGGCTTATGCTGTCGAGATAAATCTCGACCTACAGCACTCGCTGGTAGGAACGAGTTTACCTCGCGAGCTTTTAACTGCTCACCGCGTGAAGCGGCTCCTGCGTTTTGGCTTATGCTGTCGAGATAAATCTCGACCTACAGCACTCGCTGGTATGAACGAGTTTACCTCGCGAGCTTTTAACTGCTCGCCGCGTGAAGCGGCTGCTACGTTTTAGCTTGCAGTAGTCGAGATAAATCTCGACCTACAATACTCGCTGGTAGGAACGAGTTTACCTCGCGAGCTTTTAGTTGCTCGCCGCGTGAAGCGGCTCCGACGTTTCAGCTTATGCTGTCGAGATAAATCTCGATCTACGGCACAATCCTGATTACTGCAAACCTAAAGTGCCCCTGATCTCTCGCATTTTCTCTTTAAGGCTTTGTTGAATTTGCTGAACTTGCTCATGTGAGCTATTAACCTGACCTTTCATGCTGTCCATGGCGTGGCCAAAGGTATCTAGTAGATCTGATTGCTGATTGGCAAGATCCATTGCATGGGCGGCAACTTGGTTGGCGCTTTGTGCGCTCTCTGCCACACCTTCTGAATTGCGTTTCAACTCTTGTGCATGGCTTGTTTGCTGCTGTGCCTCATCTGCCAAAGCCGAGATTTGTGTCGATACTTTGTTTGAATTATCACTCAAAACATTTAATTGCTGGTGAATATCAGTCAGTGAGGCTTGTGTTTGCTGTGCAAGCTTTCGTACTTCGTCCGCAACGACCGCAAACCCGCGGCCATGTTCACCTGCGCGCGCCGACTCAATCGCCGCGTTGAGCGCGAGTAGGTTCGTTTGTTCTGCGATGGAGCTGATCATATCAATCACTTTACTCACATCCGAAACACCATTAAGTAATTCATTTAAGCTCTCTAATCCCTGCTCTACTCGCTTTTGCGTGGTAGATGAAGCGCTCAACATAGCATCCGCATAGGACACGCTTTGTGTCATTGCTTCAAAGGTGTTATTGGCATTGTCGGCAACTTGCGCGTTGATTTGATTGGCATCCGCCCCAAGCGCTCTAAGCGAGTCAAGCTGTGCTTGGTTTTGCTCCACCTGCTCAAACGTGTCTCCAGCTTGTGCAGAGATCTGCACCAAGTTAGTGTTCATCTCTTCCATAAAGGTATTGATCACACTCAGCATTTCTGAGCGTTCGTCCGCTTCTGCTCGCTGCCTATCAATTAACTGATTAAAGTAACTCGCAATTTCGCCAATTTCAGTGTCTTGGTTTTTACTTTCAATATTACGTAATTCATTGCTTTCGATAAGCTGAGCGAAGCCATCGCGAAGTTGTCTTAGCGGAGTTAATACTTGATTGAACTGTACAAAATAGACACCACCTGCAAGCAGCACGAGTAACCCAATTGCCACACCAAACAGCATAAATACATTGGTTTTTACGTCAGCCTGCTCAGTTTTTAAGTTGGTTTCTGCTTGCAGGATATTCTCTGAGATTGCTTTAATATCACCTCGCAGTGCCAGCATGCCAGCTTGACGTTGTTTGGACTGCTGTAAGGTATTTTCCAAGTCGCGGGCATAACGTTTAGGCCAGCTCACAAGCTCCGCTTTTATTTCTAGCGCGAGGTCTTCGGCTTCGGCACCTAAAAATAGCTCGTCTTCGTCTACCTCACTCATTACCCCTAAGTTTTCGAGTCGGTCTATTCGCGCAGCAATATCCTGCAAACGGCTTAAGCTCGACATCAAACTCTGCTCGGTCTGCTGTTCGTAAGCCATGACTAATTGGTAGGTATATAAGCTCAAGTTTGATACTTCGCTAAAATAGTCTGAAGCGAGATTAAAGTAGGATTCTTTGGCAGCACTATCTTGTGCTTTAATTGCGTACTTAACGAGACTCGATGCTGAACCTGACATTTGTCTGAGCGCATTATCCAACAACGCAAGTTCATTACCAGAAAGCTTGCCAAGTGCACGGTATTTGCCTGCAATATCTTGTTGTAGTTGTGTGAGTTTAGTTTTAAGTTGCTCAGCAAGCGCTGGTGGCAACTGCTCTACACTTTGCTGTAATGCTTTGATTTGTTCATCAGCCTTACTTAAATACTGACTGTCGCCCGCACTCAAGTAATCTTCTACTGTACCCTCAAGCTCGATGATCACCGCATTTTTAACTTGATTGTAAGCGGCGTCTTGCACATCAAGCTCAGTTAATACTTGGCTCGCCCAAAACAGACTCGCCCCAAGTAGAATACTCGCAGTGGTCAATAATATTGCCAATAGCCGAGTAAATGTAGACACGCGCATAGAATCACAACCCCTTTATCAAAATGCTCCGCAAGAGTATTAAGGATTTATGACAAATTAATTAAATCTGGTTACCTTTTCTGTACAATAGTACAAAACCATACTTTTTGCGTATATCCATCTAGATATCTACTGCACAAAATTAAATCAGGTAGTGTGTGCTATTTCATTGCGGCATTAACATAAACGTCAAAGCGGTTTTTCTTGGTTTTTATTTGCATACTTGGCGTTTTATCATTTAAGAAGCCAGCGTAGTCTGGACGTTTTACCACCACCCTTTTAGTGGCTAACTGCAAAGCAAAAGGTAACAGTGCGTCCGCATCCAAATCATTGCCAACTAAGTCTTGGAATACACGCATTTCTTTTTTCACTTGCGCCGATTTTTCACGATGTGGAAACATAGGATCAAGATACACTACGTCTGGACGCCAACCCGCTTGCTCTAGCAAGTCATGGCTGGAACCAAACTCCAGTCGCATAGTTGACTGCACCCATTCGCCAATTTCAGCATCTTGATAGGCGCGTTGCAAGCCGTCATATAGCAGCGCTGCGACTACCGGGTTACGCTCGTGTAGCACAACTTTGCAACCCATAGACGCAAGCACAAAGGCATCGCGTCCAAGTCCCGCAGTTGCATCCAATACCGTAGGCACAGCACCTTTATTTAAGCCCACTGCTTTTGCAATTGCTTGCCCTTTACCACCACCAAATTTGCGTCGATGAGCAACTGCGCCAGTCACAAAGTCAACTCGGATAGCACCGAGTTTTGGCTCATCTTTTTTGAATAATTGTAAGCCTAGCTCATCATAAACCAATTGAAACTCCGCCTCGTTAATAGTAAGCGCGGATAAATTAAACAGCTTAGTTAGCGTATCTAGGTAGGATCTGTTTTCTTCAAAAGGGGTGTGAATGTACAAGCTAAGCTCCCAAGGGTTACCAACCGTGGCAGTATACCCCTTTCCCTTTCTAGTGTCTTTGATTATCCAGTGGCTTAAAACAGTTCAATATCTGCTTGCGACGCCACTTCATCCTCACCCCAAGGTTTCGCTATTTTGTTTAAACTCTCTATAAGCTGCTGGCGTACCTCAGTCACTTCTCCTAACTTATATTTAATTATGGTTAGCTCATCGCTTAAATAAGTGAAGTGCTCATAGAGTTCTTGCAACCGTTCTCTTTCACTTGGCTCTAAGACTGCAAGCTTATCGCTTTCCAGCACCGTCTGAAACTCAGCAACTTTGCCACTGTAATGATCGCCAACGCCGCTTAAATGATCGCTCAGCTCAGCAAATACCTGCCCGATATGTTCCACTTTATTGAGCGCATCTTCACTGACTTCCATGTCTCTGATTTTGGCATCAGTGGCTTCCAGTATGTGCGGAAACAAATCTTTATAGCGACCATAAACCGCAACATCGTCCACTGGCATGTTTTTAATCAGTAAAGAGACTTTAGGATAGTTAATGATAGTTCTGCGACCAAAATCAACAAAGCGACTGCCATCTTTGTGTTTCTCAAATAGCTCTTGCTCTATCGGTTGAATAGCACCTTCACTGGAATAAAACATCGCGTCTTGGTGGTACCAAAAAGCCACCGCAACATCGAGCTCCATCGGCATAAAAAACTCTAAAAAATGAGCGCTCAAAGTATTGAGGTCATGCGCGTGATACGATTGCCCAACATAGCGCATTATACGACCCATATCACCAGAGTCGGTCATGGCTATTTCAGCTGTGGTTTGGGCGCGCTGTACGTCTTGTTTGAGCTGCGACGAGGTTTTTCTATAGTCATCAAGAACATTAATACGCGCTAGCAATTCTTCGGCGTTAAAGGGTTTGACTATGTAGTCTGCAGCGCCGGCGTTGTAGCCCCGCATCCGCTCTGAAATATCGGCACGAGAAGACAAAAACATAACTGGGATCTCAATGGTGTCGTCTTGCTTTTTAAGTTGCTCACATACCGCAAAGCCCGACAGTCCAGGCATCTCGACATCAAGCAAAATAATATCCGGACGATATTTTTTAGCTAACCGTAAGCCTTCCTCACCATTTTTCGCATGTAATATTTTGCACGTACGCGATAGCGCCTCATCAACAATGTGATGGACGAGTTTGTCATCATCAATGGCAAGAACCAGTTTCGTCATGTGGCTTTCCCTATTAATTCATATCTTTATAGAATAGTCAGAGATATTGAATTTGCTAACAAAAAGTCACACTTTCTAAGACAAAAAAAACGCCTTCAGAAGAAGGCGTTATAGAATGGAAAAAGTACTAGGCGGCGATCCCGCTGTGGCGTAATAGCGCATCTACTTTTGGTTCTCGACCACGGAAGCGAGTAAACAGTACCATCGGCGCTTCTGAACCACCCTTTTCAAGAATGTGATGCATAAATTCACGCCCGGTTTGCGGGTTAAATATCCCTTCTTCTTCAAACTTAGAAAACGCATCCGCAGACAACACTTCTGCCCACTTATAAGAGTAATAGCCTGCACTATAGCCACCAGCAAAAATATGGCTAAAGCTATGCTGGAAGCGATTAAATTCGGGAGCTTTAACAACCGCTGTGCGCTCACGCACCGCATTGAGCGTCGCTTGAATTTGGCAATCTGTGTTTGGCTCAAAGTCAGCGTGAATATGAAAATCAAACAATGAAAACTCCAACTGACGTAGCATTTGCATAGCTGATTGGAAGTTCTTTGCCGCGAGTAATTTGTCTAACATTTCTTTTGGTAACGGCTCACCTGTTTCATAGTGCCCTGAAATAAAGTTCAGCGCTTCTTCTTCATAGCACCAGTTCTCTAAAAACTGACTTGGCAGCTCAACCGCATCCCATGCCACACCATTAATACCAGCAACCGGCGCTGCATCCACTTGCGTAAGCATGTGATGAATACCGTGACCAAACTCATGGAATAAAGTGGTTACTTCATTATGGGTAAATAGCGCAGGTTTATTGCCAACGGCTTTATTGAAGTTACACACTAAATAAGCGACAGGAGTCTGCAACTCACCATTTGCGCGTACTTTTCGGCCCATGCAGTCATCCATCCAAGCACCACCACGCTTATGTTCACGGGCATATAGGTCGAGATAGAAATGACCACGCAACTCACCTTTATCATCGTGAATAGCAAAAAAGCGTACGTCTGGATGATAAGTGTCAATGTCTTTGACTTCACTCACACGGATCCCAAACAGGCGATTTACGGTTTCAAATAAACCGGCAAGTACCTTATGCTCAGGGAAGTACGGGCGCAGCGCTTCGTCAGAAATCGCATACTTAGCTTGTTTTAACTTTTCGCCATAATATGCGTAATCCCAAGGTTTTAGCTCACCTACACCGTGCTCTTTATTCGCAAAGTCTCGTAGTTCAGCCACTTCTTGCTCGGCTTGTGGTTTTGACTTAGCAGCAAGGTCGTTTAAAAACTTAAATACTTGCTCTGGCGTCTCAGCCATTTTGGTTGCCAGTGATTTTTCTGCAAAACTAGAAAAGCCAAGTAACTGAGCCAGTTCGTGTCTAAGCGTAAGCGCTTCATGCATAATCGCTGAGTTATCAAACTCGCCAGCATTAGGCCCTTGATCCGAAGCACGGGTTACAAACGCACGATAAGCCTCTTCACGGAGCGTTTGGCTATCTGCGTAAGTCATCACAGGAAGGTAAGAAGGAATATCTAGCGTAAATACCCAGCCTTCTAATCCTTTGGATTCGGCAGTATGAGCGGCAAGTGCCAAGGCAGACTCAGGTAGCCCAGTTAAATCAGACTCATCAGTAATATGTTTTTGCCATGCCTGAGTGGCATCCATTACGTTGTTGCCAAACTTTGATGCCAGCTCCGACAGTCGTGCCACAATTTCGCCATAGCGTTTTTGCTTCGCAGCTTCCAGCGCAATACCAGAAAGTTGAAAATCACGCAGTGCATTATCCACCGACGTTTGCTGAGCAATCGTTAAGTTACCAAACTCAGCTGACTCTTTTACTGCTTTATAAGCTTCATATAGTCCTTGATGTTGGCCACAGTAAGTCGAATATTCTGAGATTAATGGCAAACACTCATCATACGCTTTGCGCAGCGCCTCTGAATTGACCACTGAGTGCATATGCGATACCGGCGACCACATGCGGCTAAGTTTATCGTCCGCTTCTTCTAGCGGTAGTACAAAGTTGTCCCAGGTATAATTCGACTGCGCTAAAACAGTGTCGATAGTTTCACGACAGTGCGCGATGGCAGATTTTAATGCTTCAACAATATGTTCAGGCTTAATTTTCGAAAAAGGAGGCAATCCTTCTAGCCCGATTAATGGGTTACTCATGGGCACGCTCTTTATTTTCTAATCTAATATTGAGGTTGAAATAAGGGTGAATGACCGCATTTACAAGTATCTGAACAGATTTTTGCTTAATATCGGTCTTCGGTTGTGCACTTTTGCTATTTACTTAATATAAAGTAGTAGGGTTTAAGCAAAACAAATAATTGGCGAGGAATTTTTATGGCTCAACATTTTGACTATATCGCAATCGGTGGCGGTAGCGGCGGGATCGCATCTGCAAACCGAGCGGCGATGCGAGGTGCCAAGGTGGCATTAATAGAAGCAAAGCACTTAGGCGGTACTTGTGTAAACGTGGGCTGCGTTCCAAAAAAAGCCATGTGGCACGGCGCTCAAGTTGCTGAAGCCATTAAACTATACGCACCCGATTATGGTTTTGATGTTGAACTAAAGAACTTCGATTGGGGTAAACTCGTTGAGAGCCGCGAAGCCTACATTGGCCGTATTCACCAAGGTTACAACGGCTACCTAGCAAAAAATGGCGTCACCGTGATCAATGGCTTTGCTAAGTTTGTTGATAACAACACCATTGAGGTCAACGGCGAGCACTACACTGCCGATCATATCAATATTACCGTAGGTGGTCGCCCAACGATCCCTAATATTCCAGGCGCTGAGCATGGTATCGATTCAAACGGTTTCTTTGAGCTTAAAGAGCAGCCTCGCCGCGTAGCGGTTGTGGGCGCGGGTTATATCGCGGTAGAGCTTGCGGGCGTATTGCACAGCCTGGGTACAGAAACCCACCTATTTGTTCGTAAGCACGCTCCACTTCGTAATTTTGATCCTATCTTGGTTGAAACCTTAACTGAGGTAATGGAAAAAGAAGGTCCAACGCTGCACACTCACGCAGTACCACAATCAGTGACCAAAGAAGAGGATGGTTCAGTTACCTTACATCTTGAAAATGGTGAGTCTTACACCGTAGACAAACTGATCTGGGCAATTGGCCGTGAACCTATGACAGATCTTATCAACCTCGCTGCGACAGATGTAGAAACCACGCCTAGCGGCCATATTAAAGTAGACGAGTGGCAAAACACCACAGCCAAAGGTATCTACGCGCTCGGTGATATTATGGATGGTGGCATAGAGCTTACTCCTGTTGCCGTGAAAGCAGGTCGAATGCTAGCCGAGCGCCTATTCAATCCGGAATTGCCAAACGCAAAAATGGATTACGACTTAGTCCCTACCGTCGTATTTAGCCACCCACCAATTGGCACCATTGGTCTAACAGAGCCGGAAGCGGAAGAAAAGTACGGTAAAGACAACATCAAGGTCTATACCTCTACCTTTGCTGCAATGTACACCGCGGTCACTCAGCACCGCCAACCATGTCGCATGAAGCTTGTATGCGCAGGCCCAGAAGAAACCGTAGTAGGCCTACACGGCATCGGCTTTGCCGTAGATGAGATGATCCAAGGCTTCGCCGTCGCAATGAAGATGGGCGCAACCAAAGCAGACTTTGACTCGGTAGTCGCGATACACCCAACCGGCTCCGAGGAATTTGTGACCATGAGGTAATAGACTGATTTAGCTATCAAATTATCTTTTAAAAATAAAACGCGAGCGGCAGACAAGCTCGCGTTTTTTATTTCCCACGCACCTCAACGCAAGCACTTATCCGTAGGTTTGATAAAATGTGAAGCAGCGTCACCTAACACAGGTAAAAGCTTCGCGCAATATTAGGCACTCGCTCATGCTCCACTCTTTTGCAAAGCTAACAGCAATACGCGTAGCAACTACGTCGCTGGATTTTATGTACGTCACTGATGTAACCAGTTAAGCATCAGGAGAGCCCGTTCGGAAATAACACATATGCAAGCAGTGATACCGCACATATAATAGCTGCGATTCCGGCATAATGTACTAATGGGGTTTTTGCAGGACCTTCCACTTTCAACCCCTCTTTTAATGTGCAATTTAATTGAAACCTGTTATCACTCTTCAAAGGTGGTTATCTCCGTTTAGTATGCATAACTACTTCCTTGGGTGCACCGACACCGCAAAGTACTTCTTTCAACCCGCCATCGATGGCGGAGTTTGTTTGCCTATCCATATGGCTATTGGCTATGATAGCTGATTACCATTGGCTGGACGGGCTCCCAAAAAATAAATTTTTCTCCTATCTCTGATACCACATATAAGCTGTTTAACACTTCTCATAATTGAGCTGTATCAGATGTAACTCAAAAGAAAAACCAAGAAAGCTCCTACAGCTTTTTGTTCAGAACTAATTTAGATAATCCCACAAACTCTTAGGTGATTTCTTTGAAAAGGTAGGGTAACTTTTCAAGGGTTTTAATCTTATTACTTTTCATGATATTAGAAATTAGGCATGCCTAATTTCTGCCAAAACGGCTCTATTGCATTCATTGTCATGTTTAGTCCTAACTGCAACGGTGTCGATTTTGTCAGCAAAGCAAAATGTCACTATTCTTTAAAAAGCTTTAGGCACAAAAACCCGACCTAAAAGATCGGGCTATAAGTAGCTACACTGTTCTAGGTTAGGTTAAATATTCCGGTATATTCATAATCAGCCGTCATCCCTCAACTAGTAGCAATATTGATTTTAGGAAAAACCGTGTTATGTTGTTTTTTGACAAAAAATTAAATATGTAGATCGCCTAATAAACCAAAGGGGAATTTTATGGTTGTTGAGCAGCAGTTGGAGCGCGCGCGTCTTGAATTACTCGATATGGGTCTTAGAGCGAATCCTCAGTTAAATTACCGAAGTGGCAGTAAGTCTCTCGATATTGTAGATGAAAAATCGGCAAACATTTTTGAAATATTAGTTGAGAAAGAAATCTCACTTGGTTTTTTACCCCTCCCTGAAGTGTATCAACAAAAAATTACCGAGAATGATGACGAAGGAACCTTTTATTCTGCAGATGATGAAACTGATCTGCCTCCGCTTGATCTGTACTTAGAACAGAAGAAGGGGGAATCTCGCTTTATTGATAAATATCTGCAAACTGGATTGATCCCTTCAAAACTTGATAAAGCATTGTTAAAGCTTGAAACTGAAGCGCATACAATGCTACAGGAGCAAGGCGTTGAAGTTTTATATCTCGCGCTTGGATTTGTGCAATGGAGTGAACCAACAAACGCTTCTGTTTCCAGATATGCTCCTTTGATTCTGGTTCCTGTTGAATTAATTCGCTCGTCCGCAAGAGACAGTTTTAAGTTACGATATACAGGTGAAGAGCTAGGCTCAAACCTGACTTTAGCTGCAAAGCTTAGAACCGAGTTCAAGTTAATGCTTCCAACATACTCTGATGATTTAACAATCAGTGATTACTTTAAAGCTGTTTCGGATGCAATTGCAGCCCAGTCCTCTTGGCGGGTGCATCAGGATAAGATTGGGTTAGGGCTATTTTCCTTTGGCAAGTTTCAAATGTACATGGATCTTGACCCATCTGGCTGGCCTGAAGGCAAAAGACCATCACAATTATCGTTAATTAGTCGCTTGTTCAGAGATGGTTTTGAACAGTCGATTGAAATAAACCCAGAAGATCTGAATCACCCAGAAAAACTCCATCTTGTAAAGGATGCTGATTCAAGTCAAATTGAAGCGATCTTGGCTATGAAATCTGGCGCTGATTTGATTATTCAAGGTCCACCTGGCACAGGTAAATCGCAAACCATCACCAATATCATCGCTGAAGCCGTTGCGTTGGGAAAGAAAGTTCTCTTTGTCGCGCAAAAAATGGCTGCACTAGAAGTAGTAAAGAAAAGGCTGGATGAAACTCACCTTGGCTTAGCTGTACTAGAGTTACACAGCCATAAAAGCACAAAGAAAACCGTATTAAGTTCGATCAGAGACTCTCTTGATCAAGGAAAGCCACAAACAAAAAGCCGTGAGCAAGACTTTTTGGAGTTGTCTGAGTCAAAAATGGCGTTGGATGTATATGTGAATGCGATACGATCGCCAATTCTTAGAAGTAGCCTCAATTACATAGAATCCCTTGGAGGTTTGCTTCAAGTAAACGCAAAAGATCCTGACAACAGTTTACCTGTATTACCATTTAGTATTTTCGAGCAATGGACTTCCGAGCAATATAACAATGCGAAAAAGCTTGTAGCAGAGCTAGTTCAGCAACTAGAGATTGTTGGAGTTCCATCTGAACATTCTTTTTCTATGTCATGCCGCACTGATTTTTCTCCATCTACTCAACAAGATCTAAACACAACTTTAATAGAAACCAGCTCTTTACTCAGTAAACTTTATAACGAAGCTAATTCTCTGAGTGATACTCTTCAACTTGAAAAGCCTGCATGCTTGCGTGATGTAAATCCGTTAATTTCAACAGCAGCATGGTTAGCTGAAGTACCAGATCTAAAGAATATTAAAGTTAATAACCCAGTATGGGTGTCAGATAGAAAACGAATCGATAATGGACTATCGTGCTTTAGTAACTTACTACATCTGAAAACCAAGTGCGAACAACACTTTATCCCGCAAGCGCTAAGTTCTGATTTACTTAGTATCCGTCAAGGCTTGGTTGGCAGAACAGATAAATGGTGGCGTTTCTTATCGCCAACATACCGCCAATCAAAGGCAAAATTAGCCGGAGTTTGGCGTGGTGTACTTCCCGCATCTTCAGATGAGTGGCTCAATGCAGTAGATGCTGGACTCGAATACCAAGGCACAATAAAGGAACTCGAAAGTTATCAGGAGATACTGTCTAATGTCTTCGGCGTTATCTGGCAAAGTGAGTGTTCGGAATTAGAGGAACTTTCTAAAGTAAACAATTGGATCAGAGAGTTTTATTCAAAAATTACAGCCAATGAATTACCAATTTCATTGGCAAAATTGATTGATAAGGGAATTGATAAGAAGATACTTGTTACTCAAGCGGACTCCATTAAGACGCTGTGCAACGACATTTCAAAGCTCCTGCAAACACTAAATGAGTTACTACAAATAGACAACGGTAAGCAAAATAGCAACTTGCAATCAATGTCATTTTCGCGGTTGAATACCTTATTAACTGACTGGCAAAACTCTGCTCTTCTATATGATTTCGCGCGCTACAATCAGATAGTACAGGCTTTTGAACCATACAACATAAAAACGCTTACTGAACTAGCTTTTTCGTGGAGCGACACTCCAAAACAATTAATGACTAGCTTCGAACTTAGCTACTATAAAGGATTGGTCAATTATGCTTATGATAATTCAGAAGCGATAAGAAGATTTGATCGCACTAAACATGAGCGAAGCTTGAAAGAGTTTAAGCGTATCGATGGTGAAAGCCTTTTCTTTGCACAAGAACTATTGGTAAATCGTCTATATGAACGTTTACCTAAGAAATCAGCAAAAGGCGAGATGGAATTGGTACTGCGCGAGCTTGGCAAGAAAAAGCGTCACATTCCCATTCGAAAACTTCTTGCTGAGGCCGGCAACATTATTCAGCAAGTGAAGCCCATTTTCATGATGAGCCCAATGTCTATTGCAACTTACTTAAAGCAAGGTGCTTTGGACTTTGATCTGGTAATATTTGATGAAGCAAGTCAAATACCAGCTCCAGATGCTTTAGGTGCAATGCTACGTGGGAGACAAGTAATAGTAGTAGGTGACAGTAAGCAAATGCCTCCAAATAGCTTATTTGGTAAAGCAGTAGAACTGGAAGAAGATGAACTAGAAAACAGTGTCACAGCTGAGATGGAAAGCATTTTGGCGTTAATCGAAGCTAGAGGAGCTGCGAGTAAGATGCTTCGCTGGCATTATCGCTCGCGCCATGACTCACTAATTGCAGTGTCAAACGACCAATTTTACAAAAACAAATTACTTGCTTTTCCCAGCCCAGGCTTTCATCCCGATGCAACAGGGCTGAAGTTTCACTATTTGCCTAACACTCATTATGACAAAGGAAGTTCTCGCACCAACGCCGGCGAAGTTCAAGCTGTCGTGGCAGCCGTTCTTAACCATGCCTTGACTAAACCTCATTTGTCCTTAGGCGTTGTCGCTTTCAGCCTGTCACAACGGGATGCCATATTGCTTGAGTTGGAGAAAGAGCGCAGATTAAACCCCGAAACGGACGAGTTTTTTGCTCGCCATGCTGGTGGTGACGAATTTTTCGTCAAAAACCTTGAGAACGTTCAAGGTGATGAACGTGACGTTATTTACATAAGTATTTGTTACGGTAAAACCAAAACGGGCCAGCTTAGTCAAAATTTTGGCCTGCTAAACAAACCAGGTGGCGAACGGCGGCTAAATGTTCTTATTTCACGAGCTCGTCTAGCCATGGAGGTGTTTGCAAACTTTAAAGGTGAAGAGTTAAAAGTTGGAGCAGATAGCCCGCTTGGTATTAACTCACTGCAAATCTTTTTACAGTTCGCTGATTCGGGCCAGTTAAGTAAATCTCATGTACAAGAACAGAAACAGAGTTTTGCCTTTGGTACTCTACTACATCAGGCTATCCAGCGTCTTGGCTATAAAGTTGAAACCAAAGTTGGTAGCCAAGGTTACTATATTGATTTGGCGATAAAGCACCCGCAAGACCCCTCTAAATTCGTATTAGCCTTGGAATATGACGGAGCTGGTTATTACGAAGCAGCTTCTGCACGCGATCGCGAAAGGCTAAGACAAAGTGTATTGGAGGGATTAGGCTGGACATTTGAAAGAATTTGGTCGACCGACTGGTTTAGAAACCCTGACGCTGAGCTAAATCGGCTGAAAGGACTAATTGATAATGCGATAGCCCAACATGATGACCTGATGCGTTCTTTAACAACACAAGCGAATAGTATTCAGCTGGAAAAGCCCAAAGTTGTCTCACATGAGCCTGTTGCCGCTCCTATCCTCAGGATTGAAAAAGAGCAACCAGAGTTTGAAGCCTGCACTACACCTTACAGGAAAGCAGATGTGTCCAAATTAAATATTCCACATGTCGATGATTTCAGTGCAATCCCATTGAGTGTATTAGTGCATGCTGTTGAACGTATCGTTGAAACAGAATACCCAATTTATACCACAGTAGTTGCAACTCGATTAGCAAATGCAGCAGGGCTTTCAAGAGTAGGAGCCAAGATCAAACGCATAGTCAACCAAGCTATTCAAAGTGCTACATCTCAAGGTCTAATTAATGTAAGCCTAGACGGTGTGTTATGGCCAAAAGGCCGAAACACAGTAAAATTGAGAAATTGGGACAATGTTGACGCTACAACACGTAAACTTGAAAATGTATGTGACGCTGAACTTACAAATGCACTATTGCTAACAGTACAAGATGCCCATGCGATAAGTATTACAGATGCTGCATCTGCTGCTTTAGGTCTGTTGGGGTTTCAGCGTACCACATCACAAGCGTCTGACAGGATGAGTAAACTGGCCCAAATAGAATGTGATAAAGGCGTGCTGGTTTGTGAGAACGATCGATTGAAAATTGCAATACAAAGGATTGAGACTTAATTCTCATTTTAAAACGGTAGTATTGCACCTTGCGCTTCAGAAAAACTCTGCCGTTACAGATATTAATGATGATAAGTTTTAGCCAAAAACAATTTTTAAACAATGTAAGTAGTGCCTGTAAGGGTGATGAGGAATCTTTCTATCAACTGTATTTAATACTGTTTATTCAAAATACTTGAGTGAGAGATTCTACCCCTGTTAGGTTCTATCGGATTGTAGTCACCTTCGATGCAATAAATTAAATGTAACTTTTGCATATCTACACTTTTAGAACCACTCTAGTTTTGGTTACGTTCTGCTTAACGCAGGTAAATAATATGGGTATCAAGGCAAGTTCTAAAAGAAAAAACATCCTAAATTAAAAGAGCATAAACACGAAAAAGGCGATAGAGACAATCAAAGCAGCTTTTGACTGTACCTTACTTACGATTATTGAATTTCGAGTGACTCGTTTTTCCACAGCGGTTCTGTTCGTTTCTCCGTCCAACAGAGGAAATGACGAACCTACAAAATGAAATCAAGTAAGTGGAGCGTTGCAATTCTCTAACTTCCCTCCAAAACCGAACTAAAAGCACACTTTAATATGTAGGCGAGTGTACAAGCATGCGTCTCATTGAGGTATATAGTATTGTGAAACAGTGACTTATACATGGCTAAAAACTGGAAAATGGTATCGCAAGTGGCCTAATTTAAAGAAAAGCGACGAAAATTTCTTATTTTTCTGAAATACACAGGACGACTTACAACTAAAGGCTTTATAGAAATCTTCCAGATTGTACGTGCGGCAGTACTTTCTTACCATGCGGTAACCTTATTATTTAATTCATTAGGTTTTAAAAATAAAAAACGCGAGTCGATTTCTACCTCGCGTTTTCTATATGTTAACTCAACGCTTCAAGCGTTCATCGAGCAAATTGGATAGACGTCATTGGTTCGCAAGCTCAGTCAATGCCTGCTTAATAAGCTCAGGATGGGTAAATGGGATCAGATGCTCAGTTGAGGCTATTGGTAAGTATTGCCCACCACTGGCTTCAGCAACATCTTGCGACCATTTTCTCCCCTCTGCTTCCCATTTGATTAGATTGGCTTTCGCTTCGTCAGAGTCAGCATTGGCTATATCAAGTTTTTCAAACTCGCTGTCTATCACTGAAATCGGAATACTGCTGTCTGGCTGCCAGTTTCTTACTAACTCCAAGTCGTCATGGTAGTTCATCATCTCGTGTACTCGAGTAAGTTGAGCTGCAACACTATGGCGGGTTTGCATTATATGATTGAAATATTGCCAATCCATGTAGTCTGCAAACTCGCTTCCTTCAAGCAGTGTTTCAATATGCGCCTGTTCTTCAGCTATTTTTCCATCCATTTTTTCTTGCCAATTACCTGCAGCAACATGATCAATCAAGTCTTGTCCGTATTGACGATAAACATCAACTGGATAACCTTGATACTGAGCAATAGAATGTGGCAGTAAAATATCTGGGTCTAACCACAACATGCTGGCTATCTTTTGCTTAAATTCCTGTGATTTTTGCATCGCAATTAGCGGCACCGAGTTACTATTTGCGTAACTCAACAAATGCACATCACTGAGATTGAGCTTTTCAAATAGTACAGGGAGGTCGTGTGCAAATTTATTCATGGAAGGCGCGTCATCAACACTACTTAATCCCTGCCCTAGCCTATCAATGACGTAAACATTAAAACTCTCTGCCAAGTAAGGCTGTAGTAACGCGAACCAAGCACTGTCACTATGAAAATGCATATTCGCGCCCGAGAGCATGACCACAGTTGGTTTATCAGCGTGCTGTTTTAATTGTCGAACATGGTAATAATCGTTGTTTACTGCGATAAGATCAGAACCTTGGGGCAGTGCATAACGACTTGTCGATTCAAAAAATGTCATTATCGATTCGGTGGTTTGGACAGGTGGTAAATTCCAGCTATGATGAGCCCCGCCTACACTAATTAGCTGCGTTTGAATATTGCGATTAGGATAGTGAGTTAACGTCACGCCTTCCGCTATTTCTTCATCAACAGATAAAGCAGCCTCATAGTTTAGATTAGCAATAATTTTAATCGCTTGAGGTGACGAGAGTAGCCCAAAATTTGCGTGACTTTTGCCATTATAAGGCAATACTGAGTCTGCTTTACCGTGCATAATTCGGTAGTTTGTAGGTGTCGAAAAATTACAGCTATCACCTAATTGGTAGGACATAGGTGCGGCAACCGTTACTATCGCATTAAACGTCTCCGAACGGTTACATAATAGGTTTTGTACAAATAACCCGCCTTGAGAAAAGCCGGTCGCGTAAATTTCACCGTCAATGACATCATATTTAGCTTTTATTTCTGCAATCATCTGATCAACAAAGCCTAAGTCATCTACACCTAAACGATGTGCCTTGTTACAACCACAGCCTTCATTCCACTCTTCATTTTTTGATTTGGGATAAACGACGATATAATCATCGTTTTGCTCATGTAGCTTGGTTAAACTTGCCATACCGTAAGCAGTCCCTCCAGAACCATGAAAAGCCAACATCAGCTTGTACGCTTTATGTGGCTTTTCAATCGGCTTCATATAATAGTAACGCTCATTGAGTTGATGAACCTCAAAACCGTTTACGGGTTTTAACACTCCATCGTCATTGCTTAACGCCTTTTTGCTGTCGCTACTGCTGCCACAACCCGCGACTAAAGCTGCGAGTGTTAAACCTAACGCCTGTTTTAAAAACATTCGACTTGTCATGTTGGCCATTCCTATTTTATTGTTTTCATGTACTCTAAATACTTTGAAAAAGGGCGCGACGAATTTACATGAAATCGTTGTGAGGAATTCCTTACCAATAAATATAAACAATATAATCAAAGGGATAATAAATGCGCTATGAGATTGCAGCCATTCGGTTTGATACGGTTAATCGAACGCTGACGAGTAGCACAGACTCCATCAGACTTGAGCCTAAGCCTTACTTATTGCTACAAACCTTAATTGCAGCAAATGGTAATGTTGTTTCGCGCGATAAGCTCATTGCAGAAGTGTGGCAAGGTCGCGTAGTCACAGAAAGCGCAATCAATAAAGCCGTGTCGACGTTGCGCCAGTATATGAATAAATTAGATGGTAAAACTGAGTATATAGAGACTATCCCTACCCTTGGATACCGACTGATTCCCGCAGTCACAAGTCATACTCCGGCAACAATAAATAAGACCAGCTCCCGGATCGTGCCACTTTTAGGTGCTTCACTACTTATTACCAGCGTATGTGCATTTGTTGCCTATCAGCTCATGCAGCCTGCGCAAAATAACAAACCTCTCGCGCCACAAAAATTAACGAGCCAGAGCGGTATTGAACTGCAGTTAAGTAGCGCGACTCAATATAAAAGCTTTAGTTACCTGCATCCTACGAACACTCAGCAGGCGGAGTTATGGCTCAATCACAGCGAGCAACATAGAAAGCTGTTTTCAGGCAACATCAGCGCACAAGCCTTAAGCTCAGACGCCAAACACATTGCCTATATCGACGATGATAATGGCTGTACCGTAAAACAGTTTGATATCACGCAGGCACAGCACACGACGCTATTCTCTTGCCAGCCTATCGAAAACATTAAACTAATATGGGGCGCAAATCCGCACGAAATCATTTATCGAAAACGTACAAATATACATAGTGGATACGGCCTTTACCGTTTCGACTTGAATACAAAACAACATATCCAGCTAACGCTTCCTCCAATCTCAGGAAACCTCAGAGGCGACCACCTATTTAGTTTATCCACAACTAGAGACCAGCTCGCCGCCGCACGCTACCTTGGAGAAGATAAACACGAACTGACGGTATACGATTACCCAAGCATGTCAGTAAAAAGCACCGTTAAGTTACCTTATAATCTCACGGCACTAACTTGGTCTGCTAGCGGGCAATCGATTTACTTTAGCGCAGGCAGCAGCATTTATCGCGCCGATATAAAATCGAGCAAAGTAGAACTGCTTCACAAGCTAACAGCTCCAATCGAAAGCCTAGTATTACAAGATAGCAACGAGACCCTGCTCTTTAACCAATATAAGTTAACTAGCCTAATTCACCTTTTCGACGTATCGGAGCAAACCTTTTCACCACTCGTTGATAATCAGGCATTGAATCGCTTACCTCGCGCAAATCAAATGCCGCGAGTTTGGTATATTTCAGATCATGGCGCGCATTCCGCTTTATGGTCTATGGACACTGAAACACAACAACACACTCAAGTTGACTTGCCTCACGTATTTAATTTTCAACGTTATCAACTCAACAATGACGCTTCTAAAATACTTTTTGAATATCAAGACGCCATTTACCAGTTTGCTATCAACAGCCAAAAAACAACACAACTTATAGGTTCTGAGCTTAAGCCTTACGTTGCCAATTACAGCCAAGATAACAATGAAATCATTTACAGCAGTGAACGCTCTGGTAGTTGGCAGTTATGGTCTCTAAATCTAATAACAAACCAACATCAGCAACTTACAACACAAGGTGGCTACAGCGGCTACAAGCTTAATAATGTGTTGTATTTTACCAAGTTTACACAGCCCGGAATTTGGCAACTGGAAGACGGGCAAGAGTCTGCAGTTGTGACGGATGTACCAGTGAGAAACTGGCTGAATTGGCGACTCAGAGATAATGCGCTTTACTATGAAAAAGACAAAAGTATCTGGCGATTTGACCTGAAGACTAAACAAGAAAAGCTGTATTTCACCCCGCCACAACGATTTATTGGACAGTTTGATATATTGCAAAATGGCGATGTGGTTTTCAGTGAGCTGAAGCAATCAAGTGGTGAGCTTTGGCAATTAACCGTGAAAAATTAAAGTACAAAAACAAAAAACCCAGCCGAAGCTGGGTTTTTATTGATTCTTGAAACGAATTACTTGATTTTCGCTTCTTTGAAGATCACGTGTTTACGAACCTTAGGGTCGAACTTTTTGATCTCCATTTTTTCAGGCATGTTACGCTTGTTCTTGTCGGTAGTGTAGAAATAACCAGTACCAGCAGTTGAAACTAAACGGATCTTATCACGCATGATTCAGCTCCTTAAACTTTTTCGCCGCGAGCACGGATATCTACTAATACCGCGTCGATGCCTTTTTTATCGATAATACGCATACCTTTAGTAGTAGTGCGTAGAGAAACGAAACGCTTTTCGCTTTCAACCCAAAAACGGTGTGTTTGTAGGTTAGGTAGGAAGCGACGCTTAGTAGCGTTGCGCGCGTGCGAACGGTGGTTACCAACCACTGGGCGCTTACCTGTAACTTGACAGACTTTAGACATGTCTATGTATCTCCAATAACTTCGCTCGAGCTTAATTTTCCCTTAAAGGCCTTTTAACTGCGTGCCCTAGGTAAAATCAAAGGGCGCTCTTTATACAGTATCTACAGGCAGAGATCAAGGATCTGATCCTACTGAAATCAGCTCATGGGTAAATTTGATAGCGGCCAATTATAATGATCCGAAGCCCACTAGGAAAGTAAAAACTGCATTTAAATTGAACTAATTTATAAAATTTATACAAATATGCTGATTTAACGAGCAAATTTCTTTTTTGGCCCTTTCTACATCGTAATTTTCACTGTTTAATTTTCGTGCTTATACGTATATTTGGGCAGCAACACTCCACCAGCTACCTCACACTTCGAGTAAAAGCTGAGTGATCAAGCTCCATTCCATTTTGCTCAGTTCAAAAGGACAACTTGAGAAAGCGAAACCCACCTGATAAAACAGCAACTCAGCTTAAATCAGTCCTCGCTCGGCAAACGAAATACAATGACTTCCGGCGACGATTAAATGGTCAAGTACATTAATATCAACCAGTGCCAAGCCTTGCTGCAATTTTTTCGTGATGAGTTTATCCGCTTCGCTGGGCTCTGCCACGCCCGATGGATGGTTATGGGCAAAAATCACGGCTGCACAGTGGTATTTTAGTGCCGCCTTTACTACTTCCCTTGGATAAACCGAAGCCGCGTTAATTGTACCGTGAAACAACACTTCATCTTTTATCAGGCGATTTTGGTTGTCTAGATACAGCACCATAAACACTTCATGCCCAAGCCCCCGTAGTTGAGCACTCAAATAGTCACGTACCGCTGTCGGGTTTTGAAATACCGTTTCTCTTAAGCACTCTTCTTTTAGATAACGCCGGCTTAGCTCTAAAACGGCCTGTAACTGCGTGTATTTGGCAACGCCTAAGCCTTTTAACGCTGAAAACTCTTCTAACGAGGCATTGAATAAACGCTGTAAAGTTTGCTGTTCTTGCAACAAGGATTCGGCAAGCTCTATGGCATTTAATCCTTTGATCCCAGTGCGTAAAAAGATAGCCAATAACTCGGCATTAGATAATGCTTCAGGGCCTTGCTCAATTAACTTTTCTCTTGGTCGTGCAGATTTGGGTAAGGCTGATATTTGCATCCTACTATTCCTTATATTTGTATGTCTCCTTGACTAAATTAAGCTTAGCGGGTGATCACGATTATTCAAAAGCAAACACAGACTGTGATATCTTTAGTTTATTGATACTGTGATCGTATAAAACAAACATGCAAAGAAATAAACGCCTCTTACTTGGGATCAGCGGTGGTATCGCTGCTTACAAATGCGCAGAACTCGTTCGCCGCCTAAAAGAACAGCAAATAGATGTCAAAGTGGTGATGACTGAGTCTGCTAAGCACTTTATCACGCCACTGACAATGCAGGCGGTCTCTGGTGAAATCGTTTCTGACTCTTTGCTTGACCCACAAGCAGAAGCGTCAATGGGGCATATCGAATTTGCAAAATGGGCAGACCTAGTGCTGGTTGCTCCTGCGACCTCGAATATTCTCGCCAAAATGGCGGCGGGTATTGCGGATGATTTACTGACCACATTACTGCTCGCAACGCCCGCGCCTGTTGCCGTAGCGCCAGCTATGAATCAACAGATGTATGCGCACCTATCGACTCAAGCAAATCTCAATACCTTAGCTTCACGCCATGTCCAAATCTGGGGACCCGGTAAAGGCGAGCAAGCCTGCGGAGATGTAGGCGCAGGACGCATGCTTGAACCCCATGAGTTGGTGCAACTGTGTTTAGCTGCACTTCGCCCTACTGAGCAAGTATTAGCAGGAAAAACGGTAACTATTACTGCAGGACCGACGCGTGAAGCATTAGATCCTGTGCGTTTTATTACTAACCACAGTTCAGGAAAAATGGGCTTTAGTCTTGCTGAGGCGGCAAAGGCTCTAGGTGCAAGCGTAAATCTGATCGCAGGCCCAGTTTCACTGAATACCCCCACTGGAATTACTCGAATTGATGTAGAAAGTGCTGAGCAGATGCAACAAGCTGCACTCGAATATGCCGTACAATCGGATATTTTTATCGGCTGCGCGGCGGTCGCTGATTACCGTGCAGCCACTGTTGCCGAGCAAAAGATTAAAAAGCAAGGCGATGAAATCACACTAACACTGGTCAAAAACCCCGATATTATCGCTACTGTCGCAGCACTAAAACAGTCTCGTCCTTATACCGTTGGCTTTGCCGCTGAGACGCAGAATGTCGCCGAATATGCGCAAGGAAAATTGGTCAATAAAGGGTTGGATATGATCTGTGCGAATGATGTGTCGGATAGCACAGGTGGTTTTAATTCTGATAACAACACATTGACCCTATATTGGAAAAAAGACCGACTTGAACTCCCTCACTCTAGCAAAAAAGAGTTAGCACTTACTGTCATGCAAGCTATTGCCGAAAAGATAAAATAACCTTCATGTAAAAGACTGGAAAGAAACTGAATAAAACATTAACATGATACCCCGATAACGTGTAAACGAGTCGGGGTTTGCACTTCTGCGCATCACTCTCTGTGCTTAATAAACCCGGCAAAAACAATATAACAATTAGAAAAATAAGGGAAATTTCATGCCAGCGACAAAACGTAGTAATCGCAAAGAGCAAATTCTTCAATCACTCGCACAAATGCTGGAAACCAGCCCGGGACAGCGTATTACCACAGCTAAACTCGCTGCTGAAGTCGGGGTTTCAGAAGCTGCGCTTTATCGCCACTTTCCAAGTAAAGCGAGAATGTTTGAGGGGCTTATTGAGTTCATCGAAGATACGTTACTGTCACGCATTAATTTAATCCTAGAAAACGAAAAAGAAACCCGTAACCGGATCTACAACATTCTTACTCTACTCCTAGCCTTTGCAGAGAAAAACCCTGGGATCACACGTATTTTAACGGGTGATGCACTACAAGGTGAGCAAGAACGCTTACGTGAACGAGTACAAAGCTTATTTGAAAAGCTTGAGACACAATTCAAACAAGTATTAAGAGAGCGTAAACTACGAGAAGGTAAGGCATTCACGAGCGAAGAAAGTGTACTAGCTAACCTATTCTTAGCTTTTGTTGAGGGTAAGATGAATCAGTTTGTCAGAAGTGACTTTAAAGCAAAACCAACCGCGCAATTCGATAAACAGTGGGTTGAGCTTGAGAAAATCTGGCTTTAAGCACCTGCGGCTAGCCGCTTAAATACATCCGCACACCGCAGAGCATTTTAGTTTCACCGTTAAAAGTGATAAAAACATCATAAATACATACTAAAATGCTCTAAATATGACTCTAAAACTCTCTCTCTTAAGCGCAGCACTTTTTAGTGTAAGCAGCTTAGCAGCTAAACCCAGTCTTGAATTTATAGATGTTTTTGATTTTCGTTACCCTCAGGGTACGGTGATCTCCGAACAAGGCACATTCCTCGGCCTAAGTGCAAAGCCTTACCGTGGTGACAGCGAAGGCCAAGTGTATTCTCTCAATAATAAAGCACTGATTGCATCGGTTCCCCGTGGCACGAATCCAGTTATCAATAAAGGCGGTCAATGGGTTAGCTTTACCCAGCGCCCTACCCTACTTGAAAAAGAAACGGCAGATAAAAAGAAGAAAAAAACACTAAAAAACAACTTAGTGTTGGTGAATACCACAACTAAGGCCCAGCAAACCTTTAGCTCGGTTAAAGATTATCAACTTTCAGATGATGGCCTATGGCTGGTGTACCGTGAGGATGCAAAAAAAGGCGACAACAAATCAGACGCAAAAGCGAATACAGACGAGCAAACTGATGAACTCAAAATCAGTGCAGATAAAGGCGACGAAACCTTAACGCTTGTAGTGCTGAATCTTTCTAACAATGAGAGCACTCGCTATGACGACATCGCAGCATACAAAGTAGCACCAAATAGTAACGCGATACTTGTCAATCAGCGCAGTGAAGACGGCAGTAAAAACCGTGTGGCCGTTATTGACTTAGCAAGCAATCAAATCACAAGTCTTATTGATGAGCCCGGTGTGACTTTAGGAGACATTGCTTGGCAACCCAATTCTCAACATGTCGCCTTTTATTTAGGTAATTATGTCAACGATGACAAGCGCCGCCGCGACTACCAACTCAAATTATGGTCTCCAACAAGCAATAAAATAACCGACATCCACAACCCAAGCGGTTGGTTTTCAGGCAAGACAGCATCAATCAAATGGTCTGAAGATGGCTCAAGACTGTTTTTTGAAAATCGTCCACAGCTTGAAGAAAAAGCCAAAGTGCTTAAATACACAGATGAAAGCTCACTTTTTGATTACGATACCATTCGCCAGCAAAAAGGCTTAAAGGTTTGGCACAATGCCGATCCTGAAATCAAAACTCGAGAAATAAAAACATGGAATGAAAGCCGTCGAGATCAACATTATCAAGCGGTTTATCATATTAATGGCGAGCGTGTAGTACAGCTTGAAAACCTTCAAGTGCCTGCTATTTCACTGCACACAAACGCAAATTTTGTGCTGGGCAGCGACGATACTCCCTACCTAAAGCAGATTATGTACAAAGGCTTTTATCGCGACTACTACAGCGTTGATATCAGCAGTGGTGATAAACAACTCATCGTTAAAGAAAGTTCAAACCGCCCTACTGTCGCGCCTGATGGTAAACATGCGGCCTATTTCGACGGTGAACAAGTCTGGTTGAAATCGCTATCCACACAACAGCTTACCCCAGTCAGCAAAGCGGTTAAAAACGCACTATTCGCGGATGATAAACATGATAAGCCAGAACCAAATAAAGGGTTTGGATTTGCTGGTTGGCAGCTCGATGGTTCGACGCTCTACGCCTACAGTAAATATGATATTTGGGCATTTGATACCAAAACGGCAAAAGCAACTCGACTAACTGACGGCTATAAGACCCAAACACAATACCGCATTGAGTATAAAGATAAGGACAAACTAGGCTTTAACCCAGACGATACCTTACTGTTAAGTGCGCACAACCTCGAAAATAAACAAACGCATATTGCAACGCTTTCCCTACAAGATAACAAGTTGCAAACTGTTTTGTCTGGCGAAGCTAAATATGGTGTTGTGAGAAAAGCCAAAGAGGCGGACACTTATATTTTCACAAGACAGTCTTATCAAGAATTTCCTGATTATTGGGTCTCAGATAGCGGCTTTAATAACCCGACAAAACTCACAGATTTAAATCCACAGCAGCAGACATTTGCTTGGGGCCAAAAACCTGAACTTGTGAAGTACAAAGGCTACGATGGCGAAGATCTTCAAGGCGTGTTAATCAAACCTGCTGATTATAAAGCCGGTGATAAAGTGCCAGTGGTGATTTACTTCTACCGCTATATGAGCCAGCGCATGTATGACTTCCCGAAAATGGAGTTAAATCACAGACCAAACCTGCCAATGTATACCTCAAACGGTTATGCGATATTCTTGCCTGATATTCGTTTTGAAATCGGCCACCCAGGGCGCTCTTCAACACAAACCATGATCAATGCAGCACAAGCGCTGATTGATACAGGTGTTGCGGATCCGGATAAAATTGGCTTACAAGGCCACTCTTGGGCTGGTTACCAAAGTGCATTTATGATCACACAGACAGATATGTTTAAAGCGGTTGTGTCTGGCGCGCCAGTATCCAATATGACTTCAGCATTCAGTGGGATCCGTTTAGAATCAGGTCTTGCAAGACAGTTCCAATACGAAACAGGCCAAAGCCGTATCGGTAAACCGCTAACAGAAGCGCCTGAATTATATATAGAAAACTCTCCAGTGTTTTACGCTGATAAAGTAAACACGCCGATTTTGATCATGTTTGGCGATAACGACGGCGCAGTGCCTTGGCAAGAAGGTATTCAATACTATTTAGCCTTAAGAAGACATGATAAAGACGCTATTTTCTTACAATACGAAGGTGAACCGCACCATCTGAAAAAGCTGCCAAATCAGCTAGATTATTCAATTCGTATGAAAGAATACTTTGATTATCACCTGAAAGGATTGCCACCAGCAGAGTGGATTCAATCCGGTGAAGCATTTATCACTGAAGAGTAAGCAACTCCACAGGTATTCATCGTCAAGGACACCATCGCGGTGTCCTTTTTTTGGCAACAATTTACTCATTCCTTTGTTTTACTTTTATCTAGAAATGTTTTGTTTCAACTTTCATCCGTATAATTTCGTTATAAAAAAGCTCATATCTCCATTACATTTGACGGTTTTACAAACGAACCATTGAACTTTCAGTAGATGCGTTGTAAGTTCTATGTTGCAGGAACATTTTCCTACTCTGCTAATAAATAAATAAATAAGGAAATAAGATGAAACTTTCTAACCTATCAGCAACGATCAGGCTATCTCTACTGGCTTGTTCAACGCTGACTGCAGGCGTATCAGGTATCGCCCACGCTGAAGAAACAGATGCCAACGCTACTAATAGCGTAGAACGAATTGAGGTTACTGGTACGCGTATCAAGCGAGCTGCCATGACTGGTGCGAGCCCTGTAACAAGTGTTACGGCCGAAGACATTAAAGTTGCAGGTATTACTAGGGTAGAAGATCTACTCAACGATATGCCTGCAATCTTTGCTGACCAAACTTCAGGCCAAGCAAATGGAGCTACAGGTACCGCAACAGTAAACCTTCGTAACTTAGGCACAGAACGTACATTGGTACTCGTTAATGGACGTCGCTTGCCTTCTGGTTCTCCTGTTGCTGGTGGTATCGGTGCTGACCTTAACCAAATCCCAGCAGCTTTAGTTGATCGTGTCGATGTGTTAACTGGTGGTTCGTCAGCAACATACGGCTCAGACGCTGTTGCTGGTGTTGTAAACTTTATCATGAAAGACGACTTTGAAGGCTTCCAAGTTGAGTATCAAGGTAGTGTTTATCAACATGATAACGACCACAAAGACATGCAACGAGCACTAAAAGATAGAGGCTTCCCGGTACCTGACGGAAGTCAATGGGATGGCGACACCCATGATATCTCTCTGACTTTTGGTGCAAACTCTGCAGATGGCCGTGCTAACATCACAGGTTACGCGACTTGGCGTGATATCGAAGAGGTGACACAGGATAACCGTGACTACAGTGCTTGTGCTATGAATATAAACGCGACAGGTACACGTATTTGTGGTGGTTCAGGAACAATTCCAGATGGCCGTATTACCGATTTCGATACCTATGACTACAAAGTATCTGGTACCGATCTAGTTCCTACAGCTGGCACAGTGTACAACTACGGCCCACTAAACTATTTCCAACGTCCAGACAAACGTAAAACATTTGGTTTACTAGGTCACTATGATTTTAACGACAGCCATACGTTTTATGCTGAGTTTAACTACATGGACAACCGCACAGTGGCTCAGATCGCACCTTCTGGTTCATTCCTGAATCAAGTTGATATTAGCTGTGATAACCCACTACTTTCAGCTTCACAAAGAAATACGCTTTGCGGACCTGATGGTGTTGCAACAGATGGTGTTGTTAAGGGTGCTTTCATCGGTAAACGTAATGTTGAAGGTGGCCCTCGTCAAGACGATATTCGCCATACCTCAACTCGTTTTGTACTAGGTGTTCGCGGTGAAATCGATGACAACTGGAGTTATGATGCGTATATGAACTTTGGTAACGTATCATATGCTCAGACTTACCAAAACGACATGTCTACAACCAGAATCATTCGTTCATTACAAGCAACAACAGATGATGACGGTAACGTGGTATGTAAGTCAGTTGTAGATGGTAGCGATCCAACCTGTATTCCTTGGAATATTTTCGATCCAGCGAACATCACTCAAGAGCAAATTGACTATCTAACTATGCCCCTATTTGCTCGTGGTGACACGAGAACAAAACAAATTAGTGGTTATGTTACTGGTGACCTTACTGAGTACGGTGTTGTAGTACCTGGGACTTCCACTGGTGTGGGCGTGGTATTTGGTCTTGAGCACAGAAAAGAGTCGCTAGACTTCAATCCGGATCAAGGCTTCCAGTCGGGTGACGGTGCAGGTCAAGGTGGTCCAGTTCTTGGCGTAAGTGGTGAATTTGACGTCAATGAATTCTTTACTGAATTCAACGTACCTTTAGTCGAAGACTCTGAATTTGCTGATTATATTACTTTAGAGTTAGCTTACCGCTACTCTGATTATTCAACGGATAAAACAACTAACACCTATAAAGGTGCGTTTGATATCCGCGTTAATGATCAACTTGGTTTGAGAACAAGCTTCCAACGCGCAGTGCGTGCAGGTAACGTACGTGACCTATTCAGATCTGCTGGTTTAGGTTTGTTTAACTGGGAAGATCCATGTGGTGGAGCGAATCCAACTTTAACTGTTGAGCAGTGTGCCAGAACAGGTCTTGATCCATCTAAATATGGTTCTAACGCACTAATCAACCCAGCAGGTCAATACAATAGTATCACTGGTGGTAACCCAGACCTAGAGCCTGAGAAATCAGATACTATCTCGTTTGGTATTCTATTATCTCCTGAAGCCATTGAAGGTTTAGACATTGCGATTGACTACTTCGACATTACTGTTGAAGACGCAATTCAAGAAATCCCTGAAGCAACAATCTTCAATCAGTGTGCGATTAATGGTAACGACGAGTTCTGTGGACTGATTAACCGTGGTCCAACAGGCTCATTGTGGCTAGGCCAGGATGCGATCACTGCGATTGATACCAACATTGGTAGCGTAGAAACAAGCGGTATCGATTTTGATGCATCATACCGTTATAACCTGCCTGATGATATGGGTCTTTTACGCTTCAAGCTAATCGGTACATGGCTAGATAAGTTTGCAACGCAAAACTTACCAGGTGGTGATATTGACGATTGTGCTGGTCGTTGGGATAGAGCGGTATGTGAATATCCAGTTCCTGACTTTAAGTCAAACTTCTCAACAACTTGGGTAACACCTTGGGATGCAAACATTACAGCAACCTATCGTTATGTAAGTGAAGTGAAGGAATTCGCACGAAATGACGACGGCCAAGTAATCGATGGACCAGTTCCAATGACTGCACGTGATTACGTTGATATTGCAGTAACATGGAATGCTTCTGATAACCTGCAATTCCGCGGTGGTGTAAATAATATCTTTGATAATACAGCTCCACTAGTACCAAATGGTCCTGCAGGCCCAGCAAATGGTAACACTTACCCTGGTTTCTATGATTCTTTGGGTCGCTATATCTTCGCAGGTTTCACATTTAGACTGTAGTCTAAAGCCCGCAAGATTTAGTCGTAACTATGAGCCCCCGCAGGTTTAAAGCTGCGGGGGCTTTTTTAGTTTAACGTCACTCTCACACCACTGCTTAATCATGATGCCTTGAAGGCAAATATCTGTTAACTACTCATCTGACATCAAAGCTTTTTTAATTAGGTGAGCTATTTTTGAGGTTAGAAAGTCTTGTCGCTTGCTCCGCACCCAGCTAGCAGCAATGCACCTAGTTGTTCTAAAAAAGAAGTTTTAACGCAGCTAGCGTCAGGTCTCCCCTCTCACATCGAGTGGGTATTAAGACTATTTGGTATTAAAACATGAGATACCATGCACACAATAATATCTATCACCGCTAACGTTCATACCACCGTAATCACAATTAAATAACCTGGGCTTCGGATAATTAATGCCTTTCTAGCAGCCAGTTTTAGCGCTAACTGCGTTGAATTCACTTCCAATAGCCAGCTATTGGTGCATAAATTCGCCTTGTTATCCCTAAAACTGTCTGGCTAGATAAGAGGATAATTTAATGTGTTATTAAAAACAATGAGTTAGCTCATTCCTTATCCAAACCTCAGGTTAAATAAGTGGAGATAGTCAGGAAAGATAAAGCGTAATTTAAACTTGAGAGAGAAAGAAAGGTAATTGCTCTAAAAGAGGAGTTTTCAGCGCAACTCGCAACTGTTTCCTCAATTAGAACAAATAATTAGACTGCTCGTGCTAGCCTAACAAAGCGAAATTTACTGACCGCCCTGAACGCCAACAGTACTCTGCTGTCGGTTAAGCATGTCTTTCGCCGCACGTCGATCATGCTCGATCTGGTCTTTAGTACGACATCTTCGTTTTGTAAACTTACTACCAGTGATGATATCTTGCTTACAGTATAAATCATCTTGATTCTTAGCTATCGTGCTCTCATTATTGTTTTTTGCCGACTCGGTCGTTGAATTACAACCCGTCAGAAGCACCAATAGGACAACACAAACTCCTGCGATTTTCATAGCAAATCCTTTATTATTGATAATACAAAGTACCTAAGTACATTTAAGAACGGAGTGTTCAAACTTTAGTCTAATCAACATTACAAAGAAAAGCAATTGCACCGATTTTAACAACACAATTGTCTAATTTGACTCTAAAAATTCAAGCAAGTCTCGCTCAGGCATTGGCTTTGCTAATAAAAATCCCTGTACCTCATCGCAGCCAAGCTTTTGTAGCACCGTCATTTGTTCTTCTGTCTCAACACCTTCCGCAATTGTTTTTAGGCCAAGATGCTGACCTAAAGAGATGACAAGATCGGCAATTGCACCGCTGTCATCATGAGGAATATCTTTGACAAAAGCACGGTCGATTTTAAGCCGTGCTAAAGGAAGTTTTTGCAAATAGCTCAAAGAAGAAAATCCTGTACCAAAGTCATCAATGGCCACCTCAACACCAAATTCTTGTAACTCTTGGAGTGTATTGATCACCGAGTTTACCTCATCCATGACTACACTTTCTGTCACTTCAAGCTCAATATGCTTAGGCTCCACATTAAACGACAAGATAGTGTCCTTAACCTGCTGTGCATAGTTTGGCACCTTAAACTGCGGCACAGAGACGTTAACAGCAATGCTAAGCTCACCGAATCCCTGTTGCTGCAACGTTGCCTGCAACTGACAGGCTTGTTCTAATACCCATTGGCCAATTTCGACAATAAGCCCTGCATTTTCCGCAAGCGGAACAAAAATCGCAGGGGAAATATAATTCCCGTTTCCTGAAGGCCAACGCAACAAAGCCTCACAGCCAATCACCTTGCGATCAGCAATAGAAAACTGAGGCTGATACCAGACCTCGAGTTTTTTCATCTCAAAATCTTGCCTGAGCTGTCTTATTAACCCCAGCTTCCAAGCCATTTTTTCTTCTAAATCTGGGGTATACCAATCCAGTGGAATACTCGACTGTTTTGCTTGGTTAAGCGCAATATACGCAAGTTTTAAGGTCTCTATTCCTTGCGGTTGGAAGTCTTCTTGACGGCACACTCCAATATGAAAGTGCATAGTCAACAAATGCTCCCCGACATGGTAGGGCACGCACAAGTTATCAATAAAAGACTCTTCATCAAACTGCGACTCTGGCATTAAAAAGCCAAACACATCCGCACCAATTCGTGAAATTAACTGGGCCTCAGGAAACTCAATACTAATTCGCTCAGCAACTCCTAATAACAGCAAGTTCCCAACTTCTTGGCCTAACCCGTTATTGATGTCAGAAAATTGAGCAATATCAACAAGAATAAAAACGAGCGACTGTTGCTGGTTAAAGTACGACTCTATTTTCTCGATAAAATTAGCGCGATTAGGTAGTTTGGTGAGATTATCTTTGTAAGCAACCTCACGTAATTCGTTGAATAGCTTAATATTATCAAGACCAACACCAACGTTAGTCAGGAATATCTCAGCAAACTTCAATTGCGCTTCCGATGGCTCAGCCTCTAGCTCTAAATAAATGGCTGCTTTTTTGTTTTTGCTTTCAAGTAAGAAGGTAATGTCATGCGCGGTAGATTGGTGGGATTCGGTATCAATACAGTTTTGTACTTGCATGATGACACGACCATTATCAAGCTGCTCTATACCATGACCAAAGAATTCACGGTACTGCTCACTACCGCCAAACACCCTTAAATGCATATCATCATCTAGGTAGCCACTCACTAAGCCTTCGCCTGACGCATCTAAAATATTTGCCAATTGGGCAACGACCGCCGCTGCAAAGGAACCCATATCGGTATGACCAAGTATGGCACGAGAAGCTGAAAGGATCTGCTCTAGTGCATGGCTTTGCGCTTCGAGCTCACAAATTTGTTGATAAGAACGGATAGCGGTAAGTAAAGAAGTAACCAGTTTGCTGCGGGTGAGTTCTGTCTTCATTTTATAATCGTTAATGTCGAACTCACGAATGATCTTCTCTTCCGGTGCATAACCCGGTTGTCCTGTACGCATAATAATACGTACTGCCATATTTTTTATTTCTTCGCGCACTCGACGGACGACATTAAGACCAGCATCGTCGGTTTCCATCACCACATCGAGTAAAAGGATACTGATATTATTTTGTTCTTTTAAAATCTCAATGGCTTCTTTGCCAGAATAGGCGTGAAAAAACCTGAGCTTTTTGCCCCAAAACTCTAAATTAGACAGCGCAAGTTTAGTAACAGAATGGATCTCTGGATCATCATCAACGACTAAGACATCCCAAAAAGCACTTGTCGTTTCTTCTTCTTGAGTAACTTCTTCGTGCTCTGCAAACAAATAATCTTCTTGCTCAGGTGCCATGTTTTACCCTTTAAATCCGCACTACTCTTTAATTATAGGCACTGATTCACTCCAGTGTTTACCATCTTACAAAATATGGTACATTTTTACTATTACAGTTCTGTTTGATTAACATACATGAAATATTATAGTCGAGCATAGAACAAAATAGATGATTTAGCATACTTTTTACCAAAGAGGATTCTGTATCAAACGTTTATCTACTCCTATTAGAATGCTGATGATTTTGGCACTTGTCATTGTGATTGCTGGTTTAGCGATGCCACACCATTATAAAGTGGTAAAAAGCACCGATATTTCTGCAAATAACACAACACTCTCTCCATTGGTATTATCCCATTGGCCAGCATTATTTAATTGGCAAGCAACCGAAGACATCCACTTTCGTATTTTGCCAAAAAAGCAACGAGTGGGCGGCTCAGCTGTGTTAGTGCATCCTTGGGGAGAAGCTGAAATGACCATCACCAAAATCAACGAACAGAGTTTAGAGCTGTCATTACATTTGGACGATGAACATTTAGCCAAAATCAGCCTTAATTTGTTGACCGTTCAGGCCGATAAAAAACTGACCATCACGATTGAAGGAAGAGCTAATACGCCGTTTATTGGCAGTTTTATCGCACTTTTTATGCAGCAGTATTTACCGCAAGTAACCAATTCTGCGGTCAATCATATGCACACACTGTATAAACTACGAGCTTGATATGGCAGTCAAAAATGCACAAGTAAAGTCAGCTTTAGCGCTTTCGATTGAAGAAAAGCTCGGCTACCCTATGGTGAAACGGATCACACCGCTTGTCACTCAAAATGACCGTTATCAGTCTGATAAAAATAAAGATAACCAATACACGGTGCGAACTGAGCACGGCACGCTAAAACGTGCTCTAAAGCGCCAACAATTAATCAAAATCCAGCGCCAGCAAAACCTTGAGGCCATTATGGGCATGGCACTGACTTTATGCCCCGAGGTTACCGCCCGAGGTCGCCCCGATCCCGATTGGTTGGAGCACTTCATCACCCTTGCAGAAGACATTGCCAATCACTCTATGCAAAAGTTGTGGGCAAAGATATTAGTGGGTGAAAGTATTACGCCTGGCACTTTTTCAATTAAAAGTTTGCAAACCCTAAAGATGATGACCCAACGTGAAGCAACCGCGTTACAAAGATGTGCACCATTGTGTGGCTACTTAGAAAAAGAAGACAGCTACCTTATTCTTCATGGATACTATAAAAAGCCGTCTATTTTTGATTTGCTGCGTAAAGGCAGCACCGAATCCATCAACTTAAGCCAAGCTGGGCTGAACTTCCCAAATATACTTACACTGATGGATATTAATATCCTTTATCGGCAAGAAATTGAGTCCGCATCGCTACAAAAAGGACAGGCAATGCAGCTGGTGTATTTACGTAAAAAAATGACTTTAACAGCCAAATCCAATGACTTGGTACTGAGCTATTACAAGCTGACGCAAACCGGAGACGAGCTAAAAAAATTACTCCAAAGCCCAATCAATAAACAATACAAGCAACTTGTAGAAAAGGCCTTTGAAAGCGAATTTTCTCTCGAGTGGGAAGATAGATAAGGAAGTTGTTCTATTTACTCAACACAAACCAAAACGGCTTGGTCGAACACTCGTACCAAGCCGCTAAAGGAGTAAACTAGACTATCTTAGAAATGTAGTTGGATCCCTGCAAATGGACCAGAGACATCTAAGTCAGTGTAGATATCATCGATATCATCTAGCTCAAGTACCATAGAGCGGTAACCCACTTTTACCGCAACATCAACAGCCATATTGTCGATAAACTCATAAGCGATACCAATTTGATAATCTTGGATTTTGCTATCATCAATTGCAAGCATGCTGCCTTCGGCAAAAACACTTAGCCCTGTAAGTGGTAAACCCACTTCACCGCGCAAATAACCTAGAGGAACAAAGCCTGAGAATTCAACTTCTTCTGTGCGTGTTTGACCATTTGCAGTACCAGTTACCATGATAGAACCGTCAAACTGCTTAAAGTTCACACCAAAGTCTAACGTCAACAAGTCATTGTCTAGCACTTCGTAATACAATGTGTAGTCGATGTGGTTTAGATCTGCGTTTGTTGTCGCGTCAGTACCTACCGTATAAACTTGGCCACCAAAGTCAAAAGACTCTGTTAACGTCGTTTGACCATTTAACTCAAGCTCGGTATAGCGTAACTTGATATTTGGTACTAGCGGTACTGGGTGCTCAAGTGCAGCATAGAAACTCGTAAAAGTTTCATCGTCAAAGTTAAAGGTTTGCATATTGCCTTTTTCAGCAAAGCTACCTTCGGTTTCGGTATCCCACCCTTCTGCACCGACATAAAGCCCGAGTACCGTGTCTGCGTGTGCAGCAGGTGCTAAGCAAGCGAGAGATAATGCCGCTGCTAAAAAGTGTTTTTTCATGATGTTATCCTTGCGCTAAAAGTTCACTAAGTTCGATGAGAGCCGCATTGGCTCGCGAAATATAATTTGCCATAACCAGAGAATGGTTCGCTACCAAGCCAAAGCCACTGCCATTTAATACCATAGGGCTCCACACTGTCTCTTGAGTCGCCTCTAGCTCTCTGATGATCTGCTGTAGGCTGACAAGTGCATTTTTCTTTTCAAGCACAGGTCTAAAGTCATGCTCTACTGCTTTCATATAGTGCAGTAACGCCCACGTGGCACCTCTGGCTTCATAAAATACATCATCAATCTGCCACCAAGAGGTTTTCACTATATTATGGCTTGGCGTCATGGTTGCTTGATCAGCTGCCGAATCCCCAGCTAAATCGGTATTTAATCTGTCTTGACCTACGCTTGCACTTAATCTTTGGCTTAGGCTGCCCATGCGCTTTTCGGCCTCTTTTAGCCAAGCTCTCAAGTTATCAGCACGCGCATAAAACTGACTGTCGCGGTTACTATTATCAGAGATTTGAGTCAAATACTGACGCAGTAAGTCATTGCCTTTTTGATATTCACCTTCAGCACTTGGCCACATCCACGCTGTTGAACTGATATTAAACTGTGGTTGGGCTAGCTTTAAACTTGGGTGTTCAGTCGATTGAGATTGTGAACGACTAAAATCTTTACGCATCGAAAGTGTAAGATCTCGTGTCATCTCAAGCACGCCGTATTCCCAAGCAGGCATGTTATCCATCATTACGCTTGGTGGCATCATGTCATTCGACAAGTAACCACCTGGCTTATTTAAAAGCGTATCCGTCACTTTAATCAAGGTATGTGTCGTTACATATCCAGTGACTAATGTATTGCCATTTTTCTGCGCATCCGCTTTTGCAGCCGCGACGACGTCAAACTGCTCTGGTTCCACACTCCAATATACGGCTATAACATAACCCAGAAGTATGACAGCGATAATGCCAGAGATGATTTTTCCCGTATGATTTCCCATTTAATACCTCACTGTTTTTAGTGATGAGAGTGATGTCCGGCGTTTGATTTTTCTTTGCCACCAAACATGTCTGCAAGTGCGACGACTTCCGCCATGGTGAAGATCCTATCGCCATCAGCAAAATATAGCGTAAGCTTACGCTTCTCACCGACTTTTAATGTTTCTACTGGTTCAAACACCATTAAGTGATAACCACCAGGCTGAAATGTTACTGATTTACCCGCAGGGATCGCGAGCTCGTCGACACGTTGCATTTTCATCATGTCTTCTTTATGAACATGCTCGTGAATTTCAACACGCTTAACGCCTTCAAGCGCTGCCTTAACCAGCACTTTATTTTGCTGCGTTGGGTTTTCAATAACGAGATAACCTGCAGTTGAAGGTGCTGCCGGTAAAAATGCACGCACGGTTGCGTTGTGAACAGAAAGTTGCTCCGAACCATGATGATGTTCACCATGCTCATGCCCTTGATGAGCTGAAGCGTTAAAGCCGATAAAAGTTGATAAAGCAAAAATTAAGGTTTTGATTACACTTGATTTCATGTTGGCTTTCCTTGGATTTATAACTGCAAATAACTATATCACAGATCCCAATTTAGCGTGTTTTTTATCTCCTACCGCCAACAAAAACCCACTGCTCAAACTTTTGCTTGAGCAGATTTGTCTACCACTAACCACACTATTGCAATAATACAGATGAGTGGAAATAGCACTATCAGCGAATTAAATAGCAATGTCATTACTAGCCCAATGAACACAATAAGGAGCAACCCTAAAACACCCGCGCTCAAGAGTGCTCCTAGCACCACCAGCGCTACAATTGCAAATAGCAACGTGAGTATTTCAAAGCCAAACCAACCTAGGTCAAATCCCATATCGAGTTGCAGATCGCTGATGTCTAACCATATTAGTGGCAGCGACACCCAAGAAAGCGCCAATAAAAATACCAGCGCTAATAATATACCGGCCACGACTTTCATAGTGCCTACCTCGTCGCCGTACTTAGTTTTCGTATTGCGCTTTTGGCATTGCAAACCAAGCGATGCCATACGCCAATAACACCAACATTGGAAACTTAAAAAACAGCAATACCGTTAGTAAACGCGTTAACCAAATTGGCATATCAAAACGTTGTGCGAGTTGCGCACATACGCCACCAATTTTCTTTGAACTATTCATTTGAGACAGTGTTGATTTATATCTATTTTTCATCTTTATCCCCTTTCGCTTTGATTGCTCAGTTCGTTGCTTTGGGCGAGCCTAGCTCGCCATTTTTTGCTTCAGTTGGGCTAATTCATCGTCGATTTGTTGTTGCTTTTGCTCATCTTCAAAGCGCTGCCATACATCGGGCTGCCCTAAGTCATAGGATTCGACTTCAGCTTCAAGGCGCGCCACCTTACGTTCTAACTCGTCGAACTTGCGCGTTGCAGAGTGCATATCGTCACTATTCAGCGTTTGTTTGATGGTTAACCTTGCCTTACCAGCTTCCAAGCGGCGCAACATGGCCTTTTCTTTTGCCTTTAATTGCTGAATTTTGCTTTGCAACTTGTCCGCATCTGCGCTGAGTTTTTCAAGAGCAGGCGTTAGATCATCAATTTTTTGCTGTGCTTCTTGCGCTTTTTCGGTTTCTCGCTGCTTTTGCTCAAGGGCTGAGCGGGCAAGATCTTCACGATCTTTTTCAAGGGCATGTTCGGCTTTACTTTGCCACGTTGTCGCAGCTTTATTTGCTTGCTCAACTTGGCGCTGCGCTACTTTTTGTTGGCAAATAAGCTCTGCTGCCGTTGCACGACAATCAGATAGCGCTTCTTCTAAATCACGCACTAACTGAGTTGCCATTTTTTGTGGGTCTTCGGCTTTGTCTAGTAACGCGTTAAGTTCTGCTTTGATAAGATCTTCAATTCTGTTGATGATGGTCATTGTTCGGCTCCTTTTATAATATAGTTAGACTATTCCAAGAGCCGTGCCAAAAATAAAAACAAAATTAAATCATTGAGTTAAGGTTTTTTGAAAAGAAAAATAAATTTATTGAGATACATTAAATAGTGAAAAAGACGATAAAATCGTCTTTTTCACACACAGGATTGGAGCAATATATTTTACGCTTCAGGTACAAAAGACAGCGCCTTTTCCATCACCTCTATGCCAGCCTCTTTTTTGTGACCATTTTCTGATAAGTGACGACGGAATCCTCTCGCTCCGGGCTGATTTTGAAAAATACCCAACATGTGACGCGCAATATGCCAAAAGTTTGCACCATTCGACATTTCACTTTCAAAGTAGTCATACATGCTTCTTACGACTTGATGGCGAGTTTGCGTAAATGCAGCTTCGCCATATAGCAGCTCATCAACCTGCGACAACATAAACGGGTTGCTATAAGCCTCACGGCCAACCATTACGCCGTCAAGGTGAGCCAAATGATGCTGACATTCCTCAAGAGTTTTAACACCACCATTAATACTGATATGCAGATCTGGATAGTCTTTCTTTAATTGATATACGCGAGGATAATCTAATGGTGGGATCTCACGGTTTTCTTTCGGGCTTAAGCCTTGCAACCATGCTTTACGGGCATGAATGATAAAGTCATCACAGCCCACCGCCTGCGAGGCTTCAATCAACGCCGTAAGAAACTCATAGGAATCTTGTTCATCAATACCAATGCGCGTTTTTACCGTTACCGGAATATTCACTTCTGCCTTCATCGCCGCCACACAATCAGCAACGAGCTGAGGCTCAGCCATTAAACACGCCCCAAAGCGACCATTTTGCACGCGATCTGACGGGCAACCCACATTTAGGTTTACCTCACTGTAGCCATATTGCTCAGCACGCTTAGCGCACTCTGCCAGCGCCTTAGGATCAGAGCCACCCAACTGCAACGCCACTGGTAACTCATGCGCACCAAATGCCAAATAATCCCCTTTACCAAAAATAATCGCACCTGTAGTGATCATCTCAGTATAAAGCACCGCATGTTTAGTCAGCTTACGGTGAAAGGTTCTGCAATGGCGATCCGTCCAATCCAGCATGGGTGCAACGCTAAAGCGGCGAAAGGCATCAACGCAGTGGTTCGGTGTTTGTGGCTCAATGAGTGGAGTAGGTTGTCGGCTCATGGTATGACTTTCTCAATTAGATTTGCTATCAACAAGCAGTACTAACTATCTATAGCAGTACATAGCTCAAATAGGTGATTGCGTAGTATACCGCAGCTTCTAATACTTCGTTAAGTATAGACAGCAATTTATTGCCAATAGTAAATAACCTGAGCTTCGGATAATTTATGACTTTCTAGCAGCCAGTTTTTGCGCTAACTGCGTTGAATTCACTTCCAATAGCCCAGCTATTGGTGCATAAATTCGCCTTGCCTACAAGGATGTAGGTAGCTGGGCGGTAGCAGGACGCGAGAGCGGAGTTATCTCCAAAACTCTCTGGCTAGACAAGGAAATAATTTAATGTAATTTTAAAAACAATGAGTTAGCTCATTTCTTATCCAAACCTCAGGTTAAATACTAAAAAGCCGCAAGTAATTGAACTTGCAGCTTTCGATTTGTTTAGGTTGCCGTCACAGTCTTATGGTGAGTTAAAGATACTCCTTCACTTCCGCTACTTTATTTTTTGCGAACTGACTGTTTGGGTTTATCGCAAGTAACTGCCGATAGTGCGCCAGTGCTTGTGCATACTGCTTATTTAACTCATACGCTTGCGCGATGCTGTTGTGGTAATATGGCTGCTCGTTATTTTGTGTCAGTGCAAATTTAAAGATTTCGATACCATTATTAACTTGACCATCTTCAACAAGCTTATTGCCCCACTCCACCAAGATCTCTAAATCATACATTACACCGGTATCTTGCTGCGCTTTTGCAAACATAGCCGCAAAGTCGGCAAAGCCTTGTTTATCTGTAAGCTGCTTTAAGTACGCCATCGGCTGGTAGGCCTTTTGCTTACTAGCGTCGTTAAAGTTGGGAATATAGTAAGCGGCAATATTATCAACAAACTCAATGGGTAATCCACCCAACAGGTTAGTAAGTACAATCACAGAAACCTTGTCTTCAGGGTAGGTGATCACCGTAGTCGCGTTTCCTCCGCTTGCGCTGATCGCTGGGTGATATTTACGCTGAATCACTTGCCAGCCCATTGCATAGCCATTTTCCTTGGTGTTAAAGGCTTCTGTACGCCCGTTGTTCAGCTTAACTGGCGTCCATAGCATATCTAACTCTTTAACCAGCTCGCCTTGTTGTAGTGATACAACATAGTTAGCTAGTTCCGTTGCGGTTGAACTCATTCCCGCGGCGGTTCTCAACATATAAGGGAATTCGCCGTAAAAGTTTTTGTAATTCCCCTCACCTAAATGAATATATTGGCGAGCCTGATTTGGCACCATAAGTTCAAGATAATCAAAACCTGCCTGCGCGGTTTGCGGCATGTTAGCACGTGCTAACTGCATCTTAGTTATAAAAGCAGGAAACCCTTCAGGTGCATATTTATCAATGACTTTACCCAAAATCACATAGCCGGTTTGGTTATAACTAAAACGCGAGTTAGGTGTAAATTGAAGAGGCTGCTTTTGCACAGCTTGCCATGAGGCTTCCGCATCATTCGGTACAATGGTTTCTAGGGCATAATTTGATGCCAGGATCGGCGGCAGACCTGTGGTGTGACCCATTAATTGATTAATTTTGAGTTGCAGCCAAGCTTTAGGTAAATCAGGTAAGTGTTTACCAATTTCATCGTCAATGTTTAGATAACCTTGCTCAGCTAACTGTACAATCGCAACACCGGTAAACGCCTTTGTCATCGAATTAATCGGGAATAACGTCTGCTCAGTCACAGGCACTTGATGCTGTAAGTCTGCAAAACCATAACTTCCTTGCTTAATGATTTTATCGTCTTTAACCACGGCTAACTGTAATCCGGGAATATGCCTTTCTTTCATGAGGGTTTTGATCAGCTTGTCTACCGACTCAGCCTTCACCAAGGATGAAAATAATGCCGACCACAGTAGCGTGCCAAACCATAAAATGGTTGATAATAAGACTTTGTTGTTCTTGTACATGATAGTTCCATTACTCATTTTCGTTTGAGAGATGGCTCTATCTTTCCAAGTATTGTACCAACCATAAAAGTTATTTTTTATCAGTCACTTAAATAAATTCAACGAGAAAACACTGGTAAATAAATTAACGAAAAGTGGTGAGATATACAAATAAATGGCGTTTTTAACAAGGTAATCGTGAGGTGATAAAGTGGGAGTCTCAAGCGTAAACATCTAATGTAGGGATGTTTACGCTTGAGGTGTGAGTCAGCCTATAAGCCGGGTTCTGTTCACTCCCGAAGGAGATCGATAATCATTCGTCTAGGCCTAGGATCGCTCCTAGGCTCAAGCAACCTACCCGGTTCCGATGCGGGCCACACCATAAGGAACCCTATTTGGTCTTGCTCCGGGTGGAGTTTACCTTGCAACCAACTGTTACCAGTGGTCCGGTGCGCTCTTACCGCACCCTTTCACCCTTACCGGTCCCGAAGGACTTAGGCGGTCTTCTCTCTGCTGCACTTGTCGTAGGCTCACGCCCCCCAGCCGTTAGCTGGCACCCTGCCCATTGGAGCCCGGACTTTCCTCCCCCTGATCATTTTCGTCACAGGCAGCGATTATCCGGCTGACTCAGGCGGGCGATTATACGCACTTTAATGCAATAACGCACGCGATAAATTGCGTGTATTACGCTTCTCGCTCAGCAATGATAGCCTTATACAAGGCGTTCTTTTTTAGCCCTAAATATTCAGCTGCCACGCCGCAGGCCTTTTTCAATGGCATTTCTGGCTCTAGTAACTCAATCAGCTTTTTCGCTTCTGGCGTTAATGCTTGCTCATCTCTTTGTTCACCGGGTAGCATCAGCACCAGTTCACCTTTTTGCTTTTCAGGCGTTGCGGTTAAAAACTCAATGAGCTCGGTAACCGTGCCACTGAAAAAGGTTTCATAGGTTTTGGTCAGTTCTTTAGCAAAAACAATGTGTTGTGTTTCGCCCAGCGCGATTTTCATATCTTCTAGACTTGCCATAATGCGGTGGGTACTTTCGTACAAGATACTGGTGATGCCAGAGGCGACTGCATCTTTAAAAAATTGCTGACGCGCTTGGCTTTTTGCTGGTGAAAATCCCACGAATTGGAACTTATCTGTCGGTAAGCCTGAACAACTCACCGCAGCAATGGCGGCACACGCGCCAGGAACGGGAGTCACAGTCGCACCTGCTTCACGGCACAGGTTTACCACAGCATAGCCCGGATCGCTGATAAGCGGCGTACCCGCATCAGATACTAGCGCGATGTCTTTACCTTCGTTTAACCAATCTAAGATTTGCTGCGCTTTTTGCTTCTCGTTGTGATCATGCAGTGCAAAAGTTTTTGCTTTAATGCTAAAGTGACTCAATAATTTACCGGTGTGGCGCGTATCTTCGGCAGCGATTAAATCGACCTGACTTAACACTTTCAGTGCACGTTCACTGATGTCATCTAAATTACCTATTGGTGTCGCTACAATATGTAGGGTGCCGATTTTGTTTTCGTTGTGAAGATTAGCCATTGAGCTCTCCAATATCAGTCAGTAAGATATCCACTCAGTCGTGAAAAAGAAGGTTTGCCTGTGCAGTTTAAAAAGATAGCGCTTTTAGTTGCCATATTGTCGGGGTTATCCGCTTGTAGTACAAGCACAAATGTCACCAAATCCGCCCAAGAAACTAAAACAACTAAAGCCGTTAGCCAATCGGATGACAACGCCGCGTCGTTATTTGCAAAGGCGCAGACTAAAGAAGGCGTTGCCAAAATCCAATTGCTATATGCAGCCAGAGACGCTGCTATCTTAGAAAAAGACTGGCAAATGTTAGAGCAAATTGGTTTAGCGATGGAAGCAAAAGCCAGTGTTGATCATATTCAAAACAAATTATACATCGCACTTGCTCGCAAAGAATTGTCGCAGTATGCCAATGCGTTAGCCATACTAAATACGCTAGAGGGCCGACTCAACACCCCTGAACACCAAGCTTGGTATGAGTATTTACTAGGTAGTATTTATGCCTCTCAGCAACTACCAAAAAAAGCATTGGTTGAATACTTTAAAGCGGCCGATATTGCCAATGAACATAACTTAGCGGTGGCGGGGCTAAACGAAGAGATTTGGCTCGCGCTACAGCAGCTATCAAGTTACGCCCTAGAGCGCTTTGATTCTGGCTCGGTTTTACAACGTGGTTGGGTAACACTGGCTAAATATCAACAAATTTATTTGGGTTCGAGCGTCCAGCTCGACCAAGCCATGAATAATTGGCGTCGTCGTTTTACTAATCACCCTGCGGTTGCTTTGCTGCCTAAAGATTTACAAGGCGCGGTTGCGCTTGAACCTTACCAAGTTAAAAGACTTGCGGTGTTGTTACCACAATCAGGTGCGAGCGAGCGACTCGGTACAGCGCTTAAAAATGGTTTCTTGGCTGCTACTGACGAAGGGACGATTGAAGAGGTCTTCTTCATTGATGAAATGGCATCCGAGTCTGAAATAGTAACGCAACTTGCTGAGGCAAATGTCGATTTTGTCATTGGTCCATTATTAAAATCCAACGTTGAAAAACTACTCGCAGATAAAGGTTTTGCGGCGTACCCCACCTTATTTTTAAATGCTCGCGAAACGCTTACGCCTAGCAGCAGTGAACAGTACTTTTTTGCGCTTAACCCTGAGCATGAAGTCGAGCAAGCAATGAAGCACTTTCTTGCTAAAGGCTATAAAAAACCCATGTTACTGGCTCCAGCGAACGCCTCTGGTAAGCGTTTAATTGAGTATTTTGATCAAGGTTGGAAACGCTACAGTGAGACCGCACCAGAAGTGGGTTATTATACCAATAGTACCAATATGGCGGATGTCATCACGGATATTTTAGAGGTCGATGCATCCAAAGCACGCACTAGCGTCATCAAAAGTCTATTTCGCAAAGAGGTCAAAAGTGAAACACGCTCTAGACGCGACATTGATGCCATCTATATTTTAGGTGATGCAATGGAAACTAGACTGCTCAAACCTTATTTAGACGTCAATGTCAGTACATTCGCCGATAGGATCCCTTTATATGCAAGCTCTCGCAGTTATAGTAAACAAATTGATGTTACTGATAAGGGCGATTTAGAAGGGCTTTATTTTACCGAGCAGCCTTGGATGCTACCGGGTGCTGTTGAAAAAGCACCGCTTCGAGATGCCTATCAATCTTTATGGCCTGAGCAGGCCGATTTAGAACAGCGCCTGTTTGCAATGGCATATGACGCCACGAATTTAGTCCCCGAGTTGCGCCAACTGGCTTGGCTCTCGGGTAAAAGTTTTGATGGCTTAACCGGCCAACTCAGCATACGCGGTGGCAGTGATGTTGTGCGAAAGCTCAGTTGGGCACAGTATCATAATAAACAAATTCGTTTGGTGAGCTTAGATGAACAGCCTCCGCTACCATTATTTATGCAACAAGAGAAACCTGCGGGAGACTCTTTGATCAGATAGGATATCTGGATGTTTAAGGGATTATTTAGCAACACACGGAGTAAGGGCGAGCATTTTGAGGTGATTGCGGAGCAATTCTTGGTAAAACAAGGATTAACCCCCGTCACCAGAAACTATCTCTGTAAATACGGAGAGATAGATCTCATTATGCGAGAGTCGCAAACCTTAGTGTTTATTGAAGTAAAGTATCGCGATAGCAGCCACTTTGGTGGCGCAATTAACGCACTATCAAAAACTAAGCTTCAAAGATTAAAGCGTAGTATTTATAATTATTTAGCACAGCAAAATTTGCATAACACGCAACTTAGAGTCGACTTTGTTGCCATTCAAGGGGCCGATCCCCCTGAAATAAACTGGATTAGAAATATTTTTTAGCATGCAAGAATCTATAAAATCTATATTTACAGAGTCAATTCAAGCGCAGATAGCCGCGGGCGAAGTATTGCCTAAAGCGCTAGAAACCGCAGCGATGACCATGGCTCAGAGCCTGATCAATGGCAATAAAATCATCTGCTGCGGCGCGCCAAGTAATCATATGTTGGCGCACCACTTCGCAACCATCTTAAGCAACTTTTACGAAACCGAACGCCCGTGTCTGCCGGCGATTGCACTAACGAATGAGCAATATAATTTGGCGTCACCAGAAAATGGCAAAGCCAGAGAGCGCTTTGCCAAGCAAATACGCGCATTTGCGCAGCAAGGAGATTTGCTGGTGGCGTATGCCATAAACGGGCAAGAAAAGGCGGTTATTGGCGCAGTGGAAGCTGCCCTTACTAGAGATATGAAAGTCATCGCATTAGTTGGTGATGATGGTGGTGAAATTACCGGCCTGTTGGGCCCACAGGATGTAGAAATCCGGATCCCAAGTAAACGCCCAAGCCGGATAATCGAGTCACAACTATTCAATACTCACTGTTTAAGTGAGCTAATCGACGCAATTTTATTCCCTCAGGACGAAGTATGATGATGAGAATAGCCTCTTTACTTGCCGCCATCTTGTTACTACAAGGGTGTGCTGCTGCGGTAGTTGCTGGTACAGCCGGTGCGGTGTCTGCAGCAAATGATAGACGCACTATCGGTGCACAAATTGACGATAACAATATCGAGATCAAAGGCACGCTTGCCATCAAAGAGATTAAGCGCCTTGCTGATCATGCCAATATCACGCTGGTGAGTGTTAATGGCGTAGTATTAATGATTGGTCAGGTCACTAATCAAGAAATGAAAACGGAAGCTGAGCGTGCGCTACAGAACGTCGCAGGGATTAAGCAAGTACATAATCAGTTGAGAATAAGCTCAAACATCGGCATCACGACGCAAACACATGATACTTGGCTGACCTCCAAAGTTAAAACCAAACTGCTGGCGGCCGACGAAGTCAATGGCGCAAATATTAAGGTAGTTACCGAGAATGCCGAAGTGTTCTTGATGGGCTTAGTCTCTAAGCAAGAAGCAAACTCAGCGGTAGAAATCGCCAGAAATATTAATGGTGTAAAACGTGTGATTAAAGCCTTTGAGTACATATAAACAATAACGTATAGCCATAAAAAAACCTGCATTCGCAGGTTTTTTTATTTTATCACTCGAAGGTGAGAACCTTTTTTCTTTTCAGGTTCTGGCTTAGTCTCTGGAGATTGTGAGATTTCCGTCTCTTCTACCAAATCAAACTCTTCATCTTCAAAGATTTCTTCTTCAGGTGTAAATACCGTGCCTTCACCATTTTCTCTTGCATAGATAGCCAATACCGCACCATTAGGCACATATACCTGCATCGGCTGGCCACCAAACCGGGCATTAAAGCTCAGTGCTTGATTGTCCATTGAGAAATTCGTCACAGCAGACGGGCTTACGTTCAACACAATTTGCCCTTCTTGCACAAATTGTGTTGGAACCTGTACCGAGGGAAAGTCTGCGTTCACCACTAAATGCGGTGTACATTCGTTATCGACAATCCACTCGTAAAATGCGCGTAGTAAGTAAGGACGATTAGACGTCATTACGATCTGATCTCACGCTCTGCATCCGTTAGCGATGCTTGGAATGAGTCACGCTCAAATAAACGCAGCATATATTCTTTTAGCTCTTTGCTACCAGCGCCATTCAGCTCAATACCAAGCTGTGGTAAACGCCAAAGTAGTGGAGCTAAATAACAATCAACTAGGCTGAACTCTTCACTCATGAAGTAAGGTGCTTCATTGAAGATAGGTGCTACAGCTAGCAGCGCTTCAGTTAACTCTTTACGAGCTTGAGCCGCTTCATCACCACCCGCAGTGATCTTTTCAGCAAGTGAGTACCAGTCAGTTTCAATGCGATGCATCATTAAACGACTACGACCACGCATTACTGGATACACAGGCATCAGAGGAGGATGCGGGAAGCGCTCGTCTAGATACTCCATAATGATATTCGCTTGGTACAAGCCAAGCTCACGATCGATTAGCGTAGGAACAGTGCCATACGGGTTAATCTCGTGTAGAGCTTCTGGTAAGTTGTCCTTTTCAGCCTGATGAATATCAACACTTACACCTTTCTCAGCAAGTACAATACGTACCTGGTGACTGTACATACAGTTTGACCCAGAAAAAAGTGTCATTACAGGGCGCTTATTGGCAGCAACGGCCATGCCTACCTCCATTAAAAAACTAAAAGTAATTAAATCACTTTAAACAGCAAAAGGGGCGAACGCCCCTATTGCAAAAATTACCTTTGAATATTCAAATTAATGAACATCTCTCCAGTATTCTTTCTTCAAGAAGAATGCCAGGATGAAGAAGATAACTAAGAAACCAATAACCTTAATACCAATAGCTTCTGACTCTAGGCGAGAAGGCTCACCTACATAAGCTAAGAAGTTTGTCAGGTCACGTGCTGCTTGGTCATATTCATCAACACTCATCTCACCGGTACCATCTGTTTCAGTGCCGACAACTTTAGTCACTGTGTGACCGTGTTCTTCCACTTCTTCAGTGATCGGTGTTGGCAAGCCTTGTAACTCTTGTAGTACGTGAGGCATACCCACCAATGGGAAAACAACGTTGTTCACACCAAATGGGCGAGACTCATCTTTATAGAATGACTTCAAGTAAGTATAGATGTAGTCCGGAGACTTAACACGAGAGATAAGTGTTAAGTCCGGTGGCGCAGCACCAAACCATTTTGCTGCATCATCTTTAGCCATAGAGTTTTTAATATGGCTACCTACTTTTGAACCATCGAAAATAAGCGTTTCTTGACCAATTTCAGTTGGAATACCGATGTCACGGAAAGTACGCTCATAACGCTGATATTGCATTTGGTGACAGCCAAGGCAGTAGTTCATAAATAACTTAGCGCCACGCTGTAGAGATGCTTTATCAGTTAAATCATTGTTTGCTTCCATCAAAGGCACTGATGGGCCCGCTGCCATCGATAACGTTGGCAACAATGCGAATAAACCGATTACTAGCTTTTTCATCATTTCGTCAACCTCGTTGGTAGTGGCTTCGTCTTCTCGTTTTTACTGTAGAAGAATAGCAACACGAAGAACATAAAATAAGTTACTGTCGTGATTTGCGACAATAGCGTTTTAAAGTCAGTTTGCGGTGTTGCACCAATCCAGCCAAGGATAACGAATGTGACAACAAACTGAGCAATGTTCAACTTATGGAAACCACAACGGTAGCGAATTGAACGAACCGAACCACGGTCAATCCAAGGCAGTAGTGCCAATGCTACGATTGAAGCGCCCATTGCAATTACACCAATCAACTTATCAGGGATAGCACGAAGGATCGCATAGAATGGCGTAAAGTACCAAACTGGGAAAATGTGCTCTGGTGTTTTAAGCGGGTTTGCCGCTTCAAAGTTTGGTGCTTCAAGGAAGAAACCATTCATTTCCGGTGCAAAGAACACAATGGCACAGAAGAAAATTAAGAAGCCAGCAACACCTAAGACATCTTTTACTGTGTAGTAAGGGTGGAATGGAATTGCATCCACAATATCTTTTTTATCAGTGTAGTATTCATGGAATTTAAACTTAGGTTTGTCTTCCTCAGCTACAGAGCCTTTCTTGCGCTTGATCTCAACACCGTCAGGGTTGTTCGAGCCTACTTCGTGCAGTGCAACAATGTGAAGGAATACTAAGATAACCAGTACTAATGGTAGTGCAATAACGTGTAGTGCAAAGAAGCGGTTGAGCGTCGCACCAGAAATAACGTAGTCACCACGGATCCAAAGCGTTAAGTCATCACCAATTACAGGGATTGCACCGAATAATGAAATGATTACCTGAGCACCCCAGAAAGACATCTGACCCCATGGTAATAAGTAGCCCATGAAAGCTTCAGCCATTAGTGCTAGGAAGATAAACATACCGAACAACCACAGTAATTCACGTGGCTTTTGATAAGAACCGTAGATCATACCGCGGAACATGTGAAGATAGACCACGATAAAGAATGCGGATGCGCCGGTAGAGTGTAGGTATCGCAATAACCAACCATATTCAACATCACGCATGATGTATTCTACTGATGCAAATGCACCTTCAGCAGAAGGCACAAAGTTCATGGTTAGCCAGATACCCGTTACAATCTGGTTTACCAGTACTAGAATGGCGAGTGAACCAAACAAATACCAGAAGTTAAAGTTTTTTGGCGCTGGGTATTGAGCAATGTGCATATTCCAGACGCGAGTCATCGGAATACGAGCATCAATCCAATCAACAACTTTACCCACAACGCCCGTATTTGCTGCTTTATCTACATTAACAGACATTATGCAACCCCTTCTTCTTCACCTACCAAAATGGTAGTGTCGTCAATAAAGGTATACGGAGGGATCTCTAAGTTTAGAGGTGCAGGTACGTTTTGGAATACGCGCCCCGCCATATCAAACTTCGAACCGTGACAAGGACAGAAGAAACCACTATCAGTGCCTTCTACTTTTTCACCAAAGCTTCCGTTAAGGAAAGATGGTGAACACCCTAAGTGAGTACAAATCCCAACCGCGACGAAAAGCTCAGGTCGCTTAGAACGGTAACCGTTCTGCGCTGATGCCAACTGCTGTGGCTCTTCAGAGTTAGGATCACGAAGTTTGTCTTCGTGTTGCTTCATTTGTTCTAGCATTTTTGGTGTACGATTAACAATCCAAACTGGTTTGCCTCGCCACTCAACACGAATAAGTTGTCCAGACTCAAGCTTGCTGATATCTACTTCTACAGGCGCACCTGCAGATTTAGCTCGCTCACTTGGATTCCAGGACGCAATAAAAGGAACAGCAGCTCCAACCGCACCAACGCCACCTACAACAGAGGTAGCGATAGTTAAAAAGCGACGTCGGCTGTTGTCTACAGGCGCATTGCTCATCCACTTATCTCCACTTGATTCCCAACACTTGCTATATTGAGAACATCAGTTACAGCAGGTTAATTTAAGAAATTACAAAATAGACGCGATCATAAATAAATACCTTGATTAAAACAAGGTTATTCCAGATCCATGCCCGAATAAACCCGCAGAAAATCATCTATGATTACTTCGAGCATGAAACCGAGTATTTATGATATCGCATCTGACACAACAATATACTGACTAAGATCAACCCCCCGACTAAGGATACGCACCAAATCGCGTGACTGGATCTCAGGTCTTTCTACTTGCTTCGCCAATTGTAGCAAAAAAAACCGCCAAGTTACCGCTCGAATTGCACTAATTATTATATTTATTGAACTTTTTTAACTCGACGCGATATTTTTGAGCAAATAAGCAGGATAAAACGAACGAGATGCCTCGTTAACTCGAGAGATGGATGTGCATAGGAGATGCTAAAAACAAAAAACCCAGCATAAGCTGGGTTTTTGAATTCTTGAAACGTAATAAATTAACGCTTAGAGAACTGTGTCTTCTTACGTGCTTTCTTAAGACCAACTTTCTTACGCTCAACTTTACGAGCATCGCGAGTAACAAAGCCAGCTTTACGTAGAGCTGGACGTAGAGACTCGTCAAACTCCATTAGTGCACGTGTGATACCGTGACGGATAGCACCCGCTTGACCAGTTGTACCACCACCTGCAACAGTGATGTATAGGTCAAACTTTTCTGTCATTTCAACTAGCTCTAGAGGCTGACGAACAACCATGCGAGAAGTTTCACGACCGAAGAACTCTTCTAAAGAGCGCTTATTGATTACGATGTTGCCAGTGCCTGGGCGTAGGAATACGCGAGCACTTGAACTTTTACGACGACCTGTACCGTAGTATTGATTTGCCATGATAGTGCTCCTTAAATGTCTAGAACCTGAGGCTGCTGTGCAGCGTGGTTGTGCTCGTTACCAGCGTAAACTTTAAGTTTACGGAACATTTCACGACCTAGAGGACCGCGAGGTAACATGCCTTTAACCGCTTTCTCGATGATCATTTCAGGCTTTTTAGCTTGAAGTTTCTCAAAGTTGATAGACTTAAGGCCACCTGGGTAACCAGAGTGAGCATAGTACATTTTATCCTGAGTTTTGTTACCAGTTACAGTAACTTTCTCAGCGTTGATTACGATGATGTAATCACCAGTGTCAACGTGTGGAGTATACTCAGCTTTGTGCTTACCGCGAAGGCGACGAGCGATTTCAGTAGCGATGCGACCTAAAGTTTTACCTTCAGCGTCAACTACGTACCAGTCACGTTTTACAGTTTCTGGTTTAGCAACAAACGTTTTCATTATAAAAATCCAAAGTTTTCAATTTTAAAACCACAGGCAGTCCTTGGACTACCGCTCTACTTGTATTTGCTTTAACCCCTTCGAGTTTAAGACTTTTATGCCGCTCAAGTCAGTGGCTAAGCCGACGAGGGCAATAGAACGCAACGTGGCAGGCCGCGGATTATAGCAAGCCTTCTGGGTGAAAACCAGCGCTTGGTGCTTTTTTCTACAAGAAAATCGGAAGAATTTCGAAAAAAATAGAAAAGGCAAAAAATCCAACGAAATGACGACGTGTGCGTGACAAGGACTCGTTCAAATAGGATATTTACAAACACCCACACCGAACAAGTCCTCTTAACAAAAAAGTAATTGCCGTTAGGCTAAATGCTCTCTTGCTAAATATTCATGGGATTGCATTTCTTGCAAGCGGCTAATGCAGCGTTTGAACTCAAAACTCAATGTACCTTCGGTATAAAGTTCAGTAATAGGCGCTGCAGCCGAGATGATAAGCGTCACATTGCGCTCATAAAACTCATCGACGAGCGCAATAAAGCGCCTTGCCGCGTCATCGTTTTGCTGACCCATTTGCTTCACATTAGATAGAATCACGGTGTTATATAAGCGACTGATCTCCATGTAATCCACTTGCGAGCGAGCGGTTTCACATAGCGCTGGGAAATCAAACATAACAATACAATCAGACACCATCCGAGTTTGGATCATCCGACCTTCAATCTCAATCGCCTGTCCGGCTTTACCTGGCTCCGGAGAGAGTTTGTTAAAGTAGTCGAATAAGTTTTCATCCGCTTGTTTATCAAGTGGGCTGTGAAAAATTTCCGCTTGCTCCAACGTGCGCAAGCGATAGTCAATACCCGAGTCCACATTGACTACCTCAGTATTGGCTTTTACCAACTCAATGGCTGGTAAGAATCGCGCACGCTGCAAGCCATTTTTATACAAATCATCAGGCACAATATTCGATGTGGCCACTAACACGATACCGCGCGCAAACAGCGCCTGCATTAATCCACCCAGTAACATGGCATCGGTGATGTCTTGCACGAAAAATTCATCGAAGCAGATAATGTCAGTTTCAGATTTGAAGGTATCAGCGATGCTTTCCAGAGGGTTTTTCACTTCATTAAGCTTTTTCAGCTCTGCGTGAACACGATGCATAAAGCGGTGAAAATGCACTCGCATTTTACGCTCCGTCGGCAAGGCATCGTAAAAGGTATCAACCAGATAAGTTTTACCACGCCCTACTCCACCCCAAAAGTACAACCCTTTCACTTTTGGCGGCTCAGCTTTACCAAACAAGCGCGAGAAGAAGTTTTGTTTGACCGGGGGCTGATTGATAAGGTCGTCATACAGTCGCTGTAAATGCTTTACGGCATTTTCTTGCGCGCTGTCATATTGAAAATCATCACGTTGTAGATCTTGCTGATATTTTTCCCAAGGCGTCATCGACTTAAATATTTTTTTACGATTTGTTTGTAGGTTATATTAACACGACTGTATTCACAGCGTATATTTAACTCTAACAGAGTTTTAATTTTATTTGCCGTTGAGGCACACAGGGAGAAACCTATGACTACCGTTACTTGGCTTGGATTACTGATCATTGTTGCCATTGCTGCATTCTTTTTAGGTGGCTTTGTAACGAAAAAGCAGTTCAAACACGACGAGCTGGAAGTGCAAGCACAACAAGCTAAACACGACCTTGAGCAATATCGTCAAGACGTATCAGATCACCTAGCTAGCACCAAAAAGCTAGTAAATAAAATGCAGGATAGTTATCAACAACTGCTTACCCATGTGGAAGAAACCAACCAACTACTGACACAGGATCGCCCATCTCATCCTGCGGATCCTTTTTTCTCGAAAGAAACCACAGAACAACTACAAGCTTCTCTTCAAGCGCGCCCAGAGAGAAGACGTAAGCAAGATCCAAGTTTTGAGGCACCACCGAGTGACTATGCCGAAGGTGAAACTGGGTTATTTTCTGGTCAAAAAAAAGAAAGTGAGCAAATTAAAGCCTCTTGATGAAACTTTTTGTTGACCCCATAGTCTTTAAAAGAAGTTATTGATTACTCATAAGGGGCTAATTATCAGCCCCTTATGACTTATATTAACGCTAATAGCGGAGTACTTCACGACTATGAAATTTAAACTATCTTTGTTATCGGCCGCTTTACTTTCTTCTAGCTTATTGCTGTTACCGCAGCAAAGCATGGCCAAACTTCCTGTTGCCGTAGACGGCCAACAACTACCAACGCTAGCACCTATGCTCGAAAAGGTCGCCCCGGGCGTTGTTAGTATCCAAGTAAAAGGTGCTAAAGAAGTGCGTCGCCGTGTCGACCCTTTCGACTTTTTCTTTGGACAACCGCAGCCTCGTAGCCAAAAGCGCCCTTTTAGTGGCCTCGGCTCAGGTGTCATCATCGATGCAGATAAAGGCTATGTCGTTACAAACAATCACGTTATTGATGATGCAGACGAAATGCTTGTCACTTTAAAGGATGGCAGAGAATTTGAGGCCAAATTAATCGGTAGCGACGCCGAATCTGATATCGCATTGCTACAAATCGACGGCGAAGACCTAACAGAAATAAAACTCGCTAATTCAGACAAGTTGAGAGTGGGTGATTTTTCCGTTGCTATTGGTAACCCATTTGGATTAAGTCATACCGTCACCTCAGGAATAATCAGTGCACTAGGCCGTAGCGGCTTAAATATCGAAGGCTATGAAGACTTCATCCAAACAGATGCGGCAATCAACCAAGGTAACTCAGGTGGTGCGCTAGTTAACTTAAACGGCGAACTCATTGGTATCAACACTGCTATTTTAGGCGCGTCTGGCGGTAATGTAGGGATCGGCTTTGCTATTCCATCAAACATGATGAAAAACCTAGTGGATCAAATTGTTGAGTACGGAGAAGTTCGTCGCGGTTCATTGGGTATATTGGGTCGTACCTTAGATGCTGGTCTTGCTAAAGCACAAGGCTTTGATGTTAAGCGTGGTGCTTATGTCATGCGCGTAGTGGAAGATTCTGCAGCGGACAAAGCGGGTCTGAAAGCCAATGATGTCATTGTCAGCCTCAACGGCGACGACATTGAAAGCTTTAATGAACTCCACGGTAAAGTGGCTACGATGGGTGAAGGTCGTGAGGTACGACTTGGTGTTTACCGTGATGGCAAAACCAAATTTATCGACGTAGAGCTTGGTGGTAAGCAAGAAGAACAGGCGAATGCAGAGGATGTACATCCAAACCTACGAGGCGCGGTACTAGAGAGTGGCGAGCGCAATGGCAATGAAGGTGTCGTCATTACCTCAGTAGAACCTCGCTCACCAGCTGCACGCGTTGGCCTTGAAGAAGGCGATGTGATCATGCAAGTGAATCGCCAACGTGTCACTAGTGTTAAAGATATGTCTAAACTAATTAATGGTATTAAAGGTAATATCGTACTTGGGATTAAACGCGATCGCGAGACGGTTTTCTACCTCATTCAGTAACGAAATAGACAAATATTAAAAATGAAACACAGCGAAACTTGTCGCTGTGTTTTTTTTTGTGTCATTATTAGCAGTATTAGATAACGATAAATATAAGCTCTTGTGTTCAAATTAATTAAATTCATTTTTCCACCGCTGCTTGCCGGACTTGGGATCGCTTTTATCATCATTTGGTTTAATCCTGAGCTAAGGGATAACTTGCCAAAACTTGAGGCCCCACATATTCAGGCCCATCATATGAGTTTTGCTGATGCTGTAGAAAAAACAGCTCCAGCGGTCGTGACGATTTTTTCCGAGGGCTTTAGCAATCAGCCAAGATATCAGCGCCAAAGCACGGTTAGAGAACTTGGCTCTGGCGTAATCATGAGCCGAGATGGCTACATACTGACAAACTATCATGTGGTGAACAATGCCGACCAAATCATTGTGCTTCTTCCTGATGGCCGCCAGTATAGCGATACGCAACTGATAGGCTTTGACACGATTACGGACTTAGCTTTATTAAAAATTCCAGCTGAGAATTTGCCTGTCATTCCTATCGATCATGACTACTCACCACGTGTTGGGGATGTGGTGCTCGCAATTGGTAACCCATTGAACATTGGACAAACCATTACGCAAGGCATTATCAGTGCTACAGGCAAACAGACTCTCACAGAAAGCCAGTTCAATAATTTGCTGCAAATGGATGCCGCGATTAATGTTGGTAATTCAGGTGGTGCCGTTGTCAATTCTAATGGCGCGCTAGTTGGCATTACCTCTGCACAATTTCGCACGCGTTTGAATATTGATATCCAAGGTATCTCTTTTGCGATCCCTTATGATCTTGCAATGGACGTCATGCATAAACTCATTATGGATGGCAGAGTGATCCGAGGCTACCTCGGCTTTAGAGGCACGCCAGTTGACAATACAGGTAAAAGCGTAACGGATCTCTACACACCAATTGTCGGCCTTGCTGTGAGCGAATTAGACCCGCTAGGTCCCGCATGGCAAGCTGGCATGAAAGAGCATGATATTGTGGTTAAAGTAGGTGGAGAGCCTGTGACTAATCCGCAAAGGACATTGAAGACGATTGGCAACACTGCGCCTGGTACTAAACTCGAGTTTGAAGTACTCAGAGGTGGTCAGCGCCTCACCATTACTGTGGAAGTCGCTGAACTCGAAACAGGACTGTATTAAGCAAAGCAAAAAGCGTCCAGAGGGACGCTTTTTTGTTTTTTACCAATTCGCTTAATTAAGCTCAGGTTTTACGGCGTTTTATATTTGCACCTAACCGACTTAGCTTATCTTCTATCTTCTGATAGCCCCTATCAACGTGATAGATGCGATCGACTATGGTTTCGCCTGTTGCCACAATACCCGTTAGGATAAGACTCGCTGAAGCGCGTAAATCGGTTGCCATTACCTGCGCACCAGATAACGACTCAGTCTCACCACAGATTGCAGTGTTGCCTTCTAAACGAATATTCGCGCCCATACGCTGTAGCTCTGGTACGTGCATAAAACGGTTTTCAAAGATAGTCTCTGTGATTGTCGCGCTCCCTTCAGCCACCACATTTAATGCGGTAAACTGAGCTTGCATGTCTGTTGGAAAACCAGGATGTGGCATAGTTTTGATATTAACGGCTTTCAAAGCGCGTTGACGCATATCCACATAAATACTGTCTTCACTTACCTCCACAATCGCATTGGCGGCGCGTAGCTTTTCAAGCACAGGTTCAAGGCTATGATAATCCGTGTTTTTACACAGCACTTCGCCTTTTGCCATTGCCGCAGCAACCAAAAAGGTCCCTGTTTCGATGCGATCAGGAAGGATTTTATGCTCACAACCATTAAGACGCTCAACGCCTTCTATCTCAATTCGGCTCGAACCTGCACCGCTGATCTTGGCACCCATGGCAACTAAGCATTCAGCTAAGTTAATAATCTCTGGCTCTCGCGCAGCATTATCTATCACAGTTTTACCATCGGCGAGGGTTGCAGCCATCAGTAAGTTTTCAGTAGCACCAACGCTGACGGTTTCCATAAAGATCTCGGCGCCCCGAAGACGACCTTCGGTTACCGCATGGATATAACCATTTTCAACTTTGATCTTGGCGCCCATTTTCTCAAGGCCTGAAATATGCAGATCGACTGGACGAGCACCAATAGCACAGCCTCCCGGTAGGGATACTTGCGCTTGACCAAACCTTGCGACTAATGGGCCTAACGCCAGTACCGACGCACGCATTTGCTTAACGAGTTCATAAGGTGCAAGCACGCTATTTACCGTTGCTCCGTTGATTTCTAAGATATCGCCGTCCCACTCAACTTCAGCGCCCAGTGTTTTTAATAAGGCTTCAGTGGTACCTATATCGCGTAAGTGCGGTACATTAGAAAAACGACTTTTACCATCGCCAAGCAGAGCAGCGAATAAAATAGGTAGGGCTGCGTTTTTAGCCCCTGAAATAGTGACTTCACCGGCTAAAGTGGTGCCACCTTGGATAACAAACTGATCCATTGCGGCACTCCGTTATTGTGGAAGAATAAATTTGCGCTCTTTTTGCCATTCATCAGGTGTGAATGCACGAATACTAACAGCATGGATGGTGCCGTCTTTAATAGTATCCATCAGTGGGCCGTAGATCAGCTGTTCTCTTTTCAGCCTTCTTAATCCGTCAAAACACGTTCCAACAGCAATGACTTCGTAGTGACTACCATTAGCTTTAACGATGATCTCGTCAAGCGATAGTGCATCTCTCAATAAAGTTTCGACTTGATTTGTTTCCATTAGACTCACTCAAATAGGGTTGTCACCTGCCCCAACTCCATTAAATTTTGCAGTTGCTCAGGCGTATTTTTCAGCTCGAGACGAATGTCGCGCTGTTTCAATTGACCTAAAGAGTGAATTAACCAAGCTAAGCCCGCGGTGTCAACCCTTGTCACCTCAGAAAGGTTAAAATAGACGGTTGATTGTGCATTTTTCAACACTTGAACGATGGTCGACTGTTTCAGTGCGCTTGGTAAACTCGCTCTCGTAAGTTCACCAGTTAACACGATTTCACCTTTACTTTCGGTGAATGAAATACTAGGCGTCACCATCATCTCCTCTAAATTGCACCGGAAGCTTGCTCTTCTTATCTAACAGTTGGATCACATGCTCAATACCCTGCTGGCGTAAAATACCATGTAGCTCCGATTGTTTGGCATCGAGTAAACTAATGCCTTCCGCCATCATGTCAAAAGCACGCCAGTCACCGTCTTGACCGCGTCTAACTTTGAAATCAATTTTGATATCAGGCTTACCAGGCTCTACAATTTTGGTCTTAACAACCACCACACCTTCATTCTCAAATGGGCGATGCTCACCAAACTCTACCTTTTGGTCTTTATATTGAGTAAATACACCAGCATAAGTCGCTACCAGGTAATTTTTGAATACCTCAATAAACTCTCTAATATGCTCGACAGCAGCAGCTTTCTCCTCTTTACTTTCAATGTTGCGAACCTTTTGAATATAAGAACCTAATACACGATACGCAGCATATTTGTAATCAATGTACGGCAAGAGCTCTTCTTCTACGATAACGCGTAAGTGTTCTTTGTCTTTTTCAATGATGTTTTGCTCTTTCGTAACACGCTGAAAAGTTTGCGCCGCAACTTGCTCCACCATTTTATAAGGATCGCTTGAGTCCACTTCTTTCGCCTGAACCAATGCGGTAGCCATCAATGCTACAAGCAAAGTCAGACATTTTGCATAGATGTTTTTTAACATATTTACTCGCTCCCTTGATTAAATAGGAACTGACCAATTAGCTCTTCTAATACCAGTGCCGATTTTGTATCTGTGATCATATCACCGTCTTTTAGCGCTTTTGTTTCCACACCAAAAAGAGACTCAAGATCAACGCTATCTTCACTCGTTACCTCCTGACCAAGACATTTTTGTTTCGCAGATTCAGCAGCAATAACGGGAGAAATACCTAAGTATTGCTCTCCCAAAATGCCCGAAGTCAAAATCGAAACCGACGACGTATCGGAAAACTGACACTCGTAGTTTTTATCTAAACTCATTGAAACTACCGGCACAAACTCTTGTGGATGGATGTGAATTCCATCAACACGACCAATCACAACCCCACCCACCTTAATTGGGGCGCGGGTTTTCAACGAACCTATATTTTCGAACTTAGCATGCAAAGTGTAAGTTTCACCATTGCCGCTTAAGCCTGAGTTAGCTACCTTTAGCGCCAACATAACAAATGCAGCAATGCCCAATGCCACGAACAACCCAACTAAAATTTCTATTTTCCGTGTATTCATTTTTTAAAACCTTTTAACTTGAGAACATAACCGCTGTTAATACAAAGTCAAAGCCAAGTACAGCCAGTGAAGAATGTACTACCGTCTCTGTCGTCGCTTTACTTATTCCTTCAGAAGTGGGAATACAGTCATAGCCTTTGTATAGCGCGATCCAAGTTACTAATAGTGCAAATACGAAACTCTTAATAAGACCATTTAAGATGTCTTGTTGAAACGACACTTGCGATTGCATAATTGACCAGAAGCTACCTGAATCTACGCCTAACCAATCAACCCCCACCAAGTGTGCGCCTAAAATAGCGATCGCAGAGAATATCAATGCGAGTAACGGCATACTAATAAAACCGGCCCAGAAACGAGGAGCAACCACGCGTTTAAGCGGGTCTATCGCCATCATTTCTAAACTAGATAATTGTTCCGTAGCCTTCATCAAACCGATTTCGGCAGTTAACGCACTGCCTGCACGTCCTGCAAATAAGAGTGCGGTTACCACAGGGCCCAGCTCTCTAAGTAAACTCAAAGCAACCAAAGGTCCAAGGCTATCTTCAGCGCCATACCCAACTAACACGGTATAGCCTTGTAATGCCAATACCATGCCGATAAATAAACCAGACACCATAATAATCAACAATGATTGATGGCCAACCATGTAAAGTTGCTTAATCAACAGCGGCGTGCCTTTTCGGAAATTAGGTAAGCTACATAGCGCACCAAAAAGCATTGTTGTGGCACGGCCAAGTGCAGCAAAACGGCTGAGGGTTTTGTGGCCTAGTTTTTGTAAAAAGTCGACCATACTCACTCTCCTTGCAACAGCGCTTGCTGATAATCAGGCGCTTTAAAGTGGAATGGCACAGGCCCATCCGCAAGGCCTTGTAAGAACTGCTGCACTAATGGCGATTCATGTTCAAGCATCTGCTCAGGGGTTCCTGTACCAATCACACCTTGCTCAGCAATAATAACGACGTGATCGGCAATGCTCAGCACTTCAGTAACGTCATGAGTGACTATCAGCGACGATAATCCCAACACTTCATTAAGGGACTTAATCAAGCGAACTAGAACACCCATGGAGATCGGGTCCTGACCTGCAAACGGTTCATCGTACATAATTAATTCAGGATCAAGTGCGATAGAACGCGCTAAAGCCGCGCGTCTTGCCATACCGCCAGAGAGCTCTGCCGGCATTAAATCTTTTGCACCACGAAGACCAACCGCTTGAAGCTTCATCAGCACCACTAAACGGATTAGTTCTTCAGATAACTCGGTATGCTCGCGTAGAGGAAATGCCACATTGTCAAACACGCTCATATCGGTAAACAAAGCACCGCTTTGAAATAACATACTCATGCGCGTTCGAGCTTGATACAAAGCTGCTCGTGACATGTTAGGGATACTGTTTCCAGCAAAAAGAATATCACCGCTATCAGGCTTAAGCTGACCACCGATTAAACGCAGCATGGTGGTTTTACCAATGCCACTCGGTCCCATTATTGCGGTAATTTTACCCTTTGGTACGGAAAAGCTCATGTTTTTGTAGATGATCCTTTCACCCCGAGAGAAGGTTACATCCTTGATTTCTACAATTGACTGCGACAAGTCGCTCTCCAGATCCAGACTATATTCATCCAAGTATGATACTTTTTTTTCAAACAAGATGGAAAATCGTTTTGGTAAAATTTTGTAAGTAGTGAAATGTAACGGTTTGCTTATACTTTCCAGAGCGCTTTTGGTAGTATCTATCGAAATTTTAATCCTATTGGCTAGAGGTTCATGGTTTTATCGTTTGTTATTCTCATTCTTGGCTTTATTGCACTGGTTTGGAGTGCTGACCGCTTTGTTTTTGGTGCGGCCGCTCTTGCACGAAACTTTGGTGTGCCAACATTAATTGTTGGTTTAACTATCGTGGCCATGGGTTCTTCAGCACCAGAAATGATGGTTGCTGCGCAAGCCGCTCTTGCAGATAAAACAGACACCGCCGTGGGCAATGCCATAGGTTCTAACATCGCCAATATCTTACTCGTTTTGGGTCTCACCGCGTTATTAAGACCACTCTCCGTAGGCTCTGGTATTTTGCGCCGCGAAATGCCGCTGTTAGTCATCGTTTCATTGGCTGCTTGGTATATCGTTAGTGATAATCACTTTAGTTTCGTAGAAGGTGTTTTGTTATTAGTCGGTTTCGCCGCTTTTCTTCTTGCACTTATCATTATCACCAAGCGTGGTGGTGGAGATAATGATGACCCATTTGTCAGTGAAGCCTGTGAAGAAGTGCCAAATAATATTCCAACTCAAAAAGCCGTTTTCTGGTTAATCGTGGGTATGATTTTACTGCCTATTAGCGCAGACTATCTCGTTGGCGCTGCGGTTGATATCGCCAAATATTTTGGCATGAGTGACCTGCTAATAGGATTAACCATTATCGCCGTTGGTACTAGTTTACCCGAGCTTGCGGCATGTGTTGCTGGCGTACTTAAAAAAGAAGACGATCTAGCGCTTGGTAATATTATTGGCTCGAACATTTTTAATATATTGGCCGTGCTATCCATTGCTGGGATCATTAACCCATCTGTCCTCGACGCCAATATTGCGTCACGTGATATATTTATTATGCTTGGCGCGACACTGCTGCTTATCCTAATGAGCCTCAGCTTAACAGGTCAGCGCCGCATCAACCGCTTGGAAGGTGGCATACTTGTCGCAAGCTTCGTCGGTTATATTTACTACATCATTTAAGGAAGCCTTGTGACAACGAACCTATTTATTGACTCTGCAAATCAAGTTTTTGCTACTGAACTTGCAGCAATAGAAGAAGTGCAACAGTTTGTTGATCAACAATTTGTAAAAGCCTGTGAAATTATGTTTGGCTGCCAAGGTCGCATCATCGTGATTGGCATGGGTAAATCAGGCCACATCGGTAACAAAATCGCAGCGACACTCGCAAGTACTGGCAGCCCCGCATTTTTTGTTCATCCAGGTGAAGCAAGTCACGGCGACTTGGGTATGATCACCAAAGACGATGTGGTTTTGATGATCTCCAACTCAGGGGAAACCCAAGAGGTGATCTCTATCCTACCTGTGATTAAGCGTTTAGGTGCCCCGGTAATCTCTATGACGGGCAACCCGAGCTCTACAATGGCTCGTAATGCGACAGTTCACCTTTGTGTTAGAGTATCGAAAGAAGCCTGCCCATTAGGACTTGCACCCACGGCCAGCACCACAGCTACGCTAGTGATGGGCGATGCGTTGGCGGTTGCGCTACTTGAAGCCAGAGGCTTTACGGCTGATGATTTTGCGCTTTCTCACCCTGGCGGTAGTTTAGGAAGGCGTCTACTACTAACCGTTGCTGATATCATGCATCAAGGGGATGCAATCCCTATGGTCAATAGTCATTGCACAATTAAAGAAGCTTTATTTGAAATGTCAGCTAAAAGTTTAGGTATGACGGCAATCGTAGATGAAAGCTCGCAATTACAGGGTATTTTTACCGATGGTGACTTGCGCCGTATTATCGAACAAAAGGTCGATATTCACACCACCCCAATCACGCAAGTAATGACGGCTAAAAGTACGACTGCACGCGCCGATATGCTCGCAGCTGAGGTACTCAATATCATGGAAACCAAACGAATTAATGGCTTGATTGTGGTAAACGAAAACAACATCCCGGTTGGCGCCTTGAATACGCAAGATTTACTTAGAGCGGGAGTGCTGTAATGCAATTTGAAGATTTATATCAGACGATTTCACCTAAAGCTTGGGAAAAAGCAAAACAAATCAAATTATTGATTTGCGATATTGATGGCGTATTCTCAGACGGCCGTATATACCTTGGTAATAATGGTGAAGAACTGAAAGCATTTAATACCAAAGATGGGTTTGGTATTAAGGCCTTAATTGATAGTGGTATCGAAGTCGCCATTATCACTGGTAGGCATTCACAAATAGTTCAGCAACGCATGACTAGTTTAAATGTAACTTATATTTACCAAGGCCAAGAAAACAAGTTAGTGGCATATGATGAATTGAAGACTAAGCTCAACCTTAGTGATGACGAAATTGCGTATATTGGTGATGATGGTCCAGACCTACCCGTAATGGAACGAGTCGGTTTTGCCGTTGCCGTCAATGATGCACATCCTCTTGTTAAACATATCGCCCATTACACGACCTTGATGCCTGGTGGTTTTGGTGCAGTGAGAGAACTGACTGATCTTCTAATGCTCAGCCAAAATCACTTATTGACTTCCAAAGGATCAAGTACATGACCGTATTACGTGTCATCTTACTCATTGTTTTCGCTTCTTTAATGGTATGGATGTGGTCGCCCATGTTTAATCCATCAGAGGCGGACTCAGCAAAAGAAGATGAACCGTTAGCTAAGCCCGATTATGTTGCAACCACGCTTCAGCAAACGACCTATAGTGAAAATGGCTTATTAAACTATCAAGTAACTGCTGATAAGATGGAGTTGTATCAAGATCTTGGCTTTAGTCACTTTGAAAAGCCTATTTTCACCTTATATAACGGTGAGCAGAATTGGCAAATAAGTGCATTAGAAGCAACACTGTACGAAAACAATACCTTGATACTGGAAGGCAATGTGCTGGCAAAAAATTTAACGCCTAACGCCATGATCACCGATATCAATGCCGATAATGTAAGAGTTGAAATTAAGCAAAAATTGATGAAATCGGAACACCCTGTCGTTATCACCGGTCCTAGTCTTAGGATCACGGGTAAAGGGCTGCATGCGGATCTACAAAAGCAAGTGATCGAACTCATCAACCACACAAAGACAATTTATTATGACCAGTAAAATCATTAACAAACTAGTTTTCATCGGCTTGCTTGCAAGTTCTACTTTAGCAAATGCTGCAGAACAAAATGAAGTCATTATTGATGCTGGCCGTCAGCAAGCTCAACTGCAAAGCAACATCGGTATTTTTGAACAGAATGTTGTTATTATTCATGGCAACAGAAAAATAAATGCCGATCGCCTAGAAGTCCACCGCCGCGCGGAGCTTGGTACTAACAAGCAACTGCTTGTTGCAACTGGCAGCCCAGCTATTTTCAGCGAACGTCAACCTGATGGTAATTTGCTAGAAGCCAAAGCAAACGAAATTCGTTACGACGTTGCGAAAGGCACCTTAGTCATTTCTGGCGATGCGGAAATCAATCAAACTGGGCAAAAAATCAATGCGCAAGTCATCACCTATGACATTGAAAAGCAATTGATCAGTGCTGAGCGCTCAGACCAAGAAGATTCTCGGGTAAGAACCATCCTTGTTCCTGTTGATGACAAAAAAGACGCAAAAGATAAAAAAGCGCAGGAAGAAGGTAACAATTAATGAGCGAGCTCAAAGCAACTGGTCTAGCAAAGAGTTATAAAGGTCGTGAAGTCGTCAAAAATGTTGGCTTAAGTGTTAAGGCTGGCAGCATTGTAGGCTTATTAGGACCAAATGGTGCAGGTAAAACCACTACGTTCTACATGATTGTAGGGTTAGTACCAAGCGACAAAGGTTTTATTCAGATTGATGATGAAGATATCACTTTGCTACCGATGCACAGCCGCGCGCGACTTGGTATTGGCTATCTACCGCAAGAGTCTTCAATCTTTAGAAAACTCACGGTCTATCAAAATTTGATGGCGATTTTAGAAACTCGAAAAGACTTATCTAAAGTTGAGAGAGAAGCTGAACTAAACGAGTTACTTGACGAATTTAATATTCAACACATTCGCGACTCACAGGGCATGGCATTGTCGGGAGGCGAAAGAAGACGCGTAGAGATTGCTCGCGCTTTAGCCGCTAATCCTAAGTTTATCCTGTTAGATGAACCTTTTGCTGGTGTTGATCCTATTTCGGTGTTAGATATAAAGACAATCATAGAGCACCTAAAAAACCGCGGTATCGGTGTGCTAATCACCGATCATAACGTTAGAGAAACGCTGGACGTATGTGAAAAAGCCTACATCGTTTCACATGGTGAGTTAATCGCTGCAGGCACGCCAGAACATGTTTTGGCAGATCAAACCGTAAGAGATGTCTACCTAGGCGAACAATTCAAGCTATAGTTAAGACGTAGTATTAATAACTGTTAAAAAGGATTGTTAGAGATACATGAGGCAATCATTACAGCTGCGCATGGGGCAGCAACTTACAATGACTCCACAACTGCAACAAGCCATTCGCTTGCTGCAGCTTAGTACATTGGATCTGCAACAAGAAATACAAGAAGCATTAGACAGCAATCCATTGTTGGAAGTGGAAGAAGGTGATAATACTGACGGCGAAAACGCTGACCAACACAGCCAAGAAAAGAGCAGTGCTGACGACAATCAAGATTCAAGCGATGAAGCGCAGGTTAGTGACTATGAAATAGACTCAGATACCGCCATGAGCAAAGACACTGTCAGTGATGACCTTGCCATGGATGTCACTTGGGATGAGTATATGAGCGCAGCACCCGCTGCAAGCTCAGGCCCACTTCCCGATGACGATAATGTTTATCAAGGGGAAACCTCTGAATCTCTCCACGACTATCTCATGTGGCAACTTGAGCTGACACCATTTAGTCCAACAGATAGAGCGATTGCGATTGCGATTATTGAAGCGGTCGACCTGTCAGGCATTTTAACACTGTCTTGCGAAGACATTTTAGAAAGCATTAATGATGAAAGTAGCGAAGAGCCTATCGAGCTGGATGAAGTCGAAGCCGTGCTCAAACGTATTCAGCTTTTCGATCCTGTCGGTATCGCAGCGCGCAGTTTACAGGAATGCTTGTGTATTCAGCTAAATCAATTCGCCCCAGATACACCATGGATTGCCGAAACGAAAATGATCCTGACAGAGCATATCGACTTGCTTGCCAGCCGTGACTATCGAACTTTGGCTAAGAAAACGCGCCTTAAAGAAGCCGATCTCAAAGAGGTCATGACGTTAATTCATAGCCTTAACCCAAAACCAGCGGCAAGCATTATTCATGAAGAGCCTGAATATGTGATCCCTGACGTATCAGTGAAAAAAGTAAAAGGTCGCTGGGTCGTAGAGCTAAATCCTGATGCTATGCCTAAAATAAGAGTAAACGACCATTACGCTGCGATGTCTAGAACGGCGAAATCCAGTACGGATAGTCAGTTTATTCGCTCACATTTACAAGAAGCAAAGTGGTTTATTAAAAGCTTAGAAAGCCGAAATGATACATTATTAAAAGTTACCAATTGCATTGTGCAACAACAACAGGCATTCTTTGAACATGGCCCCGAAGCAATGCGCCCTATGGTGCTAAATGATGTTGCTGAAATGGTTGAGATGCATGAGTCCACAATTTCCCGTGTGACAACACAAAAATACATGCATACACCTCGGGGAATATTTGAGCTGAAGTATTTCTTCTCTAGCCATGTAAGTACAGAAAATGGAGGTGAGTGCTCCTCTACAGCAATTAGAGCACTTATCAAAAAGCTGATAGCTGCAGAAAATACCGCGAAGCCATTGAGTGACAGCAAAATTGCAGATATCTTAGCTGAGCAAGGAATTAAGGTAGCGAGACGTACGATTGCAAAATATCGTGAATCCCTAGCCATTCCACCGTCAAATCAGCGTAAAAGCTTGATATAAGACGTAAAACCCAAGAAGGAAAAATGCTTATGCAACTAAATCTAACTGGTCGCCATGTAGAAATTACTGACTCATTAAGAGACTATGTCACCAACAAGTTTGCGAAGCTAGAAAGGCACTTTGATCATATCAATAACGTGCATGTGATCCTTGATGTCGAGAAACTAGTACAAAAAGCAGAAGCAACATTACACGTAAACGGCGGCGAGCTATTTGCATCAACAGAGCATCAAGATATGTATGCCGCAATTGATGGCCTTATCGACAAGCTAGATCGTCAAGTTATTAAACACAAAGAGAAGCTCACTCGACACTAAGATGAAATTAAGTGAATTAGTGAACAAGGACTGCAGTAAAGCTGCGGTCCTTTTTAATAGCAAAAAACGTATTTTAGAATACATCAGCGAACTGGCTCATAGCCAAATTCCAAATACCAGTCAGCATGCTATCTTGGACGCTTTAATGGCGCGAGAGAAATTAGGCAGCACAGGGATCGGTAAAGGCATTGCCATTCCCCATGGTCGACTTGAAGGTTTGGATAAAATCCTTGCAATGGTGCTTGTCAGCGAGCAAGGGATCCAGTTTGAAGCCATAGATAAGCAGCCTGTCGATATTTTTGTCGCGTTCATCGTACCCGAAGGTGATAATCAACAGCACCTGAAGACCTTAGCGGCGATTGCTGATACACTCAAAGACAAGTCTTTCTGCAAAATGCTTAGGCAAGCAAAAAGTGACGATGAGTTATATGCAGTGATCCAAGGTGAACTTGATGAGTGATGAAGAAAAAGGACTCGAGCTTATCATTATCAGTGGCCGCTCAGGCTCTGGTAAATCTGTAGCGCTTCGAGTATTGGAAGACTTAGGCTACTATTGTGTAGATAACATTCCGGTCAATTTGCTGCCGTCTTTAGTCCGCAGCGTTTCGGACAATTATAATAAAATAGCAGTCAGTATTGATGTCAGAAACTTACCTAAAGAACAGGACGAGTTTAACGACATTCTTGAATACTTACCAGGCTTTGCCAAACCTACCCTGTTTTATTTAGACAGTGACGATCAAACCCTGATAAAACGCTTCTCAGAAACACGCCGTTTGCACCCTCTTTCACTGCATAATCTTCCACTAGATGTTGCAATAAAGAAAGAACGGGAATTGTTAGACGTATTGATCACTCGCGCCGATTTTCTCATTGATACTACAGGCCTGAGCGTTCATCAACTTGCAGAAGATATCCGTGAAAAAATCTTAGGTAAAAAAGACAAACAACTCATTATTACCTTTGAATCTTTCGGCTTTAAACACGGCATCCCAAAACAAGCGGATTACGTTTTTGATGCGCGCTTTTTGCCCAATCCACATTGGGAGCCTGAGCTTAAGCCGCTAACTGGCTTAGATCAGCCAGTCAAAGACTATTTGTCGAGTCACAGCATAGTGCAAAAGTTTACTTGGCAGATCCAAACCTTTGTACAAACTTGGTTACCACACTTAGAGCGTAACAATCGCAGTTATCTAACGATTGCAATAGGATGTACAGGTGGGCAACATCGCTCGGTATACTTAGCGCAAACCATTGGCGAGCGTTTTGCTAAAACCCATCCAAACGTCAAAATCCGCCACCGTGAGCAAGAGGGTTAAATGTTAGAAGATACGTTTTTAATCCAGAATAAACTCGGCCTGCACGCCCGAGCGGCAACAGTTCTTGCACAATTAGCGACCCAATTTGATGCCGAAGTGACCTTATATCAAGGAGACAAAAGTGCAGCTGCTGACAGCGTACTAGCGCTGTTGTTACTTGAAAGCAGCCAAGGGAAAGAAGTCCGAGTGGTTTGTGAAGGTCCTGATGCTCAGTATGCACTAGACGCCATTGGCGGACTAATAGAAAATAAATTTAATGAATCCGAGTAACTTGGGCTACTAGCACCAAAATAGCACTAAGGTCTGATTCATTTATTCCCTGCTAATCTCCCCCTCCGTAACCAGACAGGTCTAATACCAATTAGTCTTAATACTTACTCAGTTTGAAGGAGCAAATCTGACGCTAACTGTGTTAAAAATCTCCCATTTTGAACAACTAAATAGCAAAATTTTCGCCGTGTTATCGACAAGATTTTCTCGCTTCAAAATAGATCACTTAATTAAGCGAATTGGTATAATAAGTCTCTCATAATTAAGCGTAAACCTTGGTAGTTCTCAATAAACTGAGTTACACTGTAATACCAATTTAGGTTTCTTTCGTGCAGTAAAGCGAGTTGCCGAGAAAATCCAACTTTATCGTTGCGTACACCTTTGACGTGTATTAACGGTAGCAACCCACCAGCAGAAACAACACGAATAAAATTCAAATTAAGAAATTGGTTTCTGCGATAAAGTAAATGAATTAGGTTAACTAAATCACGTTAGCCAACATTATTATCAAAAAGGATGCCTATGCCTGAAGTATTTGAACAAGACTACACACTGGAACAACTCCAAAAGGTAACTAAAGCCTTAAACAGTGGTCAGTTTGTTCAAGTTAGGCGTATGCTCGCAGAAACAGCTCCTTGTGACACAGCACTGCTTTTAGAATCATCTCCTCATAAAGTTCGCTCTATGCTGTGGCAGCTCGTTGACCCAGATATCCAAGGGGATGTCTTAGAGGAACTGTCAGAGGACGTAAGACTTGGGATCATCGCCCAGATGGAGCCGGAGCTAATTGCTGCCGCTACAGAAGACATGGACGACGATGACCTTGGTGATGTCCTAAGAAGCCTGCCTGATACCGTCTACCAAGACGTTATCGGTGCGATGGATAGCCAAGATAGAGAACGTGCGACACAAGCATTGTCCTACAAAGAGCACTCGGCCGGTGCGCTAATGAGCACCGACACGGTCACTATTCGACCCGATGTTACCTTAGAAGTTGTATTTAGATATCTACGTCTTAAAGGCGAATTGCCAGACGGTACGGACGAGTTGTATGTAGTTGATAAAGATAACTGCTTTTTAGGCACGCTGCCTGTCAATACCTTATTAACTAAGTCTCCTGACAGTATGGTTCGAGACTTGATGGATGAAGATAAGGAAACGATCCCTATCTCCATGGATGAGTCTGAAGTGGCGCAGCTTTTTGAGCGTCATAACTGGATCTCGGCTCCTGTAGTTGACGATAACGCTCATTTGCTTGGTCGTGTCACCATTGATGACGTTGTTGACGTCATCCGTGAAGATGCTGAGCACAGCTTGTTAAGTATGGCAGGTCTTGAAGATGAAGAAGACACCTTTGCGCCAGTTCTAAAAAGTAGCCAGCGCCGCTCTATTTGGCTTGGGATTAACCTGTTAACCGCATTGATGGCTGCGTTTGTTGCAAGCTTCTTCGAAGGTACTCTGGATATTTTACCTATTCTCGCAGTGTTAAATGGCATAGTACCAAGTATGGGTGGCGTTGCCGGTAGCCAAACGCTAACCCTAGTGATTCGTGGTATTGCCCTTGGTCATATTAACCAGACTAACCAAAAGTTTTTAATGGGTAAAGAGCTGGCGATCGGCGCCTTAAACGGCGTGCTGTGGTCAGTATTGATCGCTGGGGTTATTGCTGTATGGCAATGGGATTTTACACTCGGTGCAGTTATTGCCTTCGCAATGTTTATGAACTTAGTCGCAGCAGGTATCGCGGGTGCCAGTATTCCAATTATGCTAAAGAGAATGAATATCGACCCAGCACTAGCTGGTAGTGTGGTACTAACAACGGTTACCGATATTGTCGGGATCTTTGCATTCCTTGGCACCGCAACTTGGTTATTAGTGTAACAGTGTCGAAATGGCGGGAAATGCTGGTCAAAACCAGCATTTCTTGAGCTGATGAAGGGAGTTATTCGCCCGCTATTTGCATATTATTGAGTAGTATAGAGCCGGTTTGTACTGCGCCTCGGCATTCAATATCACCGCCAACGCCTTCAATCCCCATAAACATATCTTTTAAATTACCAGCGATAGTAATTTCACTTACAGGATATTGAAGCTCACCATTTTCAACCCAAAAGCCAGCTGCTCCCCTTGAGTAATCACCAGTTACCGTATTAACACCTTGTCCCATTAGTTCAGTGACTAACAAGCCAGTGCCCATCGACGCAAGTAGGCTGGTTAAATCGTCGTGTGTTGGTTTTACTAACCAGTTATGGATCCCACCTGCGTGACCTGTCGCTTGCATATTCATTCTGCGTGCGGCATAGCTTGCCAATAAGTAAGTATTAAGCACGCCATCTGTGATAATTTCACGGTCGATGGTTTTTACACCTTCGCTATCGAAAGGACTCGAAGCAAGCCCTCTTAGTAAATGTGGCTTCTCTTCAATATTTACGCAGCGATTAAAAATTTGTGTGTCTAAAGAATCCAACAAGAAGCTAGACTTACGATATAGCGCGCCGCCACCAATACCTGACACTAAGTGCCCAAATAAGCTGTTCGCGATATCCGCTCGAAAAATAACTGGTACTTTACGCGTCGATAATTTGCGACTGCCTAATTTTGCTAGCGTAGATTGCGCAGCTTCTAAACCAACTTCTTCAGGGGATTTAAGCTCTGTGTGTACGCGAGATAAGGCATATGCAGAGTCCCGCTGCATTTGCTCACCTTCTTTACCGATCACCATGGTGCTCAGGCTGTGTCTGGTACGTGGGAACCCTGCTACTAAGCCATGGCTATTGCCATATACACGGATCCCTTGGTGACTCGATAAGCTCGCGCCATCAGAATTGACGATTCGAGGGTCGAATTCTAACGCGGCTTTTTCCGCAGCAATACATTGCTCAATGGCTTCATCGGGAGAAACTTGCCAAGGGTGGAAAAGATCTAAATCTGTTGGTGACATCTCTAGCAAGGCTTTATCAGCCACACCATTACAGGGGTCATCCGAGGTAAATCGAGCAATATCTACGGCTTTTTCAACCACTGAGCGCAAGGCTTCAGGACTCAGATCCGCTGTTGATGCTGAGCCTTTATGATTACCCACATACACGCTGATACCAAGACCACCATCTTGATTAAACTCAATGGTTTCAACCTCTCCCATTCGTGTACTTACAGACAGACCAGAGGTACTAGACATCGCTGCTTCTGCCGAGGTTGCACCTAGTTTTTTAGCATGCGCTAACACATCGGCAACTGCATTTTTCACATCATCAATTTGATTATATATAGGGTGTTGTTGAGGTTGAGTCATAGATACCTTATCCGCTCGCTCGTCTAACTAAAACATATTAGTTAATATGCTATCACAGCTACTAACTATTGTAGTGATCAATTGTGGTATACTCTAATGTTAGAGACCTTAATATTTACTAGTATAGACAAGAACAATGGCTAAACACGAGCAAACGACCGAAGAAGAGATTATTTACGTTTCAAAAAGCGAGCTAAAGCGCGAGGCGCTAGAGTTGCATGAACTAGGCTGTGAAATTGCAGGGCTTGCCAAGAAGCAGCGTGAGAAGTTACCTCTAACGGACGAGCTTAAAGAGGCCATGACTGTTGCGGATAGGATCCGTGCTAAAACAGATGCTTACCGTCGTCATATGAACTACATTGCCAAGACATTGCGTAGTACTCCAAATGTCGAAGAGATTCAGGCTGCGATGGATTTGATGCTAAATAAGAACAATAAAGCAGACGTATTGCTGAACAAGATTGAGCTTATTCGCGATGAAGTGATTGCCAAAGGAGATAGCAAGATTAATGAGCTATTGGATAAGTATCCTGAACTTGAGCGTCAAAAAATGCGCCAGATGGCGCGCCAAGCAAGTAAAGAAGTAAAAGCCGAGAAGCCAGGCAAAGCCTACAAAGAGCTGTTTCAGTATTTAAAAGAAGCAATTATGCCGTAACGCTATATTGTGCTCTGATACAATACAAAAAGGCGCTGATGCGCCTTTTTGCTTATTAATCTGAGCTTCGGATAATTAATGCCTTTCTAGCAGCCAGTTTTTGCGCTAACTGCGTTGAATTCACTTCCAATAGCCAGCTATTGGTGCGTAAATTCGTCTAGTTATCCCTAGAACTCTCTGGCTAGATAAGGAAATAATTTAATGTATGTTTAAAAACAATTAGTTAGCTCATTCCTTATCCAAACCTCAGGTTTATTAATAATTATCGTAGGTAGTATTACGCCGTACCACCGACAGTAATTTCGTCAATCTTCAAACTCGGTTGACCGACTCCCACAGGGACGCTTTGACCATCTTTACCACATACTCCAACGCCTTTATCAAGCGCAAGGTCATTACCTACCATAGAGACCTTTTTCATCACCTCTGGGCCATTGCCAATAAGCGTTGCGCCTTTAATTGGCTGAGTTATCTTACCATTCTCTATTAGGTATGCTTCAGATGCTGAGAATACAAATTTGCCGGAGGTAATATCCACTTGACCACCGCCAAAGTTACTAGCAAAAATGCCTTTATCTACGCTACGAATGATCTCTTCTTGACTGTGCTCACCCGCAAGCATGTAGGTATTTGTCATTCTCGGCATCGGTAAATGGGCATAAGACTCACGACGCGCATTACCTGTAGGCGCCACGCCCATTAAGCTCGCGTTTTGCTTGTCTTGCATATAGCCTTTCAAAATACCATTTTCAATCAGTACGTTGTATGCCGCTGGCGTACCTTCATCGTCCACATTCAAAGAGCCGCGACGGTCGGCTATCGTGCCATCATCCACCACAGTACAAAGACTCGAAGCGACTTGTTCACCTATTTTGCCACTGAATGCAGAGGCACCTTTACGATTAAAATCACCTTCTAGGCCATGTCCAACAGCTTCGTGTAACAAAACGCCCGGCCAACCAGAACCGAGCACCACAGGCATCGCACCTGCTGGTGCATCAATGGCTTCAAGATTCACACGTGCTTGGCGCACTGCTTCTTTGGCAAACTGCATCCATCTCGGTGCACCGTCTACTAATTCTTTAAAGTAACCATAGTCTAAACGCGCACCACCACCGGCACTGCCACGCTCTCTGCGACCATTTTTCTCAAGCAGTACCGAGCAATTTAAACGTATTAACGGGCGAATGTCGGTTGCAAATGTGCCGTCGCTTGCGGCAATTAACACTTCTTCATATACCGCAGACAGCGAACTGACTACTTGCTGCGCCTCAGGCGCTAAATCGCGAATGCACTGTTCAATCTCTCTTAGTAAAGCCACTTTATCCGCATCACTCATGCTGGTAATTGGCTGTGCTGGTTGAAATTGAATGGGTGCTTTTACATCGCTAAATACTTGGACTTTACTGCTTTCGCCAGCTTGCGCGATGCTACGCGCAGCTTCTGCTGCTTTGGTTAACGCTTCAATATTGATGGCATCAGAATAACTAAAGCCAGTCTTCTCACCACTCACTGCACGCACACCAACACCACGTTCGATGTTGTAGCTGCCGTCTTTGACTATGCCGTCTTCCAGCACCCAAGTTTCGTGGTAGCTTGATTGAAAGTACAGATCGGCATAATTTACTTTGTGCTGATGAATATACTCGAGAGTCTGTGATAATTGCTCACGTGTCAGCTGGCTATTGGTCAGTAAATTCTGCTCTACATTACTCATAAAAACTCACTTTTAAATCGGTTATGATCCGCAACCGGCATTTTTTGCCGGATCGAATCAAGAAACGCGCTATCTAGCTGCTGTGAAATGGGTTCTAAACTCGCACCAGAGTCGATTAAGACTTCACCCCAAGGCGATACAATTAAACTGTGTCCATAGGTTTCTCGGCCATTTTCATGACAGCCTACTTGCGCGGCTGCAACTACATAGCATTGGTTTTCTATCGCCCTCGCCTGCAATAATGGCTGCCAGTGTGCCTTGCCCGTTGCACAGGTAAAAGCACTCGGGACTAAAAATAGCTCAGCTCCCTGCGCTCTCATCATTTGGAACAGACCTGGAAAGCGCAGATCATAACATACGCTTAATCCAATTCTGCCAAATGGACTATCCACTACCACGACATCCTGTCCAGACTCTGTTCGCTCAGACTCTCGATATTGTTTAGTTTTGTCACTCACATCGGCGTCAAACAGATGGATCTTATTATAGCGTGCTACGATTTCACCACTCGAATTAAATAAGTAACTCGCAGCCAAATATTTATCGTTCTGACTTGGTATCGCGATGGTACCTGCCGCCAACCAAATGTTATGTTGTTGACACAGCGCTGAAAGTTCTCCAAGCAGTGCTTCATTATGCTGCGCGTATTCCCAACTCTGTTGCGCATTGTCGCAAAACGCCAGCCAAGTTTCAGGCAAACAGACTAAGGTTGGCTCTTCAATCACTAACTTAGCCAGCTGGTTTTTAAGGTACTCTATATTTGCTTGGGGTGCTTTAGCCGAGCACATTGGCAATGCAATCACCTTAGTCATTACCACTTTCCTTATTTTGCGACACAAGAGGTTGCTCACTTTGCTTAAGTGTAGCACTTGGATGTGATTCTGAGCTCAATGCTGATGCTTCTTTACTTGTATTCTTATCAACTCCATCTGGCATAGCCTCTTCACTAGGAGGCACAACCGGTTTGGGTAACTCAATTTCTTTACTCTTACGATCAACCTCGGTAACCACTGGCTCTTGCATCGTTCCGGTGATTTTAAAATTAATCTCAGAGATCACTCGCGCGGAGTGGATAACCTTATCTAATGCTAGCGCAGCTAATCCCGTCACAGGGTTCACCGCCCATGCCATAATCACAGGTAAACTCGACGTGACTTGTGGTGCGACGGCCAAATCATAATTAATTTCGTGAGTATTGAGGTCAGCATAGCCACGTATCGTTAGATCTGCAGGCACGCCATCGAGCTTTGAATCTTCAGTGATCGCAATACCATTCGTTAGTTGTACCGAACCACTCATACTGTTATAGAAAAAGCCTTTAGAAAACACATCTCTAAAGTCCAAGCGTAGCTTTCTGATCAAAGAGTCCAAACTCAGTAGAGAAAAGACGCGTGCCCCTTTATCACTTATTTCTGCCAAATGACCTTCACCTAAGCGCCAAGTCAACTCGCCTCCTAGGCTAGGTAAATCCATTTCGTATGGCGCACCTTGCCAATTGAGGGAAAAATCAATGTTGGCGCGGGAATCTTTGATAGTCGAAGTAATATCAAACTCATCCGTTAGTTCACCAAAATCATCGCTGTTTAACGCGCCACTTAGCGTCGTTTTACCTTGCTCAAAGCGGCCACTGGCATTGAGTTTATGATCTTTTTTGTCAATCACTAACTCTGAGATATTGAGTCTATTACCATCTCCAAACAACGACATATTGACCTGATCTAACTGATATTCACCGACTTTACAGTCACTGCATACAAATTCGGTTGCAGGTAAGCTCAACAACCAATCTAATGAGTGAACGTCTTTTTCCACTGTCTCTTGCGCTTGCGGCTCTGTCTTAGGTAAATTTAGACGTAAATAATCACTATTAATGTGAATAGGCCGACTTGAGTTTGACGCTGGAATAGCCACTTGTGAGCGCATTTCTTTACTATTGATTTTAAGCTGCATCGCGCCGTCAATCGCGGCCATAGTAAAGTCAACATCATGGAAAGGGATCTCTGAGAACGTTACTTTTGAGAAAGAGCCATTTACCTGATTCAGTGCTGGTAGAAATGTAGGGTCGGAACCTGAACTTGGCGCTTTGATAATGCGGTTGATCAGTGGTAACCAAGGCAGCAGCTCGACTTCTTGTTGTTTGATTGTGATATCAAAACCGGATGTATTTAAGCCTTCATCTTTACTGCCAATTATCAGGTGTGCATTACGCATCGCACCGGATCCATTATCAATGATGCCATTAAAATACAATTGATTATCTAGGCTTGCCGTAACAAGATTCGAAATATCATCCCCTAATACAGTGCCACTTAGCAGTTTAGCTTGATCAGCGGGTTTAGCGAATTGATCGGGTAAGTGACTTGCAATCCCCCGTAAATCACTCGCAAATTTGGCTTTATAGTTAAATCCAGCATCGGAAAAATTAAGGATAAGCTCAGTGCTCAGCACGCTATTGCCTTCAAAGTAGCCGTCAATAATTCCATTTGCGTGCGGTTGCAGTTGCTCAATCCCTGCTTCAAGACTGACCTTGGTCGTTACTTGATAATTTTGCTTATCTCCGCTCCCTGATAAGTCTAACGAAAGGGGCATGTCCAGCCACTTAGCAGACAAATTATTCACTTTGATAGTGTCATCATCGAAGCTAACCACACCTTTCACTTGCTGTAATTGCATCCCAGGCTTTGCCAAAAAAACAGGATTGTTGTCTAGGTAGATGTCACCTTTAGCATGTACGGCACCTGAGTGCAGGTCGACGGCCAATTGCACATCCCCTTTTGCATCACCTTTACCTTGAACAATATCTAATATATTCGCGAGCGGATCTGCGAGCGGTGTTGCCGCAAAGAAAGGCTGTAACGTGCTCGCTTCTGTGGTGTGATTAATATCAACAGTCAGCACATCAGCGTGATTTAAATCCGCAATACTCACAATGACACCCTCATCAATACTTTGATTAACAAGTTCCCCACGGTGTGCGTAGATATCCATTCTTTCGTTTTCGAAGTGTAGTGTGACATCACCTGAAGTAACGCTAGGCCAATCCGGCGCAAAACCAAAAGTAACCTCATTCAAACGTGATTTAACTTCAAACTGACCTTGCTTATCAGCGAATGGAAATTGTGAAAGCGCCCCACTCAGTAAGACTTGAGTCTGCAAGTGCTGACCACCTTGGATCCCTGCTTCTAAATAATCGACTAAGCTTTTACGCATAATACTGACAGGAAAGTACTGTGAAGCGATTTCACCACGCCCACCGAGTAGCTCCGCATATAAATCAAGCCGAGGGTCATCTGATAACTGCAAGGAAAATTCTGTGGCTAACGCTACGTCTTGATTACTAAGCCAAAAGTTGGGACTGGAAACTTGCCAGCCTTGCGTTTGTTGATTGCGAATATAGACATCACCACTGAGCTGCTGGAGCTTAATATTATCTTTGAAGGTCTCTTTTGATAGCAATTCAGTTTGTTCAGCACTTAAATTGAGCCTAACTTGCTCATCAGTCGCACTCACCTCTAATCGGGTACCATAAATTCCAGGGATCCCATGAAATGGCTCAAAAGCTATCTCTTCAATGACCCCCCATGCCGAAAAAGCATTATTAGTACCTAGACTGAATTTCGCTGCGCTCAGTTGACCATTGGGATTCATACCATACAACAAATCTCGTCCAGGGAATTTAGCAAGTTGTGCTAACTCAGCTAAAAAGTTGGCGTTAATATCCTTTAGCCAAAAGGTCTTGTTATCTTTATGCCATTTCGCTTCAAATAAAATAGGAGCAAGCGCTTCTTGATTGCGACTAAACTGGATACCACTACTTTGCACCCACCAACCTTGCTGATCTGGCTTTAACAGAAATTGCGCATCGTCTAATGCCAACGTGCGCTGATTTTCATCTTCTTGCCAAGTCAACGTACTGGGTTTGATATCCACGGTGATATCTTGCAATATACCTTGTTCAAAGCCTAACCATAGCTGAGCATTGATGTCTGCTTTTAGGTCTGGATGCGCTAAGGTGATAAGCTCTTCTAGCCAATCAACCGGATTAACCTTATCCGCAGATACATAGATATTCCCCGCCAATTCACGTAGCTTTCGCCCTGATAAAGAAAGACGAGCGTTAAACTGACCTTGAGAAAACCCGGGTAATGCGATTTCTCCCGCCCCCTCATGTAATGCGCTAGAATTTTGCCACACTAAATCTTTCAATAGCAAACTGTGAGTCTTACCACTAGAAAAGGTGATATTTAGACGACTGTTTTGCACCGCAAAATGCCCAACATCACCTAAGAAAAGGCTTTCAATTAATGCTTGTTGCTCAAAAGCACCTTGATCTTGAGCCGCGTTTAACTTACTCAGATCTATATCGGCTTCAAACCCTTCCAGTACAAAATAGTTAGATGCGATCTGCATTTGTCGTACCGACTCAAATACATTGAGCTGCAACGAGGTTTTGGCGATATTAATGGAAATTGGCGAGTCTTTATTATCTTTAAAAGAGAGCGATTCCAACACTAGGGCAGGCCCATTGCCCTCCCAACTCGCACTGATCTGGCCAATACTAATATCAACATTCAGTTGCTTTTGGATCAGTGCTTCGATGTTACTTCTATAATCATTTGCATAGGGTAAGGCATACTTTAGCGCAGACACCAGCACCGCGAGTGTCACTAAAGTGATCGCAAAAACTTGCCACGCTTTACGCAGACAGAAAAAACAGACGGCCTTAGCCTGCATGAACAGCTACCCTTTACATCATTACTACGTCAAACTGCTCTTGGCTATATAAGCTCTCAGTTTGAATGCTAACCTGCTTACCAATAAATAATTCAAGCTCAGCTAAATTATGATACTCATCGTTGATCAAGGCTTCGCTCACCGCTGGCGAGGCGTAAACCATAAACTTGTCGGCATCATAAGCACGATTCACACGCACGATCTCCCGTAGGATCTCATAGCAAACGGTTTCGACCGTTTTTAGTGAACCACGACCGGAACAAGATGGACACACATCACAAAGAATATGTTCTAGGCTCTCGCGCGTGCGCTTGCGGGTCATTTCTACAAGCCCAAGTGCAGAGAGTCCATTGATATTGGCTTTCGCTCGGTCTTTAGACAACGCAGTTTCTAAAGAGTGCAATACTCGGCGTTTATGCTCGTCAGATACCATGTCAATAAAGTCGATAATAATGATACCACCAAGGTTTCGTAACCTTAGTTGCCTCGCAATTGCAGACGTCGCCTCAACATTGGTATTAAAAATCGTCTCTTCGAGATTACGATGGCCAACAAACGCGCCGGTATTAACATCAACCGTTGTCATTGCTTCCGTTTGGTCAATGATAAGGTAGCCACCAGACTTTAACTCAACCTTTCGATGTAGTGCTTTTTGGATCTCAGTTTCAACATCAAACAAGTCAAAAATGGGACGTTCACCGGGGTAATACTCAAGTGCACTAGCGAGTTGGGGAACAAACTCTTCAGTGAAAAGCTTTAGCTCTTGGTAGGTTAACTTTGAGTCAACACGGATACGCTCCATGTCCTCACCAACATAATCACGCAAGGTGCGAAATGCTAAGGTAAGATCCTCGTGCAAAATTTTTGCTTTACTCGTTTTACGGCGGCGGGTCACAATTTTTTGCCAAAGCTTTTTCAAAAACTCCGCATCATGCTGTAATTCGGCTTCGGAAGCACCTTCGGCAGCGGTACGAACGATAAAACCACCGTTTTCGTCATTATATTGTGCAACGATCTCTTTTAACCGGTCACGCTCTTGTTCAGTTTCAATACGCTGACTCACACCCACATGCGTCGCGTCTGGCATAAACACCAAATAGCGTGAGGGAATAGTGATGTCCGTTGTCAGTCTGGCGCCTTTTGTGCCAAGCGGATCTTTGACTACTTGTACCATAATGAACTGGCCTTGTTTAACCAGCTCACGAATATCCTGCACTTTCTTAACTGGGGACTCTGCCACCCCCTCTTCGATGGAAGCGCTGTTCACGATATCTGACGCATGTAGAAACGCCGCTTTTTCCAAGCCGATATCCACAAAAGCAGCCTGCATACCAGGAAGAACTCGGCTTACTTTGCCAAGATAAATATTACCGACGATGCCGAGGTTACCGATCCGTTCAACTTGAACTTCTTGCAGCACCCCATTTTCGATTAAGGCTACGCGACTTTCACTTGGGGTGACATTGATTAGTAGTTCGCTACTCATATTTTATTTTAAAAACCGTTGAATTAATTCGTCTGTCTCATATAAAGGTAAGCCGACAACTGCAAAATAGCTACCTTGGATCTCAGTTACAAAGCGTCCACCTACCCCTTGGATCCCGTAACCACCCGCTTTATCTTGCGGCTCGTTGGTGTCCCAGTAGGCATCAATTTCAGTTTCACTGAGCGTTTTAAAAGTCACATTGGTCACAATCACATCGCTCAGTACTTTGCTTGTATCTGCAAGTGCAATCGCCGTCATCACCTGATGCGTATGACCAGAAAGACGCTGCATCATCGCTTTGAAATCCGTTTTATCACGAGGCTTACCAAGCGCTTCTCCGTCAATGACAACCACAGTGTCACTGCCAAGAACCGGCCTGTCGGTATACCCTAGCGCCACACCTGATTGCGCTTTTAAACACGCTAAACGTTCCACAAGCTGTAGTGCGGTTTCACCGTCTAGCGGACTTTCATCAGCATCAACACTAAATTGCTCGAACGAATAGCCAAGCTGAGAAAGCAGCGCTTTGCGACGCGGAGAAGCCGAAGCTAAATATAAAGAAATAGACATTATCTGATCCTAAACTGTCTACGATATTTTCTCAGCAGTGGGAATATCCACAGCCAGCACACCATACCCGTAACTGCAGGCCAGAGATAATGCGGGTTAAAGTAGATATCAAGCAAGAAATGATTAAGCCAAAATTGTAACAAATGATAGAGCGCGAGAAATAGCCCGATCAGCACTGCTTGCTGCCAGATGGAGAAATTACGAATTTTCTGAAAGTTGCTGGCGGTAATATAAATACAAATGGAATAGGTCAACGAGTTCACCCCGAGTGGCGCGCCCATCGCTAAATCTATAATCAGGCCAGTCATCCAAGCCCAACCAATATTCACACGGTGAGGAACGGCCAAAGACCAGTACATCAGCACCAATAATACCCAGTCAGGACGAAATGGTTCTAGTGAAAAAGGCAATGGCATAAGTGCCATGATTAACGCAACAAAGACACTCAATGCAATCAATAAGTTGCTATGTTTACTCATGATTAATTGCCTCTTGGCTACGTTTACCTAACACCACGAGTAAGCGAATGCGATCTAGTTGTGCAATCGGCTCTGCCTGTACTTGTGCAAATGGTAGGCCTTCGTCTCTGTCAATCTCAGTAACTACAGCCACTGGATAGCCTTCAGGGAAAGTACCACCAAGCCCGGAAGTGACCAACACATCACCAATGCGAATATCCATGCTATGCGGTACATGAGCAAGGCGAACATTATTGATTTTACCCGTCCCCTCTACCACAGTGCGAACGTCATTACGCAATATTCTGACCGGTGTCGCATGGGTGGTATCTGTCATAAGCAGCACTCTTGAGGTCGTTGTACCGACTTGAGTGAGCTGCCCAACAATGCCCATTTCGTCAATAACAGCCTGCCCTTCGCTGATCCCATCAATAGTACCGCGATTAATCACCACCTGGTGACTATAAGGGTTGGAATGAACAGACAACACTTGAGATATTAAACGTTGATTGGTTTCCCTAGCCGAAGCACCTAATAAGGCGCGCAATTCTTGATTTTCTTTTTGCAAAAACTGAAGTTGCTGTAATTGCTCACTCTGTATTAATTGTTTTTCTCTGAGTGCTTGGTTTTCTTGTTGCAGCTTTTCTCTGGTATTGAGACTTTTCAGGCCCAAGTTGAACGCTTCATAGGGAATGTTAGCGACGTACAGTAGCGGACTAACCAAAGTGTTTAAGCTGGTTCGCACCATAGTCCCACCAACCGTATAACGGTCACCAATGATCAGAATAATACTAAGCACAACTGCGACAGTAAGTCGCAGTTGTAAAGGTACGGTTCGGCCAAATAATAAATTCATCAGTCGTAACTAAATACGTCACCACCGTGCATGTCTATCATCTCTAACGCTTTACCACCACCTCTTGCCACACAAGTTAATGGATCATCGGCAACCACCACTGGAATACCAGTTTCTTCCATCAACAAACGATCTAAGTCTTTGAGTAATGCGCCACCACCTGTTAATACCATGCCGTGGGCAGAAATATCAGAGGCAAGCTCTGGTGGCGACTGCTCTAGCGCAACCATTACTGCACTTACAATCCCCATCAAAGGTTCTTGTAACGCTTCTAGGATTTCATGCGAATTGAGTGTGAAAGAGCGTGGTACCCCTTCAGCTAAGTTACGGCCGCGAACCTCAATCTCAATCGGCGTTTCGCTCTTAAAAGCAGAGCCAATTTCATGTTTGATATGCTCAGCCGTCGCTTCACCAATTAGGCTTCCGAAATTGCGACGTACATAGTTAATAATCGCTTCATCAAACTTATCACCACCGATACGTACTGAAGACGAATAAACAACACCATTTAGTGAGATAATCGCCACTTCGGTCGTACCACCACCGATATCAACAACCATTGAACCCGTTGCTTCAGATACTGGTAGACCAGCACCAATTGCAGCAGCCATTGGCTCTTCAATTAAGTACACTTCACGCGCACCGGCACCCATTGCGGATTCACGGATAGCACGCTTTTCAACTTGCGTTGCGCCACAAGGTACGCAAATAAGTACACGAGGGCTCGGACGCATAAAGTTATTATTGTGCACCTGTTTAATAAAGTGCTGTAACATTTTTTCTGTTACATAGAAGTCTGCAATCACCCCATCTTTCATCGGGCGAATAGCTTTGATGTTACCCGGCGTTCGACCTAGCATTTGCTTAGCCGCAGTACCCACTGATGCAACGCTTTTTGGGCCACCTGCTCGCTCCTGACGAATCGCCACCACCGATGGCTCATTCAGTACGATGCCTTCTTCTTTTACATAAATAAGTGTGTTTGCCGTCCCTAAATCGATAGAGAGATCGTTAGAAAATAATCCGCGTAATTTTTTAAACATGAGGCTGGGTGACCTTTCAGAATTCTGTCAAACAAAGCAGCATCACCTGCTGCTCTTAATTTACTACTTATCGCTCTCGAACAAGTCGAAAACCTATATAATTCGCTCTAAAATCTGGCGCTAACGCTAAGCGAGTTGACACTCGAGCCAAACTCGGCGCGAAGTTCCATGCACCGCCACGCACTGTAACATCGCTCTGTGAAGCACGCTTTTGCGTCCATTCCCAGACGTTTCCTACAGTATCATATAAGCCATAGCTATTCGGTGAAAATTGGGCAACTGGTGAAGGACTTTTATTAGACCACTCACTGCCACACCAACCACAATTAGCTAGGTTTCTTCCGATTTCATTACCCCATGGGTACTCAGATGCAGTGCCTGCACGCGCCGCATATTCCCATTCAACTTCATTAGGTAATCTAAATTGTTGTCCTTTTTCGCCAGATAACCAGTTGGCATACGCTTTGGCATCGTCATAGGCAACACACACAACGGGAAAATTATCTGATTGCTCGTAACCTGGGTTTTCCCAATTATATTCAAGCTCCCAAACCGGTTCGCCATTTTTATAGTATGCGCAGCCTTTACCTTGTTCAGCTAAGGTTTTATATCCAGTGCTCTGTGCAAAACGGCGAAAAGCCGCCACTGTAACCTCTGTGCTCTGCATGGCATATGAATGACTCAACACTTTTTCAACAATGGGACGCTCATTTGGTAAACCATTACCCGTCAGGTCGCCCATTTTAAAAGTGCCCGCGGGGATAATAGCTAGCTCATTTTCGCTGGTTGCTACTGCGACCACTTGTACTTGTTGCGCTTCAGGCTCAGGCTTTTTCGTTACAACAGACGTTACCGATTGGCGTTTCTTCACCAATTTCGCATTAATGGTTTGTGCAGCTCGTAGGTTAATGCGTGCTTTATAAGGTTCATAACCTAATTTACGGATCTCAACATCATAAAATCCGGCAGGAATTGCTACTGTCGTTTTTGTCGCGCCGTAGCTGACTCCATTAATAAATACTTCGTCGTCGTAAACATTTGATCTTAAAGTTAACTCGACTGTTTTATCAGCCGTTTGTGACTTTTTTACAAGAGGGGTCTCCACGACTGGCTGCTTTGTAATAGTCGCAACTTCAACCGGATCACTTTGCTCGTCCGAAAAAGTCAGTTGATTATCACTGTAGACTGTCGAGTAGTTCGACTGATAATTTACGGCAAGCGGAGTGCCATACTCAGCACAATAACGATTGTCTAAGCTCAGCAGGTTACATAAGCGGCTGCTATTTACATCACCACGCATCGTTACGCTGAGATTAACGTTGTAGTTGCCTTGTCCACTAAATCCACTATTTACAACATGGCTGCTCACCACTTGAACCTGCGCGCCAGCCATATTGCGTTTTGGCTCGACAACACGGCTCTCGGTTAGGTTTGCAAAAATCTGATCAATAAAGCGCTTAGTTGCTTTTTGAAGCCCCATTTGCTGACCACGCTGTTCACAAGCCGCCAAGGTTTCTGTGCGCTTACAGTTAATCGTGTGGTCTACCTCTAGCGTACCTTCACGAGTAAACTCATTACGTAGTCGCTCTACTCGCGCTGTGCCAAGCTGATCTTTTAAGTTTTCAAGCGTATTTACTAAGGTGTGCTTAGTTACACGGACTTGCTCAATATCTTTACGCTGTGATGCAATCGCCGCAATCTGCATCGCAATGTCTTCTTTATTCTGCTTGTGATCTGCCACTGCTTGCTGATAACGCGTTTGCGCAGAGGAAATATCAATGGAAGGATCATCAATTAGCCGACGATACAACTCATTCATTGCATCTAAGGCCTGATTTTTTTCTTTGTCTAACTCACCTGAACGTTTTCTCAATAACTCAAGTTGAGACTGCAGACGCGTTTCCTCAGCTAGGTGTTTTTCTAAAACGACCGAGTATCTGTCTAATTCGCTTTGCTTATTAGACAATTCAGACTCGATGGCAGTGACCGTCGCAGTATCTTGCGCCATAGCGCTTTGAGCAACAGTACCCATGGCCAGGATCGAGGCCGAGACAATAAAAGTTAAAGGAGCAATTCGCATATGTTCCATTCCCAACAGCGGCAATTGTTTGGTCTTGTTATTTCTTATAGTTAGGGCTCTATGCTATGTACTTACAAAGTAAAACACAAGCTTTGCACAATTAATATCTGAGTTTACAACTATTAACCAGCGTCTTGCCAGTTTTTAGCTGAGATTTTGTCTATTTTTCTCTAACATCGCGATGTGTTACTAATTCGAGTCCAAAATAGCAGATAGGTAATCAAGGATGTATCACAACCTCTGGAGTGAAACGCTCGGGTTATTTATTATAGTGTGCAAAATATCAGACTGATTTCATCATGCAAACCATCACCAATATCGCCGAGTCACCAATCCAAACTATTCACCACCCGACATTGGATAAATACGGTTTAACGTTGCAGGTTAAACGTGATGATTTGCTCCATCCTGTGATCCAAGGAAACAAATGGCGTAAGCTAAAATACAACATACTCCACCTAAAGCAAGCTGGCCTTGAAGAGTTAGTCACTTTTGGCGGGGCGTTTTCCAATCACTTATATGCTACTAGCATGGCGTGCAAACTTTTCGCAATCAAAGGTCACTTAATTGTTAGAGGCCCAGAGATTGACCGGCACAACCCAACACTAAAAATGGCAAGCGCTTGCGGGCTAACACTTCATCCCGTGAGTCGAGTCGAATATCGGCAAAGAAATCAACCTGAATACATTCAAACTCTGCAAGCCAAGTTTGATAATGCTTATCTCATACCAGAAGGCGGCACTAATGCACTTGCACTGCAAGGCGTTGAAGAGTTAGCGCATTCCTTACCTCAAAGTGATTATGTCATGACGGTTGTAGGTAGTGGCGGCACAGTGGCAGGACTAATCTCGGGATTACCTAACCACACGCAGGTTTTAGGTGTTACGGTACTAAAAGGTGCTGAATACCTAGCACAGGAAATACATGAATTAATCACAGCTCAGCGCTGCGCGCCATGGCAGCTACTCCATGATTTTCACCACGGAGGTTACGCCAAGGCTACACCTGAATTGCAGAGATTTTGTCATGAAATGAAGGTAAAATATCGTTTGCCTCTTGAGCCTATTTACACTGGTAAACTGTTTTACGCCATTTTCACTTTGGCTCAACAAGGATACTTCAAAAGAGGCAGTGTGATCACCGCAATCCATACCGGCGGCTTACAAGGATTAGATGGTTTGAGATATCTGGCAAATAAAAAGTAGACCTGATCAGCTCATGCGGTTAGCGTTTTAGTGAATATCAGCGAGCTGTTGTAACGGTGCGGAGAAATAATGACCTTGGGCCCCTTTCACTCCAAGCCCCTTGATGCAACTCAGTTCAGCAATGGTTTCAATCCCCACTGCATATACTGGGATACCCAAGCTTCTTGCTTGAGCGACTATTTGCTTTACTGTGCGTTTACGATACGCAGACTTTTCAATGCCGTGTACCAGCTCATAGCTAAGCTTGACAGCTTTTACCAACTCGGCAAGCGGTGAGCGTCCTAGCGTCAGAGCCTGCGTAACGTTATCCAAATAAATATCGCATCCAAGTCGGTTCAACCTATCAAAAGCTGCTAGCAAACGCTCTCCATGTTGATAGACCTCTTCTATGCTAAGTTCAAAGCCTATTGCCGCACCACTATGAGACGCAATGAGCTGCCCCTCTAGCCAATCAATAAACTGGCTATCCACCCAACTCGAGATATGTAAGTTAATACTTACCTTACCAAAACTCCTTTCCTGCTCATAAACAGACAACACCTGCTTCACTATCGCTCTATCCAGAAACTGAAATTGCTCTGGGGTATAAAGGTGTTGCATCACCTGCTTGGCCGAAATTCGCCCCATTTCTTTGTGAGTCACTCTTAGTAGCGCTTCGCTTACAATTACGTCTTCGGCTAAAAAGTCGAACAACGGCTGGAAGAATAAGGAAAACTGTCCGGCTTTCAGATAACTCAGCAAAGCCTCACCATCTTCGTTAAGGCGTTTTGCCAATAACTCTGTGAGATGAACTAGATGAGTATGTTGCCACACTTGATTTTGCGCGATCGAAAGCGCTGATTTTGCGCTCTGATAAACCTGTGTCTGTTGTTTATTTTCCTGATAAAAACAAGCGCCAAGTTTCACTTTGCTGCGAGATAAATCCCCCCGAAACTCTAGCAATACTCGAAAAACGATTTCGTGCATTTGCTTTGCCAAATCCATACCTTTAGTCGCCCCTATCTGCTTTACTGTCACGGCTAATGCCCCAGAAGCTAGATATTTAACTGCCACCGTCCCAAACTCTCCAACGCCTTTAACCAGCGCAAGCTGAAAATGTAACTGCAGATCAACTTCTTTAGGCGTACTGCACTGCCAATGGATTAACGCAAATAATGCATACTGCCCTTCAGGAGCGGGGGCTGGTAAAGCCACAGGCTTTTGCGCATGTGAGGTAGACTCAGCCTTACCGTATAAAAACCACCACCGGTGTACGAATAACACCAGCCCAATTGACAACAAATTGAAAAATATCAATATATATCCATGACTTATCCATATAGATTCATGGTACAAGGTAACAGTTTGGTCATTGGCAACAAATTGGTGCTCTTCTGCATTCGCAACAGGTAACAATGAAAAACCATACTTCGTAGCTATTTCACTTACTCCCGCAGCAAAAGCTTCAGCTGATAGCTGCGAAATTTCAGCCGCGGCTTCTTCGCCTTGCGTGTGAACCTGAAGGTGCAGTAAATGATTAAGAAGGAAATTTAGACACAACAACACCGCCAAACTTACCGCGACTAGCTTTTTTTGATACTGACGACTAAATCCATCTAACAGCTGAATTGGCATAATGTTTTTATTGGGTGGAAAGATAACTGAAGTGTTGTTCAAAATAGTGCAAAACTCAAGCTGGGTAAGGCTTTTATTGACATAGAAAAGTTAAGCGCCTGAGCATAAACTAGAAATGATTAAGATTTTTCGATCCATAGACTTGCCGATTAGCTTTTATACCAATGAGGCAAACCAAATGGAGTACTAAAAGCAACAACCTCAGCATATGGCAAAAAGATTGATTATTAAACCCTTATTCAGAGCGACCATCTAAAAATAATTAAATAAATTCAGGAGTCGTACAGTACGAAAACCCTTTATCAATAGTGACTTTAGCGAGATTCTTTTAGGCAATAGCGTACACCTTATGAAATCGAATTCCCAATGAAAACAACCTATATTTGTTCTGTGTAAGAAAATTGATCGCATTCTGACCGGCAAACCTAAACAACTGACACTGAAATAGGAGTTTCTATTCCCCAATCAACCAATTGAGCGGTGTGTTTTAAATTTGAATACTTTTTATAACCATCCCCCCAGTCCGTGAATCACTTTATCACTGAGTAGAACTTTTCTGACAGCGTGAAAATTCGTTTTTCGATTTATCTTGCTCAAAAGGCGCATATTTAACACACTCTAAAGTGCCTAATATATCGCTTTGAAACTCAACTGAGCAGTTAAGCTCCTACCTTACCTATGCCTTCAAATGCTTTTTCAGTGCTAACAAGAACTGCAAGGCCAGCATAGTTATCTGCCATCACACATTTCAGTGTCAGCACCTTAAAGCGCCCAGGGCAGAGCTTATCTTTGGTTAATGGTAGTTAACAAGGTATGCTCTCACTCTGGTTACGCTATCTTCTATCTTTACTTATATTCTTACTCTACCGCCATCTACAACTCGTTTCATCGTTGCTCAGCTAAAACAGTATCACTCCCCTCTAACTTGGATTTTTTCAACGTTACTAAATTGTGATGTTGCTGGTTTATCTGTAAGTGCAAATTCGATAGCCACATAATTATTACGGACTTTCTGTAAAGGTTTTGTGTAGACCCATTTCTGAACACCCAAAATTGCAGTAGCATCAAAAAGCCCGTCCTGATCAGATGCAGCTACCTGAATATCAGACACGTTCCCATCTTTTTCAATGCTGAAGTTTATTAAAACTGTGCCCTCTATACCATTTTTTACAGCATATTTTGGGTAACTAGGTAAAGCCCTTTTAATTACTGATACCTCTGCTGTACCAGTGGATTTAGAATTGTCCGCGAAGCTTTGAAAAGCCGTTAAATTGAATATTAGTAAAATCCCAGCAGAGATAATATGACCAGATCTGGCGATTCCATTCATAGTATAATTTAACCATGCCTTCATATTTATTCCTTAACAATAAAAAGTAATTTAAAAACAGCTACCATTTAAATTTAATTCTCATTCTGTGTTTGGCAGCAAAATACGATTACACATGTAATTAAAACAAAGATTACACGCGTAATCAAGATTGTCAAATGTTCAGTTGACAATAATTAAGCCCGGTATGTGCACTAAGACTATTGACTATGAAATTATTAGTGACCGTTCCGAGCAGGAAAGTGACGCAGTTAAGCCTTATTTGGATCAAATTCTGACAAAGCACTTCGCTATCCAATTATTTTATAGTTAAACATTGACCTTATTGCTTGCAATAGCTGGTGACATGTGTAATTTTCACCCAGAACAATTACATGCGTAATTCTATAGGTGATAAATTGATGGAAGTAAGTAAAGCCGAGTTCGAAATATTAAACGCGATATGGGCTAACTACCCGTGTACAGCAAAAGCTGTTATAGAGAGGCTTAACCAGCAAGGTTCTTGGCACGAGAAAACCGTCAAAACTTTACTTGGAAGGCTGGTGAAAAAGGAAGCGATTAAATTTGAAAAGTGCAGTCGTCATTACTTGTACTCCCCTCTCATAGTCAAAGATGAGTATATCATCAAAGAAAGTGATAATTTTTTAAAAAGACTATTTGGCGGAAAAGTATCACCTTTAGTTGCAAGCTTTGCTAAATCAGAAAAGCTTTCACAAAACGATGTAGATGAATTGAAAAAAATAATTTCAGATTGGGAAAACAACAATGATTAGCTGGCTCATTGAACAAACATTTGTAATAACCCCGCTGCTACTGATATTGATTTTTTTTCAGAAAATGGGCTTCAAGAAACTTAACGCGAGTGTTGTTTACTTGTTTTGGCTAATTATTCCTTTGAGCTTGCTGCTTAGTTATATTGACTTCACTCAGTTGCATGAAACAACAATTGGCAACCAAGAATTACTCAACTATCAAGAGCAACTCACTAATTATAATCAAGTTATTCAACAAATTTCAATACCGTTATTGTCAATATGGTCAATTGGCTTTTTCTTTTCAATATCAAATTACCTTACTAGTCATTTTCTATTTTTAAAACACCTTGATATAAATGAATGCTTTTCATTGAAAAAACTACTACCTGTAAATGTTAATGCATATTACTCAAGTCGCCTAAGCACTCCAATTAGCGCAGGTTTTTTCTCGAAGTTCATCGTTATACCTAAAACCTTTCACACTGATTATAGTAAGCAACAACAACTGATGATTATAGAACATGAATTACAGCATATAAAACGGGGAGATTTGTATTGGAATTTACTAGCAATGCTGATTCACTCAACGTTTTGGTTTAACCCGATTGTCTGGTATGCACGAAAATACTTTTACTTATGTCAAGAGGTATCTTGTGATGAACAAGTATTGACCAACGCGACTAAAAAACAAAAGCTCAGTTATTTAGAAGCTCTATTGTACTCACAAACTAAAGAAAATAAAAATTCTAGAATAATTTCAGCATTTTCTGATCGAGAAATTTATAGCTTTCGTTTTAACCAAATAACTTCTAGTTCAAAGCTAAACAAGTATTATTTATTACCTTCGATATTTCTTGTACTACTTCTTTACTTTTTAATGAAAAGCTCTGTAAATACAATAGAAAACATTGGGAATAGCTTGATAAAACCAATTATGCGAGTAATCCCTATTTATCCTCAAGAGGCGGCAGCTAGCAATATAGAAGGATTTGCAATTGCATCCTTTTCAATAAATAAAAATGGCCAAACAGAAAATGTTCAGATCAATTTATCTCAACCTAGTGGTGCTTTTGACAAAGAAGTGCTCAACGCAATAAAAACTTGGCGCTACACTAAACCTTACAGCGAAATCGATAAAATCGAAGTGCAAGTTGAGTTTAGACGGCAAGAAAGCACTCCCTTAAGGCTAGAAAAAGAAGGTATAGAAGGAATCTTAGTTACCCCCGAGCTATAGCAAACCTTTTACCGCTTTCACTTGCCCTATCAAAAAGTCGCACAAAAAAGCCGCTTAATAGCGGCTTTTAAGATTATTTTTCAACATTTAATATTTTGTCTTGAATTAGAACGGAATATCATCATCAAAGTCAATTGGTGGCTCCATAGGATTTGAGCTACCACCTGATTGACCATTGTTTTGGTTCTGTTGTGGTGCAAAACCACCTTGAGACTGGCCACCAAATCCAGAAGACTGCTGAGAATTCTGTTGCGATTGCTGTGGTGCGAATCCACCTTGCTGCTGGTTTGACTGGCTTTGCTGTGGCTGCGAATATTGCTGCTGAGGCGCTTGATTATAGCTTTGCTGGCCATAATTATTTTGCTGCTGTTGACCACCTTGGTACTGGCCGCCACCTTGACCCTGCTGCTCGCCACGGCCACCTAGCATTTGCATTTGGCCACCCATGTCCACCACGATTTCCGTTGTGTACTTTTCTTGGCCGCTTTGATCTGTCCACTTACGAGTCTGTAGACGACCTTCAATGTACACCTGCGAGCCTTTTCTTAAATACTCACCCGCAACTTCCGCAAGTTTGCCAAACAACACCACACGGTGCCATTCTGTACGCTCTTGCAATTGACCGGTGTTTTTATCTTTCCAGCTATCCGTAGTTGCAATGCTGATGTTAGCCACGCCGTTACCGTTTGGCATATAGCGAACTTCAGGATCTTGGCCCAGATTACCTACCAAAATTACTTTATTAACACCACGTGCCATGGCATTGTCTCCTCACACTATGACAAGCCCAGCACTTGCTTGGCTTGCTTCAAATCAAAAATTTTATCATCTACTTTTAGGTAGCTACGATTCTCATCTCTCACTACCGTGGCCTCAAGTACCCCAGGTAATGAAACCAATTGGTCTGCCAATTCCGTCGCTTGTTGCTCATTTTCTACAGCAGAAACTAAGCTGATCGCTTTGCTCTTAGGTGGCACTTGCATGCCCCATGCGATAACAAACCATATTACCCCAATAATGGCCGTTGCGGCAAATATCGTATCGACCGCAAAATTTTGTGCCAAGATACCACCCAAAGCACCACCTATAAATGCGCCAAGAAACTGGCCAGATGAAAAGACTCCCATCGCCGATCCCTTTTGGTTTGCTGGAGCTATGCGAGAAACCAACGCAGGCATAGTTGCTTCGAGAAAATTAAAGGCAATAAAATAGACCAGCATTGCACCTGCGATCACCCAAAGTGAATCCACAAAGCAATACAAAGTAACCGAGCTTACCACTAACATTGCAATAGACAGCAAGAATGTCTGCTTTTCTTTTTGTTTGCGGATCGCCACTATCATCATCGGTGCCATCAAAATGAAGGCGAGTAAAAATACCGGAATATAGAGTTGCCAATGCCTATCTGCTGCAAGGCCATCACGGATCAACTGGCCAGGCAAGGCTACAAAAATTGTAGTCAGCGTCAAATGCAATAGCAACACCCCAAGATCAAGCCTCAGTAACTGTGGGTTTTGCACCAAGCGACGAATATCTGCAAAGCTTGCAATTGTGTCACCTTTTGGGGCTTTATTTACCGCATTTGGCACCATAAAGGTAATGATAGCGATCCCTACAATTGCCAATACCGCCGTCAGCCAGAAGATCCCTGCGATACCAAAAGACGCTGCAATCATTGGTCCTAATAACATGGCTACAGCAAAGCTCATACCAATGCACATGCCAATGACCGCCATAACCTTGGGACGCTGCTCGTCACGGCTCAAATCCGCAGCAAGCGCAAGTAACGCACTTGCAATCGCGCCCATGCCCTGTAGGGCTCTACCAAATGTCACCCAATAGATTGAATCCGCTAATGCCGCGATAACGGATCCTAATGCAAATACCAACAACCCACCAATGATGATTGGCTTGCGGCCGAACTTATCAGACAACCAACCCATAGGTATCTGCAGTACAGCTTGAGTCAAACCATAAGCACCAATAGCCAAACCAATCCACAGTGGCGAGACATCCTGTAAAGACTGGCCGTAAACAGCTAACACTGGCATCAGCATGAACAAACCAAGCATGCGGAAAGCGAAAACGCCAGCAAGAGAAATCGCGGCGCGCTTTTCAGTTGGGTTTAAAGAGTCATTAGACATAAGGCGGTATTCATCACTATCGAAAATCACGCGCAAGTTTAACAAACTCTTTTCTTAACTTACACTAGCGCGAACGGATCTTTGCAATGCGATTGTTACCATCATGAATTTGAGCAGCTTACTTCGAGAGAAAAAAGCGCTAGTTGACGCCGTACTTGGCCGTGATCTGAGCTAATTTTCCGCTACGTTTAACCCGTTCAAATGCTTGACTCAAACGCTGCAAACGCTCGCTCGAGGTGCGTGCCTTGCTAAAGGCAAAATATACTGGGTTTTCGTTAATAACCAACGGGCTAATTGCAAACTTTTCAAAATCAGGGTTATTTTTACTTTGATACAGGATGTTGAATTTTTCTTCTAAAAACCCTGCGATCCGTCCTTTTTTGAGCAAATTCAATTTTACCTGATTGTCGGGTACATAAATAAATTGTGTTTCACTGTCGGTACGACGCGCAAGGCGAGCTGTAAACGCCTCACCGTAATAAGCATTACGCTGAATAGCGATGGGCTTTGACAGATGGAATAACGACTCAAGTGAGTCAAGCTGATGAGGCTCGCCTGAGTTCATTGCAAAAACAATGGTTTCCATTCGTTGAGGACCAATAAAATGCGCAAACTGTTCACGTACCGGTGTTTTTGTGACGCTCAAAATAAGATCGATATCGCCCTCCTCTAAAAGCTTCAGCGCCCGACCCCAAGGAATACTTACGAAACGATAGCTACACCCCGCTTCATCTAACAAGGCTTTAGCGAAATCAACGTCCATACCGTGCCAGACAAGGTCGTCATTTAATTTAGACTGCGCCGCATAATTCTCAAACCGCACCACCAGCTCACAGGCGAAGACATTTTGGCAAAGCAGCGCCAAAAGCAATAAAAGTCGATACAAAATCAATATCCCAAGTTGATCGGTTTAATAAGTTTAGTTCGTTTAGCAGAGATAACTTAATTTTGTATTCGGGATGCGGTAATCTGTTCACTTCACATCATGCTTTGACTGATCCAGGTTTCAATTTAGTGGATTAGTATCGCGTACTCAGTACAGCGCACGAAAAAACACAAGGGTCGTATGGATAAAATAGAAGTTAGGGGTGCCCGCACCCACAATTTAAAAGACATTTCACTCACTATTCCAAGAGACAAGTTGATAGTGATCACGGGTCTTTCTGGCTCAGGGAAGTCGTCTTTAGCATTTGACACCTTATACGCAGAAGGCCAGCGTCGTTATGTTGAGTCTTTGTCTGCGTACGCGAGGCAGTTTTTATCGCTGATGGAAAAACCAGATGTGGATCACATTGAGGGCTTGTCTCCCGCGATTTCCATTGAGCAGAAGTCGACTTCTCACAACCCACGCTCAACCGTGGGAACCATTACCGAAATATACGACTATTTAAGATTACTCTTTGCACGAGTGGGTGAACCGAGATGCCCTACGCATGATTTACCGTTAGCCGCACAAACTATCAGCCAAATGGTTGATACTGTATTGGCGCTACCAGAGGGTAGCAAACTTATGCTACTTGCACCGGTGGTGAAAAACCGTAAAGGTGAGCACGTAAAACTGTTAGAAGAGCTTGCAAGCCAAGGTTTTATTCGTGCGCGTATTGATGGCGAGGTATGCGATCTCTCAGATCCACCAACGCTAGAGTTACAGAAAAAACATACCATAGAAGTCGTGGTGGATCGTTTCAAAGTCAAAGCAGGGCTTGAGCAGCGGTTAGCCGAATCTTTTGAAACCGCGCTTGATTTGGCTGATGGCATTGCGCAAATCGCCTATATGGATGATAGCGACGCAGACGAACTGATCTTCTCGGCCAACTTTGCCTGTCCAACTTGTGGCTATGCCATGAGCGAACTTGAACCACGACTGTTTTCTTTCAATAACCCCGCAGGTGCCTGCCAAAGCTGTGATGGTTTGGGGGTAAAGCAGTACTTTGATCCCAAACGTGTAGTGCAAAACCCAGAACTAAGCTTGTCTGGCGGTGCAATCAAAGGGTGGGATAAACGCAGTTTTTACTATTTTCAGATGTTAAGCTCGGTTGCCGAGCAATATGGATTTGATTTAGAAACGCCATTTCAGGATCTGCCGAGTAAATTTCAAAAAGTGGTTTTAGAAGGCTCAGGCAAAACTAAAATCGCGTTTAAGTATCGTAATGACAGAGGCGATCTTATCACCCGCAATCACGAGTTTGAAGGCGTGTTAAACAACATGAATCGCCGTTATCGGGAAACGGAGTCCAGTTCAGTAAGAGAAGAGCTCGCCAAATATCAAACCAGCCAAGCGTGTCCAAGTTGCCATGGCTCACGCCTGCGCGAAGAAGCGCGCCATGTATTTATCGGCTCGACCAATCTGCCAACTGTAACAACGATGAGTATCGGCGAAGCCAGTCAATTTTTTATCGACTTAGCACTCACAGGTCAAAAAGCACAAATTGCGGACAAAATACTCAAAGAGATCCGTGACCGTTTATCTTTCTTGATCAATGTTGGCCTAAACTATCTCTCTTTGGAGCGTAGCGCTGATACTTTATCTGGCGGTGAAGCTCAGCGGATCCGTCTTGCAAGCCAAATTGGCGCCGGTCTCGTGGGGGTAATGTACGTACTGGATGAGCCTTCAATTGGTCTACATCAGCGTGATAATGACCGGTTACTTAAAACACTCACGCACTTAAGAGATCTTGGCAACACCGTGATTGTGGTAGAGCACGACGAAGATGCCATTCGTGCAGCCGATCACATCATCGATATCGGTCCAGGCGCCGGCGTACACGGCGGCTATGTCGTCGCTGAGGGAACTCGCGATGAGATAATGCAAAGTAAAGACTCATTAACGGGTCAATATCTCAGTGGCGAGAAATGTATTGAAGTTCCAGCGCAACGCCATCAATGTGATGACAAATGGCTTGAGCTTAAAGGCGCAACGGGCAACAACCTAAAAAGTGTCGACTTAAAAGTGCCTGTTGGGCTCATGACCTGCGTAACTGGGGTATCTGGTTCGGGTAAATCTACTCTCATTAATGACACCCTATTCAAGCTTGCCCATCAGGAATTAAACGGTGCAACAACGCAAGAAGCTGCACCATATGAATCAGTTCATGGGCTAGATCACTTCGATAAAGTTATCGATATTGATCAGAGTCCTATCGGTCGCACACCACGTTCAAACCCTGCAACTTATACCGGGATCTTTACTGCTATCCGTGAACTATTTGCGGGGACGCAAGAGTCGCGTTCACGCGGTTATAAGGTTGGCCGCTTTAGTTTTAACGTTAAAGGCGGTCGCTGTGAGGCCTGTCAAGGCGATGGGGTGATCAAGGTAGAAATGCACTTCCTGCCGGATGTCTATGTTCCTTGCGATGTCTGTACTGGTAAGCGCTATAACCGTGAAACACTGGAAGTGCTGTATAAAGGTAAAAATATCCACGAAGTGTTGGAAATGACCGTTGAAGACGCTCGAGAATTTTTTGATAAAATTCCCGCGATCAATCGCAAACTACAAACTTTAATGGACGTTGGCCTCTCCTACATTCGCTTAGGGCAAGCCGCCACGACTTTGTCCGGTGGTGAAGCGCAGCGTGTTAAGCTCGCTCGTGAACTATCAAAACGAGATACCGGTAAAACACTTTACATTCTCGATGAGCCAACCACAGGTCTGCACTTCCATGATATTCAGCAGCTACTCGCAGTATTACATCGTCTGCGCGATCATGGTAATACGGTGCTGGTTATCGAGCATAATCTAGACGTCATCAAAACCGCGGACTGGATTGTGGACTTAGGTCCAGAGGGAGGAGCAGGAGGTGGTCAAATACTCGTCTCAGGTACACCTGAAACGGTGGCTGACTTTGCGGCTTCGCATACGGGTAAGTACCTTAAGCCCTTATTGTCTTAATTTCTAAAAGTCTCTATTATTGGTGCATAATAATTACAAATTCATTTATTATGCACCAACTTCTCGCGCCAAAAAACTTAACCGCATACCTAGCAAGATTGCGCTTTTCCATCGGCCAATTTTGGCAAAGCCTAACGCTGGCTCAACGCTATTATTTGGTCAGTTTTATCATTTTTATGTTCAGCTTGAGTGAAACTGAAGATAATAACTTCACCGCTTTTTTGATCTTAATAACCACAGTAACCGCGCTATGTTATGAATTCTGGCCAAGGATCATGACCTTTTGGGAAAGTGTGCCAGGTAAAGCACTAATACTGTTATTTTACGCCTTTATCGCTAACTTTGTGTTAGTGCAAGCTGATGGCCGTATCAATGATTTAACTGGCGTCAGCACAGATAACTTCCCTTACACACATAATTTGAGTGTGTTGCTGTCGTTACCTACTTGGTTTTTTATTACCAGTACCTTCTTATTAATTCTCGCGCAACTCTTTATGACCTGCTATGTCGTTGTACTTTTCCTGCTTAAACCATTACGTATAAAGCCTTTTTGGCATCAGAATCACTATCGTTATCCGGCAACAACAGCGATCATCAGGTTGATCATGTGTTTTGTTTTATTGGCGTTCTTGGTGCTTGGCATCGCTAAATCAGGTGCTTCAACCGCATTTACTGAGTTTTCTTCTGATTTCAAAGTAGATAAGGACGGAATTTCTTTCCAAGCCAACGCGAAAGAATCGCGCTCAGCAGACTCCGCAGAAGAAAACGAAGGAGCATCGGAAACTCAACCACAAGTGGCCGACATGAGTGGCGATACTCCACAACAAGATGAAGCACAGCCCACGGCAGATGAGCCGGAGTCGTTAACGGTATCTATTAATAACGATCCCAACCCCGATTTGCATGAGCAAGGCAAAAACTATAACGATGTGCTTAACCAAATACTGGCTTACTTTATCTTTCGCTTTGAGTCTGACGGAAACTCACGTTGTGAACATAGCGAAGGCAGTAATATTGTTGAATTAAATGATTATGAGATCTTAGAGATAATGCCGGATAACGCCGCAGAATACGGCTATACCTATACGGTAAAGCCTTGTATCTCAGCGGCAATTGGTCATCAGTTTAAACCGCAGCAACCATAAAGGTGCCTAGCGCATCGCGCTCTTGCTGACTCAGCGGTTGAGATTGCTTAACCGCAAAGTCATATCGCACCATAATGGTTTTACCTTCAGCACAGCACTCTCCATGCTGCCAAGCCTGCTGCAAAATCACAAATGAGCTGTTGCCGATATGTTCAACAGCCGTTTTTATTTCGACTTCCTGACCATAAAATAGCTCTCCTTTAAAGGTAACTTCGACTTTAGCAACAATCAATTTCCACTCTTTTGGATTTAAATCTGGTGTAAATATTTTGAAAATAGGTGTGCGCGCGGCTTCAAACCACACAGGGAGTACGGTATTGTTGATATGTCCAAGCACATCTGTGTCGCAAAAACGCGGCATAAGCTTTTCAGACAGCATAATAACTCCAATAAAAACTAGGGAAAAACATGAGTGATTTTATTCGCGTTTACGATAACGCACTCAGTTCAGACTTTTGCGATGAATTCGTAAAGACCTTCGATCAAAGCCCACATTTAAAACAGGGGACTACGTCTGGTGGTGTCGACTTGAGTAAAAAAGTCAGTCACGACCTTTATTTAAATTCCTATCCTGACTATGCCAAACAGTTACAACACATTCAACAGGTTACGGCAAAGCACTTATTTGAATACCTTGAAGAGCATTTCTTTATGATCATCGGTGCATTTGGACTTAAAGTGTATCACCCCAAAACTGGTGAGCCTGTCGATCTCACTGCGGATAACTTTGAAGAAGTCGGCAAGCCACAACTCCCGGTCCTTGCTCAACAGCTGTTTCGTTTGGGCGCTATCCAAGCTCAGCGCTATCAAATAAATAAAGGCGGCTACCCCTACTGGCACAGCGAAGTCTACCCTCAACATGACCATAATGAAGCCTTACACCGAGTGCTGTTATTTATGTTCTACCTTAATGATGTCGAGGAAGGTGGCGAGACCGAGTTTTATTATCAGCAGCGTAAAATTGCCCCACTAAAAGGCTCTATGGTGATAGCGCCAGGGTATTTTACACATACACATAGAGGCAATATTCCGGTTTCTAATGATAAGTATATACTCACTTCGTGGGTGTTATTTAATAGAGCAGAGCAACTCTATGGTACACCCAAATAAGCTATCTCTATACTTCAGGGGCTGTTGAACTCAAGCATGCAAGATCAACAAGCCCCACAGAACTTATTTAACCTGAGGTTTGGATAAGGAATGAGCTAACTCACTGTTTTTTTAATCACCTTAAACTATCTTCTTATCTAGCCAGAGAGTTTTGGGGATAACTCCGCTTCCGCGTCCTGCTCTCGCTAAGGTACCTACATCCTGTAGGCAAGGCGAATTTACGCAGCTCAGGTTATTTAGCTTTGGTAAATTCAGCCCACTCTATCAGCATGGGTAAAAAATCTTCATAGCCACACACTGCCATCATACCCGACTCATCTAAAGCCAATGCGTCTTCTTGGTACTGCGCTATGTCATCACTTTCATGAAACAGAGCGTGGCTTTCAAATAATGCTTCTTGCGGCGTGAACGTGGCGCGGATCTCTTTTCCAGCCAACACAAGCTCTTCTTTTTGATTTGGCAGGTTTTCAAGCTGTGTCAGCAGGCTGACAATACGCTCATGTGCAAGCTCTTCGCTCAGCCACCGACCTATCAACGCATGCTCGTCATTTAAGCGAGCTCGAAACCCAGAAAGTGGGTCACGAATAAACTGGTATTCCATCTTTACTTCTTAACTAAATCACCTTCTTTTATTATACCTAAGTGGCGTCCGCTAAGCATTCATTGATAGAATTACCTTTTAACCACTCGATTGTTGGTCAACGCATGTCGCCTGTTGAGATCTTATTTCCTCTCATCTTTATCGTTATTTCTGGGTTTTTGAGTGCAAAGATAAGCTTTATTGCCATCAATCAGCTTGATGGCTTGCGTACTTTTATCTTTAATTTATGTATTCCTGTGCTGTTATTTAGCAGTATGGTTCAAGCAGATCTGAAAAGCCTCGCAACAGGCTCCTTGTTATTATCCTTTTATCTCCCAGTCGCTCTGACTTATGCAGGCCTATACCTATTTCTTTTCAAGGCACAACATCGCTCAAAAGCAGACAGTGCAGCATTAGCCTTAAGTGGCACCTACTCTAATACCGTGTTAGTCGGATTACCGATTATCCTAATGGCGCTCGGTGAGCAAGCCGCTGCCATGGTATTTATGATTATTACATTCCACAGTGCGATGCTGTTTTTTATGACTTTTTTACTGGCAGCAAGACACAAAAATAAGGTAGATATTGTCAAACCCCTGCTGTTAAACCCAATAGTGATAAGTATTACGAGTGGTTTGATATTAAACGTTGTTGGGTTAAAGCTACCAAGCTTAATACTTGAAAGCTTTAGCTGGTTGGCAAAACCTGCCATTCCAGGGGCGCTATTTATTCTGGGTGCGAGCTTGGTACAGTACGGCGTGCGAGGAAAGTTACACGGTGCACTATGGCTGAGTGCAGTAAAACTGACGCTACTACCAGGATTGGTTTATCTCTTTGCCACTTATTTAGGATTGGCAACTCAGCAAGTTCAGGTGGTGACTTTAATGAGTGCCTCTCCTTTAGGAGTAAATGCCTATCTTGTTGCTAGACAGCTCGACAGCCAACAAGCAACGCTTGCGGCTACCGTTGTGCTGTCTACTGTGCTGAGTATGGTCAGCCTGACTGGGTGGTTATACTTTTTGGTATAACCGTTAATACCTAGGCGGCGTATACTTAGCAGCATCAATAATAGCCCACAAATGGAAAACGGCTGCAATCACAGGTGGAACCAATAAAAACCACAGTGCATACCCACCTACAACAACAATTGCGAAGATTAAAGCCGCCAATATACGACCTTGAACCAACTGACCAAGGCCAGGGAAAAAGACGTTACAAATCGCTGCAATTACATTACCACCAGAACCTTGTCCAGACATAGTTACCTCTCTTAGTTACTTAAAGTCTTTCTTTTTAATATATCAGATTTCATGCCAATCCTAACACTTTGATTTTAAAGGAAACCAATGAAGCTCATTGTTTTCTGTTCACTATAAGTTAGCCTAAACCACTAACTTTTAGCTTAAAGTTTAGCTATATTATGATGCGTAACTCAATCACTTTGATTTACATAAAATAATAATGAAAACAGGATGTCTTATGCTTGGCAAGTTTACCACCCCGCTAACAAAATTAGTCGACAAGTATCTACCCGATCCATTTGTGATTGTACTTTTACTCACTTTTTTGGTGATGGTACTCGCTACATTGTTTACTCCAGCAACGCCTGTCATGGTGCTTGAGGCATGGGGTAATGGCTTTTGGAAGCTGCTTACTTTTGCGATGCAAATGTTGTTAGTTTTATTATGTGGTCACATGCTTGCTGTTACCCCTCCAATAGCGAAAGCGCTAGACCGTATCGCAGGCCTAGCTAAAACTCCCTCTCAAGCAATTATACTCACCACCTTTGTTGCGATGAGCGCCAGCTGGATAAATTGGGGGTTTGGCTTAGTAGTCGGGGCTTTGTTCGCAAAGGCCATCGCTCGAAAAGTGAAAGTTGATTATCGCCTGTTAGTGGCTAGTGCTTACTCTGGTTTTGTTGTTTGGCACGCAGGCCTATCAGGCTCAGTCCCCCTGACTATCGCAACTCCGGGGCACTTTAGTGAAAAGAGCATAGGTATTGTTACCACTTCAGAGACAATCTTTGCACCATTTAACCTACTCATCGTACTCAGTATTTTTATCGTTTTACCACTTATAAATAAACTAATGCTTCCCAAAGATGATGACGCAGTTATTGTTGATAAAGAAAAGCTCATTGAACAAAGTAATGATATCAGTACCCACAATACTCCGGCTGCAAAATTAGAAAATGCCTCATGGCTTGGTATGTTAGGAGGAGCAATCGGTCTTAGCTACTTGGGCTTTTACTTTATTTTTAATGCAGGCACATTGACATTGAATATCGTCATAGCCCTGTTTATGTTCTTAGCCATGCTGCTACACAAAACCCCTGCAAATATTCTCAATAGCCTACAACAAGCAATTCAAGGTGGTGCCGGTATCGTGATCCAGTTTCCTTTTTATGCTGGGATCATGGCTATGATGGTCGAAACAGGACTAGCACAACAAATATCTCAAGGATTTGTTTCTATTAGCAGTCAATGGACATTACCGCTGTGGAGCTTTTTAAGTGCAGGCCTTGTAAATATATTTGTGCCTTCAGGCGGCGGTCAGTGGGCGGTACAAGCACCAATTATCATTCCCGCAGCAGAAGCGCTTAATGCAGACATAGCCAGAGTCGCGATGGCCGTTGCATGGGGTGATGCTTGGACTAACCTGATCCAGCCATTTTGGGCACTCCCGGTACTTGCAATTGCAGGCCTTAAAGCCAAAGATATTATGGGGTTTTGCCTAGTACAATTGCTGGTAACGGGTGTAATTATCGCAACTTTATTGTTGCTGCCCCTGTAAGAAGGTGCGTAATGCACCTTATTACACAAATTAACTTGATAAAATTTTCATTGGTAAGCTTAGGATTGGATTCTCTGAATCAGCAAAATGCATCATTACCGCAACATGACCTGTAATAACAACTATATACATAATGGCGCTGACCACTTGCCCATATCGGTCAAGGGGTAATAAGTGACTGTAATTACGGCCACGCCACTCAATCAGGATTTCAAAACTACCAATCAAAATGAATATCACCAGTAAGATTAAGCCAAAGGTGTAACTTATCCAAAGGCCGAATAATACTCCTGCCATACACGCCAATAACCCCACCCAAGAGCGCATTGAAAAGCTTATGCTTTTTAGAACATGCCCACCATCTAACGGCAAAATAGGTAGTAAATTGAATAAGTTCAACAGCGCACTTAATACTGCAACACCAGCAAAGATTTCCATCTCTGTCGCATAATACAACACCACTCCAAGGATTGAGGTTATCAAACCAAATGCCGGTCCCATCAACGAAATAACTACGTCTTGCCAGCGGGTCGTGATCTTATCATCACTTACAGCCAGGCCACCAACGAAAGGGATCAAATAGATGCCTTTTGTTTTAATCCCAAAATAGCGCATCGCGCGGACGTGGCCATATTCATGAACGACTAAGCAAGCCACAAGCATAAGCGCAAACTGCCAAGAAAATAGCCATGCGTACCCTGCCACGGATGCGCCAGCCAAGGCAGCTTTAACCACCTTTGCACTTTTAAATAACTTTAAGCCCAATGCTGCCAAACCAAATAAGCTGCGTTTTTCTTTAGGTGTTTCAGTGCTCACTTCGAGCCACTGAAGCTCAGCTCCATTTACTGCAATACCAAGTAATCCCTGAGGTAACTGCTCTGTATTTACCGCCAGTGCTTGTCCATCAATGGTCGCGAAAATGCCATTATGTTGCTCTTCAAAGGTAATCGCTTGCTGCTCGACAAAAAGCTGTACTACTTGTTGTTGGTTAAAAAAGATAGATACCGCTTTGTCCGCTAGCGAAAGCTCGACTCTATTCATATTCAGATCCAAAGGTCATTTGGGGCATTATCGCTAAAAGCGTCCGCTTCATAAAGTTCTGTCGGAATCTGAATTAGAAAAATGCAGGTAAAGTGTCATTATTGCGCTTCAAATTGAGTAAAAATCACCTTTTAAAGCATTTTGAGATTTGAGCACTTTAAATTATTTGTACTAGACTTTAAGGAGGTAAGGTATACGAAGGAATTGTTAATGTCATTAGCAAAACATCGGATAATGGTAGTAGATGATTCACCCGCGATCCTCGTCGTAATGCAAGCTATTATGACTGAGCTTGGCATTGAGCATGTCACAACCTGCTCAAGTGCGGTGAATGCTGTAGAAAAAATACGGCAGACTCCTCATCAATTTGACGCCATTTTTACAGATCTCAATATGCCCGAAATGGATGGCATGGAATTTATTCGCCAATTGGGAGAGCTAAGGTTCTCTGGCGGCATTATTATTATTTCCGAAATGGACGAAAAGATTATTGATCTAGCAACCAACCTTGCCAGACAGTCCAATGCACATCTTATCGGCAATATTTCCAAGCCCGTACAATTGGTTGATGTCGAGCGCATGCTCAAAAAAATGGAGACGTATACCACTGTTAAACGTAGCCGTATTGAAAAGGTAACCGAAAGTGATCTTTTGCACGCCATTAGTCACAATGAAATTACGCCTTACTATCAGCCAAAGGTTCACCGTGGTGACAAAAAGATAAAAAGTGTCGAGGTGCTTGCTCGTATCGTGTCTAAAAATACCGAGCAGGTTATTTTACCAGATCATTTCATTGGTGTGGCCGAAGATACCGATCTAATTAATATCATTACCTTCCAGCTTTTTGAAAAGGCGACGGATGAATTCAAAGCAATCAAGTCTGAGCTTAATTACCCGATTAAAATGGCGTTCAACTTATCACCCGTGCAATTAAATGATCTGAGCTGCCCAGATAAACTGGCACTTATTCTAGAAATAAACCGTTTAAAGCCTAGTGATATCATTTTAGAAATTACCGAAAACCAACCGATGAATCAGTCTATCCAATTGGAAACAATGAATCGCTTACGGATCCGGGGGTTTGATATTTCGTTAGACGACTTTGGTACTGGGTTTACTAATATTCAGCAATTAAAATCTTTACCGTTTACAGAGATCAAAATCGACCGCTCTTTGATAACCCATGTGGAATCCGATCGCTTTTCACAGGTACTTATCGACAGCTTAATCGACATCGCACAAAATCAACAGTTAGACATAGTAGCTGAAGGTATAGAGCGGATTGAAGAGCTACAATACCTTGACCGCTACAAGCATAGCCTGTTAATGCAGGGCTTTTTAATCAGTAAACCTAAACCACTAACAGACCTAGTCGGGTGGATACACTCTTGGCAGCGTATGATTAATTCGAACCCTTAACCTCTGGAGAGGCAGTTTCCTCTCCGTCGCTTTGCGTTTCAGACACATCTTCAGCTTCGTCGCTGTCTTCAATCAAATTATCATGATTATCAACGCGCTCTCGCCACTTTTGCTTAGCAGCAGCTTGCATATTGGTGGTTTGCTCTCGCTCATCAACAATATCCATTCCCATTAATGATTCAAGCAAATCTTCTAATGTCACTATGCCTTGTACATCGCCATACTCATCAATGACAAGCGCAATGTGTAGACGCTTTGCCAGTAACGCTTTGAATAACTCTGGCGCAGCTAGCGTTTCCGGTACGGTATAAAGAGGGCGAGATAGCTTACCAATTTTATATTCTTCTCCAAGCCTATGATAAGCAAGCATAATGTCATTTTTGTGCACAAAGCCGATGATGTCATCTGTGTTTTTATCGAATACCAACACCCGAGAAAAAGCAACCGAACCATGCTCAGACAAATACTCGTGTACTGTCATATCTTTATGCACTTTAAATAGCACCGTTCTTGGTGTCATGATGCTTTCTAGTTTGGCATGACGAAAACGTAATAAACTACGAATGGTTTCAGTCTCGTCCTGATGCAGTGCACCAGCTTCAGAGCCAATCTCCGCCATCGCTTCGATTTCTTGACGAATATAGTGAGCCTCATCATCTTTACGGCCTATCACTTTTGTTAACTGATCAGACATCCACACAAATGGCTTCAATATTCGAACTAGCCATACCAACACACTTGAAACGATAGGTGTTAATCCGCGCCAATAAGTCGCTCCTAAGGTCTTTGGAATGATTTCCGACAGCACCAAAACCAGTAGCGTCATCACCGCTGACGCTATACCGACAGCTGCATCTGAAAATACCACAGCAGCTTGTGCACCAACCCCTGCAGCACCGGCGGTATGCGCAACGGTGTTTAACGTTAGAATGGCAGATAAAGGCTGATCAATATTGTCTTTAAGGCGTTGAACTCGCGATGCTAATGCATCATTGTCTTGCTTTAAGATCCCTATATGGCTTGGCGTAATACTAAGTAGCACTGCTTCCATCACCGAACAGATAAAAGAGATAGCTATTGCCAAAAACATGTAGGTTAATAATAAAACCAAGTAAATTCTCCTCTTTATTCAACGCTAAGTGTTTGCTTAACCGCATACGTTATGTTGCTCATCAACACAGACTATTAAATTTAGGACGTCTATCGCAGCAATACAACCAGTTCAAAATACTATGATATAGTTTTATCATATAATTACCTACAATAGGCGCAAATAAATGAAATTACGTACAGCCGTCACCCTACTATTTACGGCAGTCTCAGCACAACTTTCAGCAAGCCCATTAGACGAATCAAAAATACAATTTTTGGGTCCCATCGCTGGCGAATCAACAATAAAGCCAGCGGATACAGCCCATCGTGATGCAATTATTGAAAACCTGCTACCATCATTACAACAAGACGCCAAACAGGTAACACTATTCAATAATGAAAGCAAATGGCAAGCACTGAATAAAGTATCTCAATTAACGATACCTGGACTACAAGCTCTGAAGTTTAATTTCACTACTGAACGCTTTGTCTCAGGTAAACTCAAGCTTGAGGGCATTGAGAAAGCCAAAATATTTCTAAATGGAGAGCCGGTCTCCGGTGTTAAAGAGGTTCAGCTTGATGTCGTCAAGGGCGATCATCAAATCCTCGTTATCGCTGAGCAGGTAAATGACTGGAATAAAGTTGATCTTAGCTTTGAAGGCGAAGCAGCACATGACGTTATCACGCTAACAGAAAAACAAACCAAAGCGCTGTCTGCAAAGCAGTTGTTTGATGCTCCAACGGTGAGTGTTATCTCACTTGCACCTAACGGCGAATATTACATTTCTACCGTACGCCACTACGATGATGAAAAAGGCAACGCAGCAATCACCGAAACAGCTTTATACAATGAAGATGGTGACATGCTTTACAGTTTCGATGGCATGAGCGCAACTAGCTTTGCATGGCGTGATGACAGCAGCAAACTCACCTATTTAGAAGACAATAAAGCGTACATCCTTGATGTAAAAACCTTTAAACGCACTCAAGTTGCTACTAAGCTCAATGGCGCGAATAGTATCGAGTTTTTTGATAATGACACGCTTATTTTTGCTTGGACCAACAGCGGCAAAGAAGAAGGCAAACTGACTAAACATTATCAAGGATTGGAAGATAGATGGTCATATGCCCGCACCCAGTCGCAAATCTTCTTACTTGATATCAAAAGTGGGCTACTTAATCCTGTGACAGTTGGCGCACAAAGCCATAGCTTGGCCGACTTTGACGCACAAACAAACACGGTTTTAGCAACGCGTAATAAGCAAGACTACGCGCAGCCTCCTCACATGTTGACAGAGTTAATAGAAATTGATCTATCAAACAATCAGCAAAGTGTCATTGGCCAGTATCGTACATTTAGCGGCGCTCAATACACTAAAAATGGTATTTATGTAACTGCAGGTCCTGATTTTGCCGAAGGTGCGGGGCGCAACTTACCTGAAGGTATGCTCGCGAATAACTATGATGGCCAACTCTATTGGTTAGATCGCAAAGGCAACAATGTAAAAGCACTGAGTAAAAACTTTGACCCAGCCATAGGCAGCTTTACCGTACTCAGTAATGGCGATGTGGTACTAAAAGCGACTGACCAAGATCGTCAACAGCTTTTCCTCTTTGACGAAAGTAAGTCTACTTTCAAACGCTTAAACACTGGGCTGGATGTTGTCGCCAACTATTCTGTGTCGAGTGAACGTAATCCAGAGATCTTATTCACGGGAACTACAGCATCAACTCCACAACAGTTAAAAACCATGTCAACCTCAGATAAGCGAGCTGACACGCTCTGGGACTCAACAAATATCGCATACCAGAATGCAGAAATTGCCAACCTAGAAGAGTTTAATTTTACTAATACTGAAGGCGTGGAGATTAAAGGCCGCGTGTATCTACCTCACGATTTAGACAAAGCTAAAAAATACCCAGCACTTGTTTATTACTACGGCGGCACGTCTCCAGTGACTCGTGGCTTCACTGGACGTTATCCATTTAACTTATGGGCAGCCAAAGGCTATGTGGTTTATGTCTTGCAACCAACCGGTGCGACAGGTTTCGGTCAGAAATTCTCAGCAGAGCACGTCAATGCTTGGGGCGAACACACCGCTAACGATATCATCATGGGTACCAAAGAGTTTGTGAAAGCCTACCCTTTCGTTGATGACAAGCGTTTAGGTAATTTAGGTGCTTCTTACGGCGGCTTCATGACTATGCTGCTGACAACAAAAACTGATTTATTCTCAGCTTCTATTTCACATGCTGGTATTTCTAATATTACTTCATACTGGGGCCAAGGCTGGTGGGGTTATTTGTATTCTGGCGAGGCCTCAAAAGGAAGTTTCCCCTGGAACAATCCAACGCTTTATTCACAACATAGCCCGGTATTTAATGCAGACAAAGTAACAACACCATTATTGTTAATTCACGGTGACGCGGATACCAATGTGCCGCCAGGTGAAAGTCACAATATGTATACCGCATTGAAGATCCTTGGCCAAGATGTTGAATTGGTCGAATATAAAGGCGCAGATCATCAAATTTTTGCTCGTGACAAGCGCTTCCATTGGTGGAACACCATGCTGGCTTATTTCGACAAACATTTAAAGCAAGAGCCACAATGGTGGGAACATCTATACGGTAAGTAATCAACGCTAGGCGGCACTCTGTGTCGCCTTTTTGTTTAGCGAAGCAGCAATCAAACACATCATTGTATATAATTTAATAATAAAGCTAGGTTTCCCCTTGATCGAACTAGGTTGTCAGGTTAACGTGCCAGATACAGAGTTGTAAGAATTCGTTTCATGCACTTCCAAGCAGCGATCTCTCAGTGTTATATTAACGACAATTAAACAACAATTAACAGTGAAAACATGAGCATAAAGGTTTTATTAGTTGAAGATGATGAACTCTTAGCAAAGCGACTGTGTAGTCACTTTGAAAATACCGAGTTCAGTATCACTGTAGACAATACTGGGGCTACTGCGCTTGAGCTTATTCAATCTCAAACCCAAAACCCATTTGCACTTGCTATTGTTGATGTTGTTTTACCCGCCACCGATGGCCTGCAACTTGCGAAAGAGATTAATACCTTATCAGACCTTGGTGTCATCATGCTTTCTAGCCGAGACTCTCAAGCCGACAGAATCGCAGGTCTTGCGCAAGGTGCTGATGACTACGTTTGTAAGCCTGTTGATACGCTTGAGCTTGAACTGCGTATGCGTGCCTTATACAAACGTTTAGTTGGTAATAAAGACGATGAATCGGAAGAGTTTATCGAATATGCTGACTTTAAACTACACCCTGATAACCGTACCTTAATCAATCAACATGGTATTGAGTCTCGACTTACCGAAGCAGAGCATAAAGTGTTAATTTGTCTTATTTCCAATGCAGGAAGGGCAACATCCAGAGAGCGTATTTCAGAAGACATTGGGCAACCTGATTGGAGCCCAAGTGACAGAACGGTTGATGTCTTAGTTGGCCGACTACGCAAAAAACTCGGCGATGAAAAAGAGCAAAAACGCATTGTGACGGTTCGTGGTAAAGGTTATATGTTGTCAGCTTAATCTTTACCAATAATACGCTCCCTCTCTATTGAAATGCCGATAGCTAATACTGTGTTAACTGAGCTAACAACCTCTCCAACGCGCGATAACTAAGCGCTTCCTTTAAATGTGATAAGCCAATATTAGGTGTAGAGCTCAGATCTGCAATGGTACGTGCAACCTTGATTATTCGATGATATGAACGTGGTGATAGCTTTAGTTTTTCTGCTGCCTTTGCTAGAAATAAGCGTTCAGCATCAGCAAGATAGCAGATATGATTTAGCTCTTTTACACTCAGTTGGTCGTTACATTTTCCCTGACGTGCTAAAGCTGTTTTATAGGCCTGTTCCACCCTAGCCCTTATTGTCGAGCTAGACTCTCCATTACTCTGGGATTGTAGCTCTTCTGTTTTTAGACGAGGTAATTCTACCTGTAGATCTATTCGGTCTAAAAATGGGCCTGAAATCTTAGCCAAATAGCGCAATACTTGATCTGGAGACGCTCTTTTGTCAGTGTAACAACCTGTAGGACTGGGGTTTAATGCTGCGATCAGTTGAAAGTTTGCAGGGTAATCAACTTGCCGAGCTGCGCGCGAAATCGTTACCATGCCCGTTTCCATCGGCTCACGTAATGAATCCAGTACCTTCCTATCAAATTCTGGTAACTCGTCCAAAAATAGAACACCATTATTTGACAATGATATCTCCCCTGGCTTAGGGTTCGATGAGCCTCCAACCAAGGCTACCGCAGAGCAAGTATGATGTGGAGCTCTAAAAGGCCTTGTTTTCCAGTTTGATTGGCTGATTGTTTTTCCCAGTATGGAATAGATAGAAGCCGTTTCTAACGCCTGATTATCCGTCATTAATGGCATTATCGTGGGCAGGCGCTGAGCAAGCATCGATTTTCCAGTGCCCGGAGGACCAAGAAATAAAACGTTATGCCCACCTGCCGCAGCTATTTCTAGTACTCGCTTCGCCCCCTCTTGCCCTTTCACTTCAGCCATATCCAGCAAGCTCCCACCTGAAGCTTGTATATTTAGATCGTCTGGGTAGAGTTGATTAAACCTAAGTGATTGCTGGCCGCTTAAGCCTAACCATGCTGTACGCAAGCAGCTTATAGCAACACGATTAGCATCAGCGGCAAGGCTCGCAACTGCATCGTTACCAGTAGGTAGGTAAGCAGTTCGCCCCTCCTTCGCTGCTGCAATAACAGATGGCAAAATCGCAGTGACCGTCCTCAGCTCACCATTTAACGCAAGCTCACCATAAAACTCTTTATCAGCAATAGCATGGCTATCTAACTGCCCTGATGCGACGAGAACACCGAGTGCGATTGCAAAGTCAAAGCGGCCACCGTCTTTGGGTAGATCTGCTGGTGCTAAGTTTACTGTAATACGCTGTTCTGGAAATAAAAAGCCAGCATTAACAAGGGCACTACGGACGCGCTCTTTGGCTTCTTTAACTGAGGTTTCGGGTAACCCAACAATACTAAAGGCAGGTAAACCATTACTAAGGTGTACCTCAACAATTACCTCGGGTGCGGTAATACCAACTTGTGCTCGAGTGAAGACTCTTGCTAAAGACATCCATGTCTCCTGCTTACTTAATATTTATAGTTAAATACGTGTAACACCAAATGGTATCGCATAGCTGCTAATCTCAATAACAAGGTTGCCGCCATGGACAATACCATTACGTATTCAGTTGCCATGCCCAATTTAATTGCTTGAGTATAGACTACCCCGCCAAAAATGCAGGTGATCGCGTATAACTCTCCTTTTAGAAGAAGGGGGATTTCTCTGGCCAATACGTCTCTGATGACTCCACCAAAACACCCGGTCAATACGCCCATGATCACGGCTGTAGTATCAGGCATCCCAATACTTAAAGCCTTTTGTACTCCCATTACAGCGAAAAAAGCAAGCCCAATAGCATCAGCAACCTGCAGTACAGTTCTTGGAATATTTTGATGCCGATTTAGCCACCATATACTCACAGCGACAGCAAATAAAATAGCGTAAATATAGCTAGTATCATGAAGCCAAAAAACGGGTTGATCTAAAATCAAATCTCGTAATGTTCCCCCTCCGATACCAGTTACAGTCGCAAGGACAATCACACCAAAGCCATCCATATGTTTACTATGCGCAATTAAAGTTCCCGAGATTGCAAAAACCATAACACCCAAGAGATCAAACCAATGATAGAGTTCTGACATTTCGTAATTAGTTGTGAAACAAAAGCAAAATCATAACGAAGATCTCACACAAAAGGTAGTAGGATCGCCGATATTTACAGTTTTCAATGTGGTGAGAAAAGTGATTTTATGAAATGTTTAGGATGAATGCTTGCGGATAAACCATCTACCATGTTGTACTGTGCTGATAGTGTGGTAGGAGTGAGTTCATCTCGCGAGATTTTCAAATCACACATAGCAAAAAACCCGTCGCATTGCTGCAACGGGTTTCTCTTATTTGGCCCTGGCTCGCTACGAAGTGGGATGTTCTCATTTTTTAAATAGAGAGTCACATGGGTAATCCACACTATCATTGACCGGGGCCGACCCTTCGGCTGTTTTGTTTCACTTCTGAGTTTGGGTGACGAGAAACCGAAGCACCGCTTCGCAGTTCGAGGAAGTGAGCGCAAGGACCCGCGAAGGGGAGATGCTACATGGAAGTGCTTTACCCCAAATAGCAAAAAACCCGTCGCATTACTGCAACGGGTTTCTCTTATTTGGCCCTGGCGATGTTCTACTTTCACATGGGTAATCCACACTATCATCGACGCTGTTTTGTTTCACTTCTGAGTTCGGCATGGGG
>NZ_JAKRFX010000017.1:0-128244 GCF_022347825.1 Pseudoalteromonas sp. OF7H-1 | reverse complement strand
AAGACCCAAGACATATCATAACCATAGTCAAAGTTATCTTAAAAAAATACCGGAGAATCGCTCTCTGCTGCGCTTGCCGTTTTACGCAAGCTCGGTAAAGGCGACCCAGTTAAATACCTAAGAGACATCAACTGGCAAGACCTAGGAAAACAATCCGCCACGGAAGTTAAAAACATCGTCAAAGGCCTGCGCGATTCACTTGATGACATGTCTACCAGTTGGCACTACGACCTACTACTTCCAGACGCCGCCATCGAAGGTATGCAAGCCACAGTAAAACGCCTAGATGACGTCACCCCCAAAATCGACCAGCATATGCAACAAGCAGCCCAATAAATCGGACAGCGAGTTAATAAAGCACTGGATGAGTATCAGGGTCAATCACCAATTCGAGGCGTTACCGACAAGCCCTCCAAAGCCAAAGCCGATGAATTGGAACCGCCAAAAGGGAATGAGCTGCCCAGCGGTCAAAACAAGTTGTTACTAGCTGAAAAACTAGAGATACAAGCTTCCGATTATGCGAGTTTAATTAATTCAAATAAACCTTGGTCTTGGAAAGATTTTCCAGATGGCGATAAGCTTACTATTAAGGAAAAAAGAGCAATCAAGCAAAAGGCTATTGATAAAGGTTTGGTTGATAATGTTTCGTTTAAATCTGGAACAAAATACCCTGACTTTGCGTCAGCTGATTTAATTAAAGCAAAGTTAGAATTACCAGAAGGGCTATGGAAAAAAATCAGATTACATTCAATTTAAGTGGCTCAATGAAAAGTTGCCTGTAGGTATGAGAGATGGTAACACTTGGCATCACTCAGAGATTCCTGGTGTTATGGAGTTGGTTCCTTTTGGTCCTCATAATATGATTAACCACCAAGGTGGAAGATCGAAAGGCCATTGGGCATACAGCAAAAGATAGAGGTTATATATGCTCACTAAACGTAATGACTCTTATGAGTTAAATAACTCAAGCATATTTGAATTGGAAAGCTTTTGCAGAGTGAAACTTCCACATTCATTTATCGAGTTTTTCCGCAACAACAATGGCGTTGCTTTTGAAGGGTTAACTTACGACATAGACAATGAGGAGCGGTTGATTGAACGAACACTTCTTATCACAAACGCTTCAAATTTGTCAGACGATATTATGCAATACGAAATAAAAGTGGTGCTCGCTCAGATTGAAGAGCGCCTAACCGACAATGAAGATTTAGTGGGTGCTGAGCTACTTCCTTTTGCTCATGTTTTTGGTGGAGACTTTTTATGTTTAAACTTCAAAGATAGCGATATTGAGCCGTCAGTTGTACTCTGGGATCATAATGAATCAGATGAATTAAGTCCTGTTTTTGTACTAGTTTCGGATAGTTTTGAAGCTTTTGTTGAACGTCTCTGCTAGGCTGAATATAGGTAATATAAACGGTTAGTTTGCGTCCCCCTTATTAGCATTGGGTATTAGATGTCGTAATTAAGAAAGGTGCTTGTCAGAAAAGTGAACCAATTTCGGCGGAAAACTGCACTGTTCAGACCGGTTGCTTATAATTTTGTAAAACACACTGGTCGTGAAGATTCGATACGTCGCAAATATGTACGAACTTCAATTGACGATGAACTTGAGGCAGAGCTGACCTTCAGTGTTAATGGTAGTTAACACTGTATGCTCTCACCCTGGGATCGAGAACTCCAAACTCGAAAAGATCTACAATCAATTGCAAAAAATAATAAAAAGATCTGAAAGTCTAGATCCTTAAAAACAATATCAGAAAGTGGGTTGAAGGTGGTTATATTTCATTGCCCAAGGGATTTCATAAATAAGGCGCATTAAAATGACCAGAGAGGAATACCTAGAAGAAGACGACTATTATACTCAGGGGTTTGAAAAAGACGGTGTTGTTTCTATATGGCTTGGAGTTGAAGCTGCGGATGAATCTATAGAAGTTGATGTTCTACAAGATCTGTGTGGCGTTGGTTATTATGACTTAGCAAATCAAGAATCTGAGTATATAGAGTCAGGAATTGTCGATATTGCAGAACTTTTTACAGAAATATCTTATGCAAGTTCCTTTGAAAAAAGTGCCATAGACTCTGCTAAGTCAATCGGTATTACCAAAGCAAGGTGGCTTGTTTGTCAGTTTGATTTTGATTATGACCCTAAAAAAATAACACGCTCTGTTCAAAGTGACCCTGTTTTTATCGGTTCATTTGCTTATGAGGAAGATGATTAGAATCTCAAGTGGATGTGAATCCATATCTATTTATTAAAAAGAACGTGAGTATTTTCTAAGTAAGTTAACTTATCATTAAAAATATTTTTATTAGTCATGATTAACGAAGTAGTAATAGTAGTTATACGCTATCAAAGTAAAATTCGCTGGTTTAAGGGTGAACGAGAGTTATGGATATTAGATTTGGTAAAACTAAGAGACGCTTTTATAGAAAATGGATATCAAGTTCCAGAGCTTGACGACTCGGATAGATTTGGCCTCCATATTTTAGATGAAAATTATGTTGAGACTTTTCTCGATAAAATTCAGGGTAATGAAATAAGTTGTAGCGAACTAAGTGCAAGGCTTGAATCTAGGTTTCCATCAGCTAGCTCTTGGTGGGATGTTGCTGATTTATTCCCTATCATGTTTATCGACTTTGATGCTAAAAGTGTAGCCGCATTTTATTATGAAGGCGTGCAAATGGAAAAGTACATACCGCAACATTGGAGCGGTGAATTTATAGATTTTGCAAATGAGTACCCAGAGAATATTTTTCCTGATGATGACAAGTTCTGGGTAAAAGGCGATTCTGACTTACTTAAAGTTCTAAATGAACGAGCTAGAAAGCAATGATATTATTCGAAAGCTGTGTTCGCTGATTTTCGGAGAAAATTAGTACAACACATCTAAGATAAAAGCTTTTATTAAAAAGTCAGGATCACTAGCTCAACTCATAACTTCTTAGCGCTTCGCGTGTCCGAGTTAATTTAAAATACTAACATCGTTTCACTACCTTCAAAATCAGATGCTGTAGGGGTTATTCAAAGCCACCAATAGAGGCCCAAGACATGTCACAACCATAGACAAGGTTATCTTAAAAAATACCGGAGAATCACTCTCCGCTGCGCTTGCCGTGCTGCGGCTTTTTACCCAAAGAAAAGTCGGTAAAGGCGACCCAGTTAAATACCTAAGAGGCATCAACTGGCAAGACCTAGGAAAACAATCCGCCACGGAAGTTAAAAACATCGTCAAAGACCTGCGCGATTCACTCGATGACATGTCCACCAGTTGGCACTACGACCTACTACTCCCTGACGCCGCTATCGAAGGCATGCAAGCCATAGGTAAAACGTTTCAGTTTATGGAGAGTTTCCGGTATAGGTGAGGCAGCAAGGGTTGCGTTGAGAGCAATGGGCCTTACCACCCAAATGAATGTAGAATTAGAACGGTGTAAGTAAGGAGGTTAAAATAATGACTAAACAATTTGAAATAGATGAAGATTTCGAGTGGTTTCTTGAAAAATTTGAAGAGCCTACTGAAAAACATCAAGCCCCAGCAGAAATAATAAAAAAGTTTGAAGGTAAACTACCTACTAGATTATTAGAATATTGGAGTGAATACGGATTTTCTGGTTTCGGGGAAGGACTTTTTTGGTTAACTAATCCCGATGATTTTGAAGATACCTTAGATGCATGGCTTGGAGATATAGGTATCATCGAGCAAGACACATATTATGTAATTGCTCGCAGTGCTTTTGGAGAGCTATTCTTATGGGGAGAGAAATTTGGACATAAATATCTAATCGACCCATCTCACGGTTGGATTATAGAGAAAGAAGGTAATGCCGAAGACATAGCAGTTGGAGAAGAAAACGATGCCATACAGTTTTTCTTTAGTGCAAAAAGACCAACATCACTGGATATAGATGATACGAGTGGAGGCTTACTTTTTGAGAAATGTAAACTTCGATTATCTCAATTAAAATATAACGAAATGTATGCTTTTGAACCCGCTTTTTTTCTTGGTGGGCAGCCTACCATTGACAATGTCAGTAAAGTAAATATTTTCGCCCATCTAAGTGTATTAGCATCATTTGGTCAGAAAGAAATACTAGACCAACAAGGGCTTATAGCTAAGGCTTATTCATAATAAATGCTCCTGTTATTAAAGTAGCAAATAAAAACTACTTAACTCCTTACCACTAAAAACACTTACTTATTAATTGAAAATGCGATGATGATTAACTTTGAACTCACCGCTAATCAAATTGACGTCAGCGCCAAACAAGATTTGACCCTTAAGGCGGGTCGCAGCCATCGCAGTGTTATCCAAAGTGATATAACACTCAAGGCAGACAACAACTTCACCATCACCGGAATTGGTTTAGTCTTTATAAGCGGGTGATGCCACTAGCACAAAACACTAGACATAACTGAAGCGGTAAAACCAGCCAGAGCGCTAACCAAATGATGTGGGGATCCGCGCTAATAGATCGGTTTCTCCCATATCAATACCAATCTGGCTGAGTAATGTCGTTATTTGCCCTCTATGGTGCGTCTGATGATTAAATAAATGATGCACTAAAAAACCAAACTTGCGAGAAAAGGTTTTACCTTGTGTGTTTTTGTAGTGTAAATCGGCTGCAAGCGCCTCCTCAGTGACTTCATTCGCAAATTCAATAATCACCTTATCCATTTCAGCCCTTGCCTGTCTCAACGCTGCAAAATCTTCATACAACATCGCATCAAGTTTTGTCGGCAGCGGCATCGTTGCTATAGCGTTCAGTGCTTCAATATGGTGGCTATGCTCTGTATAGCGCTTAAGCCAAATAATATCAGCAACAAGAATATGGTTTAACGAGCCCATGATGGAGCCAAAAAAAGCCCCTCGATCTTGGTGTAATTCCGTGACGCTCAATCCCGAAACAGCTTCATATAATCTTTCGTTCATCCAGCGATTGTAATCCGCCATTAATTCAAAGTTTGCTTTCATCTAAATATTCCCTGTTCCCGTAAAAATTGACTAACCTCAACTTAGCGGCATTGGCTAGGTTAAAAAATACAAATATTTGAAGTTGAAAACAATCAATTTTATTGAACACTTTAATCTTAACTATCAATTATACAAATCAAAATGCGCGCGGCATAATGGCTACATCAACTTAAGAAGGAAAGCAAAATGTTAAAGAATATTGAAGGTCAACGCGTACCACAGGTTACATTCCCAATTAGAGAAAATGAAGAGTGGAAGCACGTCACCAGCGATGAAATTTTTAAAGGTAAAACTGTAGTTGTATTTTCTTTGCCTGGTGCTTTTACACCAACTTGTTCGTCTACGCACTTACCGCGCTATAACGAGCTTGCTAGCGTATTTAAACAAAATGGTGTCGACGAAATCGTGTGTTTATCCGTTAATGATACGTTTGTAATGAACGCATGGGCACAGTACCAAGAAGCGCAGAATATTACACTACTACCTGACGGTAACGGCGAATTCACTGACGGCATGGGCATGTTAGTTGATAAAAACGATTTAGGTTTTGGCAAACGCAGCTGGCGTTATTCAATGCTGGTAAAAGATGGTGTGATTGACAAAATGTTTATCGAACCAGAAAAGCCTGGCGACCCGTTTGAGGTATCAGACGCGGATACTATGCTGGAGTACATTAACCCGCGCCAAATCAAACCAGAGCCGGTTACCGTTATTAGCAAGATTGGCTGTCCATTCTGTGAAAAAGCCAAAGCCTTGCTAAAAGAAAAGGGACTGGCATATGAAGAGCTGGTACTTGGTCAACAAGCATCGCTAACCAGTCTTAAAGCGCTGTCTGGTCGCGAAACCGTGCCGCAAGTATTTATCGGCGGTAAACACATCGGTGGTTCAGACGATTTAGCTGAATATTTCGCTTAATCACTCATCCCCCACAACATGACTTGGTGAACTTGCTCACCAAGTCAAAATGTTCCCCCTCAACACAACACGATGGCTAATAACTGACTGTCATGGGGGAGTATACCAATTTATCTTAATACTTGCTCAATTTGAAGGAGCAAATCTGACGCTAACTACGTTAAAAATTTCTCATTTAGAACAACTAAATAGCAAAATTTTTGCCTGGCTATCGACAAGATTTTCTCGCCTCAAATAGACCTCTTAATTAAGTAAATTGGTATCACACTTCTGATTTCGGAGCAAAAAATGAAAAAGATAAACACCGACGTAGTCGTGATTGGTGCGGGAACAGCGGGTCTCAGCGCCTATAGAAATGCCAAAAAATATACCTCAGAAGTACTGATGATTGAGTCTGGCGTATACGGCACAACGTGCGCACGGGTTGGTTGCATGCCGAGCAAGTTACTGATTGCCGCAGCTGAAGCCGCACATCAAATTGAAGTCGCACCTAAATTTGGTATTAATGTAAAACCCGCTGAAATTGACGGTAAAGCGGTTATGGCGAGAGTCAAACGTGAGCGAGATCGCTTCGTTGGCTTTGTCGTCGAAGCTGTCGACGAATTGCCTCTGCAAGATAAACTACGCGGCAGTGCAAAATTTATCAACAGCCATACGGTACAGTTGGACGACCACACTCAGATCACAGCCAAACGCTTTGTAATCGCTACAGGTTCAAGACCTAGCTACCCCGGTGCGTTTAATAATTTTGGCGACCGCTTAGTCATTAACGATAACGTTTTTGACTGGGATGACTTGCCTGACTCAGTTGCTGTATTTGGCCCCGGCGTCATTGGCTTAGAACTAGGTCAAGCGCTACACCGACTTGGCGTAAAGGTCAAAGTATTTGGTGTCGGCGGTGGCCTTGGACCACTAACCGATCCAATCGTCAAAGACTATGCCACCACTGTGTTCAGTGATGAGTTTTACCTCGACACAGATGCCAAAGTATCAGATATGAAACAGGTCGGTGACAAAGCCGAGCTTACCTACATTGACAAACAAGGGAAACCACAAACCGAGCAGTTTGACTATGTGTTGGCAGCCACAGGCCGTGTGCCCAATGTTGATAACCTTGGGCTAGAAAATACCACGCTTGAACTTGATGACCGAGGCGTACCGCTAGCCGACCCACATACCATGCAATGTCTTGATGGCTCTGGTAACGCCCCGATTTTTATTGCAGGTGATGCCAGCAACCAGATCCCGCTTCTACATGAAGCCGCAGATCAAGGCACGATTGCAGGTGAAAATGCCGGTCGCTTCCCTGATGTGAGAGTGGGACTGCGCCGTGCAAAGCTTGCGGCGGTATTTAGCGACCCACAAATTGCCATGGTTGGAGCAAGTTATAAAGAGCTGGAAAAGCAATATGGCAATTGTGGCTGCTTTGCCATCGGAGAGGTAAGCTTTGAAAACCAAGGCCGCAGCCGCGTGATGTTAAAAAACAAAGGCCATATGCGAGTCTACGCTGAGCAAGGCACCGGATTATTCTTAGGTGCCGAATTTGTCGGCCCAGCTGCTGAGCATATGGCGCATTTACTTGCTTGGGCGCTACAAAACAAGATGACCGTGCCACAAATGCTCGACATGCCTTTCTACCACCCAGTGATAGAAGAAGGCCTAAGAACGGCACTGCGAAATCTAAATGCAAACTTGAAGTTTGGCCCGGATATTATCAAGCACTGCTTGGAATGTGGTCCTGGTGCTTAATACAAACATTGCTGGAGCCGGCCGTAACTGCTGGCTTTATCTTTTTACTGCGTTGCTTTAAATTCTCTGGCGAGCTCTCTATTTACCGCTTTTATCGTTTTCACTACGGACTTTTCGGAAACAGGGCTCGAAAAGTAATACCCCTGAATTTTATCTACTCGTGCTTCTTTGCACACATAATACTGCTGATAGTTCTCAACACCTTCGACAACAATGCTCAACTGCAGGCTCTTAAGCATATCAATCAAACCCTTAAATATCCTTTTCCCTCTATCGTCTACCTCAATTCTGTCGGTAAGCGATTTATCCACTTTAACAATATCAATTGGATAATTGAGCAAATGTGATATTGAAGAATAGCCCGTTCCAAAATCATCTAGCGCAATCTTGCAGCCAAGCTCTTTAATGCGGCTTAGGCTTGATATTACCCGTTCACTTTCATCCAAAAGCGCAGTTTCTGTTAGCTCAAAGGTAAATAAAGTACCGTCAATATCGACTCGTTTTAGACAATCATTGATATATGCTGGTAGAGAAATGTCTCCGAGCTGTAATGGCGACAGGTTTATCGCTAAACGAATAGGATATCCGCACTTTGTCTGTATCAGTTTCAATGTAGTGATCGCGTGCTCAATAATCCACTTCCCCAACGGTTCTATGAGCTTTGACTCTTCAGCGATTGTAATGAACTCTTGAGGACTACTTGTGTATTTTGCAGTAGGCCATCGGATCAACGCTTCGAGAGACACGACTTTGGCCTGCTGAATATCTACAATCGGCTGAAACGCTAACTCTAACTCTTGCCTCTCTATCGCTCCTCTTAAGTCTTGCTCCACGTTATACTTCATTTGGAACTCAGTCTGCATATTATCTTCAAAAATACACGCTATCGCACTTTGCGAGGATTTAGCCCTAAATAGTGCAATATCAGCAAAACGTATTAAGTCATCAGCATTATTACCATTGAGTGGGTAAAGAGAAATTCCCATTCTTACTTGGCAGTAGATGTCCAACTCATAGATTGAATAGCTTCGGCTTAGTAACCGGATAAGCTTTTCAGCTTCTATTTTAATTTGAAGCGGGTTGTCACAAGACACCATCAAACAAGCAAACTCGTCTCCACCAAAACGACTGACAATATCCTCTTGCTTGGTGTGCCTCTTGAAGCTTGCTCCTAGTTCAAGTAAAAGTTGATCAGCGATTTCATGGCCAAAGCGGTCATTTATCTTTTTAAAATCGACGATATCAACGACAAGGATCCCAGCACACTTATAGCGCTTTTTATCGGCTTGCATCAACCGCTGGCAGGTTTCTTCAAAATAGTAACGATTATACAACCCCGTCAATGAGTCGCGTTCAGCCATCTGCTTTACTTGCAGGTAGCTTTTATGCAGTTGACTTTCTAGCTCAAAGCGTTTCCTTGCTTGGATAATAGAACGGCTCAAAAGCGATGCGGTGACTTCTTCTTTGAGTAGAAAGTCCTGTACGCCCAAATCTAGACATTTCAAAACCAACTCTTCAGAATGCGAATTGCTGATCATGACTATGGTTAAATCTTTAATATGGTTAATACGCTTAAGTTCAATAAGTAAGTCCAAACCATTTTTGGACGGCATATTGTAATCCAGTAGTAATAGGTCGAAGCAAAGCTCTTCTAGCGCAAAGATTCCTTCTTCTACTGTACTAACTTCTGTCAATTGATGTTCAATCCCGCCTTTCACTAAGGAACGGCGGATCATCTTTCGGTCAACTACATCATCATCAACGAGCAATATATTCATTTACAACCTCATTACTTAGTTGGAAACTGTACAATTCGCCAATATCCATCCAACATATCAACAAGGCTCATCATTGAGTTACTTGCTTCTTCTTTTAAAAAATATCCTGCTACGTTTTTTTCATAACTATGATGAATATCATCTTCATCTTTCGAAGTTGTGAGTACGAACACAACGGTATCTTTTAACTCTGGGTCATCCCTCAACTTACCTAAAAACTCAAGCCCACCCATGCGAGGCATTTTTAAATCTAATAGAACAATAAATGGATAATCTATTTTTTTAGTTTGTAAGAATTCTAACGCTTCAACGCCATCAATTGCCCGAACCATAGGGTTCATAATCTTGCGTTTTGAAAAGCTACGCTTTACTGTCATATAGTCAATGTCATCATCCTCGACGACCAGCACTGTAATATCATTATTTTGCATAAAATGAATCCCTAATTTGGGTTAACTCTGGTATCAACTTTTGGCCACTTGATCACAAACTCAGTGCCAACATTACTATCCACAATGTCGACCGAGCCACCATAGAAATTGAGCACTTTTTTAATTATTGCCAAACCCATACCACTACCTTCTTGTTGATCTCTAGGTTTAAGCGTTTGGAACATTTCAAATACTTTCTCTCTATACTCAGGTGGGATCCCCGGTCCATCGTCAATAAAATGCATTTCATATTCTTCTGGGCTTTCTTTAATGTGGATTATTAGTGAGCCATTTTCACAGTCGTGGTGTTTAAGCGAGTTGCTAATTAAATTGCGGGTAACTACTTCAAGTGCTGTTTTTGGTAAAGTGACAAATAAAGAAGTACATTCCAATTTCAGCTTCGCCTCAATATCAATCGAGTCATATATCTCTTTTGTAAACTCGCTGAATTCAAACGTTTCGTTTTCGCTATGCTTTCGATTTACCCGCGAGTAAATCAGTAAATCATGGAGCAATTTACTCATTCTTGACACACGTTGCTGAATTAAATCAAAATTCTCCTTAGCGCCTTCGGGTAACTCATCGCCGTAGTCTTCATCAATCCAAGTTACCAACTTGGAAATCGCATTGAGTGGCGCTTTTAAATCATGAGAGGCAATATAAGCAAATTCGTCTAAGGCTTCATTGGAGCGCTTTAACTGAGCAAGAAGATGCTCCCTTTCGGTCACGTCACTGGAAAGCCCTAAAATAAAAGTCGCGCCTTTGGCATCATAGAATCGCTTTTTGCGAGTAAATAATGTTCTTACGCCACCATCTGGGAAATTGATAATCTCCAAACACTCTGCATACCCTGTTTCCAAGGCTTTTTTATCATCTTTAATGAACTCTTCTACTTCTTCTGGTTGATAAGAGTCAAGTGTGGTGTAGCCAATAATTTTCTCTCTGGCTTCTTCTGGATACATGGAGCGAAAAGCATCGTTCGCTTTTACGATCCTAAGCTGATCATCTTTGATAAAGGCGTAGTCCGGAATATTGTCAAAAATTAAATCGGAAAGAGAATCATCACCAACAAATCTGTCTGCTTTCTCAAGTGAGGTTGAGTCTGTCATTAGGAATTTACATTGGGAACAGGTAATAAGATCTATAGTAGGAAAGCGATATTATTCAAGATAAAAGTAATGGAAATGTTAAATAACAAGTGTGCTTCAGCACAAAAATGTCTACACTATTATTCGTGCAAGATGTTTTATTTACAGTGCGATACTTACCTAATATTAATCCTGTTAATAGCAACATAAGTGCATTTTGACTTTTTAAACATAAAGACATAGCACACAATCTAAGCCTGCAACAGGAATAAAGGCAATAGCATGTTTGAAGACGTAGTAGAACTAAATAACTGTACTATAGTAGTCGTAGAAGACTCGCCACTCACTCAAAAGGTGCTATGCGCATGTTTAGAAGACATATGCAAAGTCGTCGCTTTTGAAAGTGCTGAGAAGGCCTTGGAATATGTAAAACTTGCATTGCCAGATTTAATCCTAATGGACTGGATGCTAGAAGGGATAACGGGTATAGAGGCCTGTACAGAGCTTCAAAAAGATCCAATAACCGCCCGAATTCCTGTCATATTTGTGACATCCAACATTAAAGAAAATCAGCAAGAAATGTGCTGGGATGCAGGTGCTGTCGATTTCATCAGCAAACCAATTGTAGCGCGAACGCTATTTAATCGCGTACTTACCCACCTAAAGTATAAAAAGCAAGCCGATCAACTTAGGGAATATTCATACGTTGACGGACTTACAGAAGCGTTTAATCGCAGGTTATTTGATACTGACTTAGAGCGCCACTATCGTGGTGCAAAGCGCTCTATTAGTCCGCTTAGTGTCGTAATGTTGGATGTTGATTATTTTAAGCTCTATAACGACGAATATGGTCATTTAATGGGTGATGATGTCTTGAAGGTTTTTGCTAACACCGCCAAAAATCATATTCGTCGACCTATGGATGCTCTGTACAGATACGGCGGTGAAGAGTTTGCCATCTTACTGCCAAACACCCCCTACTCTTTCGCTTTAGAGATTGCGCAAAGAGTGGTACAAACCTTCTTCGAAACCGCTATTGAACATAAACTTTCACCACTAAAAGCTGTATCGGTTAGTGCTGGTGTCGCTTCACTTAGTGAGGATAATATCAATCAAACTGTTGAAGAGTTAGTAGAAAGAGCAGATAACGCGCTATATGAAGCTAAAAAGAATGGTAAAAATCGAGTGTTTGGAGCGGCAAGCTAGTAGCTATTCGTTAACATACTTTCTTGAATTCTCATCGCCACAAAGGGCAGATCGGCGCAATCTCTGAAGTAGGAAAAGGGAGCGGCTTTAGTGTATTGCTTTAGTGCAGTTCTTTTTGTTAAAGAAAAATAGCAACAACAAGGAATTAGTCATGAAACTTCCACTTATCGATAACGCCGAGGCAGAGTATATTCCAGCGTTTCTTACCAAGGCAGAAAGCCATTCACTGTATCAGTGGTTAATCAAGCACTGTGATTTATCTCAGCCTGAAATCATCACCTTGCCTAACGGTGGAAATACAGAGATTAGACCCTGGAAAATGATGTTTGTAGAGCCAAGGCTCGAAGATCCAGCTGTGTTTCCTAGCTATCATGGTAGACGCCAAGCTTGGCCTGATTTAATTGCATCAATACAGCAGCGATTGCAGACTCAAATAGGTATCGAATTTAGCGTCTGTGTCTGTATTTTTTATCCAGATGGTGAAGAGTACATGGACTTTCACAGTGATCTGTCCGCATTTGGGCCAACTAATGTTATCGCTTCTTTGAGCTTAGGTGCCGAGCGCTTGTTTCAAATTCGTCATCAAGAAAATCCCGATGAGCAATTTGAACAGCTGTTAGAAGATGGTTCGTTATTTATTATGGGGAATGGCTTTCAAACGCAGTTCCAACATGCCGTACCTCCTGCACCTAAAGAGGTTGGTGCTAGATTCAATCTGACCTTTCGGCAGTTTGCTTGGCCCAATATTACGTAGGTGAACGATGAAAGTGGGGTTTTATCAATTTGCAGTCAACTATGGCGACCCTCAATGCAACCGGACAACCATAGAAAAAACCTTATCAAAGGCTGACTTTGATCTCATCGTCTTACCCGAATTATGTACTTCAGGTAGCCTCTTTCTTTGCCATACTCATATGGAGGAAATGGCAGAGGAGTTATCCGACAGCACGACTATCAGCCTGCTTCAATCTATCGCACAACAGCAACACGGTACTATCATCGCTGGCATCATTGAGAAGGCAGGCTGTGAGCACTTTAATAGTGCGGCTATAGTGGGTCCAGAAGGGATTGTTGGCGTGCATCGCAAGGTTTTTTTAGCGCCGCCCGATAAGCGCTTTTTTCAATCAGGTAATGCATTCAACGTGCACGAAGTAATGGGTATTAAAGTGGGTATTTTATTATGTTACGACATCTGGTTTGAAGAGGGGCTGACGCAACTCACCGATCAGGGTGTACAGCTCATTGTGAACCCTTCAAATTATTGTGGCGAAGACAGCCTTGATACAATCATAAAACAAGCCAAGAAGTATAAAGTCCATATTATGTCAGCCAATCGCCTAGGAATGGACCACAGCAATGGCACGGGAATTCAATTTATCGGCCAAAGCCTTCTTGTGAGCCCTAATGGCGAGGTACTTATACTCGGCGATGCAAGAGAGCAGCTTATCACAACCGAAATAGACTTCTTGACCCCGTCATAAAGGTAACGAGAATTATCACCGTCAGAAGCTGCTCAATTTTGGTTTTGCATCCACTGCAATTCTTGATATTATCGCAACTCGTTGGGGAGTAGCCTGCTTCCAATGCTCGGAAGAGTTCGTATCAACATAATTGGCCACATGCCATGGTGCGGACACCTCTCGGTTGGCGAGACCATCGATATATCCATGCCTGTGGTCGGGCGTGTGGATGTATCGTGGACTCAAATCGCCCGACCGGAGCAATGTAAATGAATTTCGTCACCCTGCTACTGTTAGCATACGCCATGTCTACCGATGCGTTTGCTGCGGCAATCGGTAAAGGCGCCAGCCTAAAATCACCTCGGCTTACCGAAGCCATAAAAATCGGCCTCATTTTTGGGATTATTGAAGCCAGTACACCGCTGATTGGCTGGTTAATAGGACAATCTGCAGCTGGCTATGTCGAGGCTTGGGATCATTGGATTGCCTTTATCTTATTGTTAGGACTTGGTGCTCATATGATTTATGAGAGTCTTAAGGGTGATGACGATGCACCAACTCAACACGCAAAGCAGCCTTGGTTAAAAACCATTATCACAGCGTTTGGCACTAGCATTGATGCAATGGCTGTCGGTGTCAGTCTCGCATTTGTTGATGTGAATATATGGCTCGCCGCTGCGCTCATTGGCCTTGCCACCACCATGATGGTAACAATTGGTGTAATGATTGGGCATTCGGCTGGAAAGTTTCTTGGTAGTCGAGCTGAAACCTTTGGTGGGGTGACCTTAATCTGTGTGGGAGCTTGGTTGCTATATAGCCATCTTTCGATTTAATCTGACTCGCAAAAAGAGCGGTATATTTACCGCTCGCTTACTAATACCCTTTACGTTAGGGCTAATGGCTTCTAAGCCTTTTTAATCGCTTTTTTCAGCTTTTTGATTTTCGCTTCATGCTTTTCAATCTTTGCTTTACGCGCTTTCAGCTCTTTTTTAAGCGCTTTAACATCGCTTTTCTTCGCCATAACTAATCTCCTTTGGTTGTTTTGCGAACACCTACTACCATAGCAAAGTGACTGACAATATCAAACTACACCTGCGCTGCCTGCCATCTAATAGTGGTAATTTTGACCAAATACTATTTTGTACAACTAAATATTAGTAAATAAATAGAGTAAGTTGACATTAAAAAATACTAACCACTTGTTTTATAAATGATTTAATGTTGGCTTGGTTGTTGCTACTCTAACCACAAATCAAGAGAACGGAACCAACCATATGTCTGTACCATTAAAAGATAGACCTCTCGAATCCGTCAGGGAAGAGGTGATTGACCAGTTAATTCTAAATTACAGCCACGGTGAGCTTTCGGCTGATGCATTCGAGAGACGATTGGATAAAGCATACGCTCTGAACGAACAAGAACAAATTGCAGCACTTAGTGCTGATTTACCGCTCAAGTCGGATGCAAGATATCACAGCGAAAAAGCCGCTCGTTTGGGTCCAAAATTTACCTCAAGCGTAGATGGTGCTGAGGCAATAAGCATTACCTCTATACTTAGTTCCAACCATCGCAGTGGCGAGTGGGTCGTACCTAAAGAGATCCACCTAAAAAACTACCTTGGCAGCTTGGAACTAGATTTTAGCAACGCAATTTTTTGTCACCCTGAAGTACATATTTATATAGATTGCATTTTAGGCAGTGACGAAATCTTTGTACCAGACACAGTCGATGTCGTCACCGATATTCGTAATATTATGGGTTCAGTAGAAAACACAAGAAATACGCTTGCATCTGCAGGACAGGTGAAACAGCGTCCACGAATTTATATTCACGGCAGAATGATTTTGGGTAGCATTGAAGTTAGTGTAAAGCGCTCGATGAAAGCGCAAATAAAGCAATTTGCCGACGGCCTTAAATCCCTATTTGGTGACGGCACGAAATCCAAAAGCTAAAGCTTAATAAAAAACCCCTTGGTTCAGGGGTTTTTTATTATCCAAATAGCAGAGTAAACTTTTTACTTCTCTACAGGAAAGCCTCTATCACGCATCAGCGCCTCAACTTCAGCGTCACGGCCTCTAAACTTGCGATACGCTTCTGCTGGATCCATTGAGTTGCGAACTGAGAATAGGTAATCCACTAAACGCTGTGCAACGTCTTTGTCGTAGAAGCCACCTGGCGCTTCAGCAAACGCTTCTGCTGCATCAGAAGTTAATACCTCAGCCCACAGGTAACCGTAGTAACCCGCAGAATAACCTTCACCTGAGAATACGTGACCAAAGTGAGTTGTACGATGACGCATCACTACCTCGTCCGGCATGCCAAGCGCACCTAACTGAGACTTTTCGAATGCAACAGGATCGCCAATCTTGTCAGGATCTGTGGTATGGAAAAGCATATCCATGATAGCCGATCCAAGGTATTCAGTCGTCGCGAAACCTTGGTTAAAGGTTGCTGACTTCTTGATTTTCTCGATTAGTGCTTTAGGCATAGGTTTGCCTGTTTTATAGTGAACCAAGTAACGATTGATCACTTCGTCCGTTGCCAACCAACGCTCCAATAGCTGAGATTGGAACTCAGTGTAGTCGCGCACACCAGAGTTTGAACTTGGGTACTTCACGTTTGATGAAAGCGCATGCAGCGCGTGACCAAACTCATGGAAATAGGTTTCTGCATCTGACCAAGAAATTAAGGTCGCTTCACCTTCAGGTGCTTTCACAAAGTTGGAGTTGTTTGAGCTAAGCACATTTGTTTTACCATCAAATGTTGTATGGCTACGATATGATATGGCCCACGCACCAGAGCGTTTACCTTTACGTGCGAACGGGTCTAAATACCAAAGGCCGATATTATCACCGGTGGTTTTGTCTGTTACTTCCCATACACGAACGTCAGGGTGGAACACTGGTACTGAGCCCTTAGGCACTTCGGTGAACTCAAAGTTAAACAAACGGCCTGCAACATAGAACATTGCTTCGCGCAGATTGTCTAGCTGTAAATAAGCTTTAACTTCGTTTGAATCCAATTGATATTTAGCTTGGCGAACCTTCTCGGCGTAGAAACGGTAATCCCATGGCTTGATGGTGATATCGGCGCCTTCTTTGTCGGCGATCGCTTGCATGTCAGCAACTTCTTCTTTCACGCGGGCAATTGCTGCTGGCCACACTTTTTTCATCAGCGCCATCGCGTTTTCAGGCTTTTTCGCCATGCGGTCTTCAAGACGCCACTGCGCGTAATTATCGTAACCCAGTAAGTTAACGCGCTCATGTCTAAGCGTTAAGATGTCAGAGATAATCGCTTTGTTGTCGTACTCACCACCGTTGTTGCCGCGGTTATAGTAGTTGTTCCATACTTTCTCGCGTAACTCACGCTCTGTTGAGTAGGTTAAAAATGGATCCATTGAAGAGCGAGAGTTTGTAATCGCATACATATCCGCCTTGCCGCGTGCTTTTGCAGCAGCCGCTGCCGATGCAACAAACGACTCGGGCAAACCTGACAACTGCGCTTTAGTGAGGTAAACCACGTAGTTTTCTTCATCTGCAAGGACGTTATTTGCAAACTTAGTATGTAGCTTTGATAGCTCAAGATTGATGTCTGCGTAACGCTTAGCGTCTTCACCTTTTAGCGTCGCACCATTGCGAGCAAAGCCGTTATAACGCATCCAAGTGATACGCTGCTCTTCAGCAGTTAACTTTTTATATTCAGCGCCTTCATATACTGCTTTTACGCGTTCAAAAAGCGCTTGGTTTTGGGTAATTTTAGAGCTGAACTCTGAAAACTTAGGCACAACTCGCGATTGGATTTCTCTAAACTCTGGGCTTGAAATGTTTGCACTCCAAAGACCATAGTAGGTAAAAACGCGATCCAAAGCGGCACCCGCTCTTTCTAGTGCAACAATGGTGTTCTCAAAAGTTGGCTTAGCTGGATTATTGGCTATTGCTTCAATTTCTTTCAAATTATCAGCCATACCAATTTCAAGCGCGGCTTCTAAATCTTCAAGCTTCATTTTGTCAAAATGAGGAACGCCTTGATAAGGACCTGAAAACTCCTGTAAAAGCACGTTATCATATTGCTTACTTTGCAGTGATTTTACTGGCTCTTGGCTTTGGTCTGCAGTGCCCGCACAACCCGCAAGGGCTAAACATACGGCTGCACTTAATAATGTGATGGAAGGTTTGAACATTTTGTTTCATCGCTTGTTGTTATCGTGGGTAAGATATTACGGATCGTCTCTAAAAGTGCAATCGCTTTGCGGGAGAAACAAGGTTCTCTGCGATGGAGCAGAAAAGCTTGAGTTCATAGTAGCTTAAAGACACTAAAACGACAGTGAGTAGAGTTTTTTCATGGGTTGTTACAATTTATCTTGAAAATTTAACTAAAATCAGCCAAGTTAGTAAAAAACTGATCTGTGAGAAAAAATGATGGAAGTTGGTATTTTTATCTATGACGGTGCGGAGTGTTTAGATTTTTGTGGCCCGTTTGAGGTATTCAACACCGCAAAGCGATTTATCGAAACGCCGATTAACGTCAGCCTTGTCGCACCAAGTCATGTTCCTGTTACCTCGCGTGGCGGTATGAGTGTAAACCCCCATTACAGTATCTATTCGCATCCAAAGTTTGATTTGCTCATCGTAGTCGGCGGACTTCATCACCAAATTTGCGGAGATCACAACGTACTTAATTGGCTTGCAGAAACAGCGAATCATACCTCTCAGTGCGCATCTGTTTGTACAGGTGTGTTTTTATATGCCGAAGCAGGCCTTATTGATGGCAAGCGAGTCACCACCCACTGGCAGGATATCGACGATTTGAGAGAGCAATATCCCTCTTTAGAAGTCGTTGAGGACGTAAGATTTATGATGGATCAGAATTTTACTAGCTCAGCGGGTATTTCGGCAGGTATAGATATGAGTTTAGAGCTGGTGAAAAAACGCTTTGGGCAATCTGTTGCAAGAAAAACCGCAACCCAAATGGATTATGACTGGCCTAGAAGTTAATAATGGTGAATAACCTCACCATTATTCAACCAAGGCCTTACTCACTTTAGCCACTGTTGATATCTACGAACTCTAGCTCACTCACGCGTTTTTTAGCAAATACGACGACTTTATCGTATTCACTTTGCGCTTGTTCCAAGTGTGATTTACACTGCCCAGCTTGGTGTTCACGCGCATAAGTTTCTATTTTATCAAGCAGATCAAAGAGTGCTTCTGCGGCTAAATCACCAGCTTGACCTTTAAGTGCATGGCTGTATTTTGCCGATGCATCGCAATTACTATTTTTGATACTCAATCTAAGCTGTTGCATTTGATTTTCAGAGTCGTTCAAGAATAAGGTGTACACCTTTTTAAGTAATTCTTCGTCCCCAGAGAGGCGCTCGAGCACGTCAGCTTCGTTTATCGGCAGGCTTATTTGCTCTTCTGCCATGCTTTCAAACGGGTGAATAAGCACAGAATCATCATCCTTAGCATGCACACCTAGCGCATCTAGCACGTCAAATAACTGTTCGACGACCACAGGTTTAGTCACAAACTCATCCATTCCTGCATTGAGACAACGTTCTTTTTCACCCGCAAGGGCGCTGGCAGTCATCGCAATAATGATCGCATCTTTATACTTATCACCACCTTGACCTTGACGGATCGCTCTTGTGGCCTGATACCCATCCATTCCTGGCATATTACAGTCCATAAAGATAGCATCAAAATCAACCTCTTGATGCTCAAATAACAGTAGCTTGTTCACAGCATCTTGACCATCAACGGCAAAGCTCACCTTAGCTCCTTGTCCTTCCAAAATACCTTTTGCCACAATCCGGTTGATTTGATTATCGTCTACCACCAAGAAGTGACAGCCCGCGACCAAGTTACCACTTAACGCGACTGTCTCACCTGACTTCTTCAAGCTAGGCTGTAATCGAATTGCCTTATTTAAGTCAAATAGCGCGACAAATTCTCCAACCCGAAGAGGTGAAGAGATATGCACTATGTTATCAGCATCGTTAATATTCTGAAGTTCATCCCCCACTAAAATAAGTTTCTCAAAATGATTTTGAGCTGATTTCACTTGAATATAATCTTGCTCATTGGTAATGATGCATATATCACTCTGCATCTCTTTCTCAAGGTACTTACCACCGCATTTAGCGATAAGCTTAGCAACAGTCTCTGACTCCAATTTGGTTTCACTGAACACAGAGACTGTTTTACCGGCCAATACTTCAGGCACGTTGGTGGGTTTAGTTTGCGCACTAGAAAACGGTAATTCAAACCAAAACTTGCTGCCTTTAAACTTTTCACTCTCAAAGTGAATATGGCCGAGCATCTTTTCGACTAACTGCTTACAAATAGAGAGTCCAAGGCCTGTGCCTCCAAACTCGTTCGAGGTATTAGCAGATTCTTGACTAAACGATTGAAATAGCTTGTTTTGATTAGCTTTTTCAATTCCAACTCCAGTGTCTTCCACAGTGACTTTAAGCCATACCGTGTCGTCTAACTGTTCGGTGGTAACGGTCAATTTCACATGACCTTTTTTAGTAAATTTAATTGCGTTACTGAGGAGGTTATAAATTATTTGTTTAACGCGCGCCGCATCACCGCACAGTTCAATATGCGCTAAACCAGTTTGGTCCAAAATATAAGTGATACCCTGTTCTTTGGCTTTCGCCGACATAGACAGCGCGACATGCTCAATGACAGAGAGCGGGTTGAACGGCTCATTATCAATGTCCAGCTTACCCGCTTCTATCTTCGACAGGTCCAGTACATCGTTAATTAACGACAAAAGCGTAGTCGAGCTCGTTTCCATCATTTCTAGGTACTTATGTTGGTGCTTAGTAACAGGCTCTTTTCTCACCAAGTTTAGTGATCCTAAAATACCATTGAGAGGCGTCCTCATTTCATGGCTGATAGTGGAAATAAATGCACTTTTCACTTCTGACGCTTTCGCTGCTTTATCCCGAGCGTCCACCAGCTCTTTGGTACGCTCCTTCACCTCTTGCTCCAGTCGTTCATTTGCACCAACTAACTGTGCTTCCGCTTCTTTTTTCACAGTGATGTCTTCAACAAATAGTGCAACCCCCTGAATGCGTCCATTTCCTGCGTAGATTGGAGACAAGCTAAGCGAAAGCCAGATGTTTTCATGGGCGTTCAAGTCTAGTTGTAATGACTTAGACTCCACCACTTCGCCCTGTAAAACCATATTGGCATAGTGAAATAAAAACTGATGCACAGCCTCTGGCAAAAACTGTGGGTTGTTACCTAAACGACTGTCATTCAGCGGCTTAAAGAAGCGCTGTGCTGACTCGTTAAAGCTGGTGAGCTTTAAGTTGCTATCAAAGCCAAGCACACCATCTGATGCACCATCTAAAATCGCCTTAAACTCTGCTCGCGTTGAATCGAGCGCACGTAAACTGCTCGTATATTGCCAAAACGCAAAAAAGACTAGAGCGAATACACCGCAGGCAATAGCAAGTAAAACATAGGTGGTTAATCGTTTTTCATTGAGGCTTTGCTGATAAACAGCAAAAGGGATAAGATTAACGAGCTTAACTTCTAAGTTGTTAAAGTTAGCCCCTTCAACCTTGCTAATGAGCGCAAGAAACTGCTCTCCCGTTGATTTTTCTTCCACCAGTTGGATTTTATTGGACCATGGCGTCACGCGATATAATGTTTGAAAGTTGATTTCGGGGTTTATATCTTTGCTGTATCGTAGCGAAAATTCAGGATGATAAATAAACGAGTCATCTGCACCTAAGAGCATCACTTTTTGCATACTTGGCGCTTGAGAGACAATTCTATCTATCATCTTTTCAGCATTGGTATTAATTACCAATATACCAAATAAGTCGTTATCTATATCGTAAGTCGGTAAAGTAAAACGTTTGGTTGGTTGAAAAGGCGTGACGACTTGTCCGTGCTCGCGATTTAAGTTGATAGTTGTGGAATAGATAGTGCGCTCTGGCAGTTGCAGTGCTTGGATAAAGTAATCACTTTCGCTCTTATCCTGTAGTTTGCTATCAGGTACAGCGATAACCTGCCCTAGCTGCCGTTCAACCCTAACCATCTCAACGCCTGTATGGGCGTCAAGTAGGCGGATTTGGTTAAGGCCATCATACGAATATAACATTGACCTAAAAATCGTACTTAGTCGTGCCCGCCAAACATCAAGCGGCGTGTTTTCTTGAGGGTCGATACCATCGTTTTTTTCCGCTCTGGCGATACCCTGAATTGGCGGGGTATCTAGCAGAAAATAAAGAAACCGGCGGTTATCGTCGATCTCTCCCAAGTAAATATTGTTTTGTGCCGAATGTACCTGCTCCAAGCGCTGATAAAAGCCCTCGTTCAGGTCACGATGGATACTGTTTTCAAAATATAAGATGGCACTCACCATCACGGCGAGCAGCAGTACAATAGCGCCCTTAGCAATATTGGAAGAAGACACATTTTCTCCTTGGACAGTGGCCTAACTGTTAGGCATAAAGACCTAAAATGCGTTTGCACTTAAGCACAAAGGGCAGCTACAAGCAAACGCATTATTAAATCTAGTCCAAATAGAAACAAAGACAAAGATTACTTACCCTGCACACGGAGGTTATTTACAACGTGATGCCTTTACGGTTATGAAAACGGTGATAATCAATGCTTGGCCCTTCTGGTACTACCTGGGTTGGATTGATCATCGTATGGCTAAAGTAGTAGTGCCTTTTAATGTGGTAAAAATCAACCGTATCTGCAATACCTTGATGTTGATATAAGTCACGCACATACGCAGAAATATTGGGGTAATCTTCGATTTGCTTAATGTTGCACTTGAAGTGACCATGGTACACGCTGTCGAAACGGATGAGAGTCGTAAATAGTCTCCAGTCGGCTTCCGTTAATTGTCCTTTCACAAGATAACGTTGCGCAGCGAGTCTTGCTTCGAGCTTATCTAGCGCGTTAAATAACGCGCTTACCGCATTGTGATAAGCATCTTGGGTTGTCGCAAATCCGGACTTATATACGCCATTGTTGATATTGTGATAAACAAATTCGTTTATTTCATCGATTTCATGCTGTAACGCCTCTGGGTAATAATCGGTGTCGTTTCCCGTTATCTGGTTAAACGCACGATTAAACATACGAATGATTTCACTCGATTCGTTGCTCACGATCTGCTCCGTTTGTTTATCCCAAAGGACTGGCACCGTGACTCGACCCGAATAATTTGGGTCGTTTTTCGTATACAGCTGATGCATAAAACTGAGCTGATACAGGCTATCACCGACTTCTGGCCGCTGACTGGTAAAGCACCAACCTTGATCTAACATATCTGGGTCTACAATCGAGACATCAATATGCGCCTCTAATTGTTTAAGCTGTCTGAAAATAAGCGTTCTATGAGCCCAAGGACACGCAAGGGAAACATACAAATGGTAACGTCCGGACTCGGCTTTAAAGCCCGCTTTACCCGTTGGCCCTGTACTGCCGTCTGCTGTTACCCAATTTCTTAGTTTTGCAGACTCACGCTCAAACTTGCCTTGGCTACTTTTTGTGTCATACCACTTATCGTGCCATTGACCGTCAATTAATAATCCCATGTAAACCTCCTATACAATATCGCCGAAGCGTCCTTGTTGATAATCTTTTACCGCTTGATGAAGCTCCTCTTGGGTATTCATCACAAATGGTCCCATATGCGCTATTTTTTCATTAATCGGCTGCCCTGCGAGGATCAAAAAGCCAACATCATCCGTAGCTAAGAGATCAAGGTTTTGGCTGGGGTCAAGCTCAAGCAGCGTTTGCTCCCCATAGTTTTCAAATCCAGCGATGCGGTTAATATTTACGCCAGCACCATCTTGTGTTGCCTGTGCTTTGTTAGTTCGGATAATTTTCATAATAGCTCTCGGGTTAACCTGAACTTGGGGTAATAAGTTCAGCGCAATTATTTAATAGTTAGCCTACCAAACCTGCGCGAGAATAAAATTAGTCAAATTTGGCTATTTCGTTCTATTACATCGAATGATTATTCCCATCTATTACAGCGCGCGGTCATACTGGTCAGAACAGTCTTTAACACTGCTCGCATCTAACAATTTTTAACAGTATTTACACAATTATCTGACAAGCTTGTGGAGCTACAATTTAACCCTTAATAGGAGCAAAGGATGAGGTCCCTAAGTTTATTGTTTGCGCTGGCACTACTTGCGGCGTGTAGTTCAACAAGTCCGGTAAGCGTAAATACGGTTGCAGGTCCCCCAACGAATCTTACGGTTGAGATCACTGATGTGACCAATACCGATGGTCAAATGCTAGTACTGCTATTTGACAACAGCGCTGACTACCACAGCGATAAAAATGTGAATGATCCAGACGCTCACTTTTTTCGCAAGCTGATTGTCACACCGCAAACTCCTACCACGACGGTCACTTTTGAAGGCGTGCCTGCAGGCCAGTATGCGATCCACGTGATCCATGACGAAGATGGTGATGGCGGCATGGATCGGATGATCTTCCCATTTACCGGCATGCCAAGTGAGCCTTATGCGCTGTCGAATAACATTCACGATAGCTTTTCAAAAGGAGATTTTGAAGAGGCTTTGTTTACTGTAAAGGCCCCTGACACTAAGATCCAACTTGCCCTCTCTACGCATTTATCAAAAATGACAGGGCTGTAATGCTGAATACTCACAGGTGTTGCAATGCCTGTGAGTTCTCTTTTTAAGTTCTGACATTTGTCATTTTATTTTCTGACAACCCTCACTCACGCTTCATCTTACAGCAGCGCATACTGCAAATAGTACAGTTCAGTAGGAGCGAAGACCGTGAGCAATGCCATTGAGTTATCAAATATCAGTTTTGCATACAACAATACTAAGCCAATATTAGCAGACCTAAACCTTACGCTTGAACAGGGTAAGGTATATTCCATTCTTGGTCCAAATGGCGCAGGAAAAACCACCCTGATCAATATAATGCTTGGCAGACTAAGACCCACATCAGGACGAGTTTCAGTTCTTGGCCATCAGCCTGAGTCTGATTTTTGTCGCCAGCGCGTGGGTGCCATGATGCAGTTAGGCGGACTACCTCTGCAAACCAAGGTGAAGGAGTTTCTGGCGTTATTTGCAAGTTACCATCAAGCCCCAATTCCATTGGAGCGGCTAATTTCCCTCTGCCAATTAGCACCATTTTTAGAACAAACTTTCGATACGTTATCTGGAGGTCAAAAGCAACGACTGTTTATGGCAATTGCACTAGCAGGCAACCCCGACATTGTTTTTTTGGATGAACCTAGTGTTGGTATGGATGTAGAGTCGAGGCAGCAACTGTGGCAGGCCGTACGGACGTTAAAACAACAAAATAAAACGGTACTCCTTACCACTCACTATCTTCACGAGGCGGAAGCATTAGCGGATGAATTGTTAGTTTTAAACGAAGGAAAATGTACCAAGCTTAACGACATACCTGAGCTTGCCAACACCTATCGTCGCTCACAAATCAAGTTCACCAGCGACCTGTCTGCAGCTGCACTGGTTAACGCACTTCCCATGATAGATCTGAATGTTAAAGGTGATCAGTTCACTATATTGACGGACGAGCCAAACCATATTTTGCAGCAGTTATTAGAGAAATTTTCTATCCGCAATTTGTATGTAGCCCCAATGAGCCTCGAAGAAGCTTATTTATCCCTAATGAATCCTAGGAGCGCTTAGCCATGATAAATACAGCATCCTTTATACTTGAAAGCAAAACTGAACTTTTGAGCACATTTAGAAGTAAGGGTTTTGTGATCCCAGCCACCCTATTTCCTTGCTTGTTTTATCTTTTCTTCGGCGTGGTGTTCAGTCATCATGACTCCCATAACTATATGTATATCAATTATTTGATTTTTGGCATGATAGGACCTGCGCTATTTTCCTTTGGCGTTAACGTCGCCCTTGAAAAGCAAAATGGTTGGCTGATACTCAAGCAGCTCTCTCCCGTTTCTCCCTATCAGTATCTGCTCGCAAAATGTGTGAGTGCGACGGCTTTTTCATTGCTCGTAGCCTGCCTAATGAGCTTGCTGGCATTATTTTCTGGCGTGTCTTTAAGTTTAGCTCAATGGTTACTCGTGATTGCCATTGCCCTACTCGGCACCTTGCCTTTGTGTATGTTAGGGCTGTTAGTTGGGCTGTCAGTATCAGCAAAAGCGGCACCTGCAGTGGTTAATTTAGTTTACCTACCACTCTCATTGCTTTCTGGCCTGTGGCTACCTATCACGCTATTTCCTGAAGCAATGCAATGGTTTGCTTGGCTGTTGCCCACTTTCCATATTTCCCAATTGGCGCTTTCGACCATTGATGCCACCTTGGGTTTTCCAGTTTACCTCCATGCGGCCGTCCTAATTACACAAACGCTAGCATTATTTTTTGTCGCACAAATTAAATTTAAAAAGGCTTAACAGGACAACCAAAAAGCGCACGGTCCCAACCCTGTGCGCTTTTATTTTGTAATTACTTAACCTGAGGTTTGGATAAGGAATGTTCCAACTCATTGTTGCTAAAGCACAACTTAGTTTTTTCCTTGTCTAGCCAGAGAGTTTTAGGGAAAACACCGCGTCCGCGTCCTGCTCTCGCTAAGGTACCTACATCCTGTAGGCAAGGCGAATTTACGCACCAATAGCTGGCTATTGGAAGTGAATTCAACGCAGTTAGCGCTAAAACTGGCTGCTAGAAAGGCATTAATTATCCGCAGCTCAGGTTACTTACTCTCTACGAGCTTACTATCGATACTGAATTTACCAGCACCTGACACGGCAAGTGCGAGAAAGCCACCAGCCATTGCAATATTTTTAAAAAACATTAAGAACTGCATTTGGTCGGCCAGATCAAAGTGAAACAGCAACGCACTGACAATACTAAACCCTGCAAATGCAATCGCTGTCAGTTGAGTATATGCCCCCGCAAGAATGAAAAGCCCTCCTATCAATTCAAAGGCTATAACCAATGGCAGCAGCTCGCTTGGTAATCCACTTGAAGCCATGTATGCAGCATTACCTTCGAAGTATTGGATTTTATTAATAGCAGCCAGTATAAAAATGGCTGACAGCCCTACTCGGCCAAATAAAGATAATACTGATGCCATTGTACTGTTCGGTTTAATGATGTTAATTAGGTTCATGATACTTTCCTCGATAAATATAGACGACATTGGATTGACTCTCGGTGATGAGCCGTTGGAAGAAAGTATACGTTCGCTTTAAAATAATTAAATTAGTAAAAATATCACACATCATTCTATTAAAAAGAATTAAAGCTATCCAAACAGATTCGCTTCCAATAGGTAGTCAATCACCGCCCGTGTTCTAGGCGGAATTTGTTTACGTGATGGATAAATGAGAGAAAACACCAGTTGCTCGCTACTTAACTCTGGACAGATCATTTGTAACTCCCCACGCTCAACTTCTTGCTTCACAGTAGAAGGCAATAATTGCGCAACTCCTAATCCTGCCACTGTCATTTGTTGTAACAGCATGGGGGAATTGCACCAATGTACTTGAGTTGGTGTAAAGTTTACGGCTTCACCACCACGATAAAACTGCGTCATCCCCGTTGATTTAGCCTGCTCTAACAGTAACCAAGGTAGCTGGTTTAGCTGTGTGTCTTTGCTTGGTAACCCATGCAATGCTATCAGTTTAGGACTTGCATAGAGCTTAAAACATTCTTGATGTAATTGCCTTGCAATCAGTGCGCTGTCTTTAGGAAAGCCAACCCTGATGGCGAGATCTATTTGGTCGTTAATAATATCGCGCTTGTCATCATCAACGATGATATTTAATTGGATCTTCGGATATCGCGCCGTGAGCTCAGAAAGTTTTGGTAACAGAAACTTATGTGCGGTGTCGTGTGTCATGGTTATTGAGACCATACCATGAGGCTCTTTGTTATCGAGCAATACCTCAACATCATCCAAAATAGCGTGCAATGAATGCGCTTGAGCCAAAATGTCACGCCCCTCTCGCGTTAGCGTGAGTTGCCTCGTGCTACGCTGCAGTAGTCGAACACCCAGCATGGTCTCTAACTGGGACACTTGTTCACTCACTCTAGAACGGCTAGTCGCGAGCTTTCGCGCAGCTTGAGCAAAGCTTCCCGCATCCACAACCGTTGCAAATATTGCTAATAGTTTTAATGCATTTAAGTCTATTGTACTCAATTTCAGAACTCACCATATCGAATTAACCCACTTATGATAACAAAAATTACCACGCATAATAGCCACATCCAATACATTCTCATTTTCAAAAGAGGTATACATCATGATCGCAATCACAGGCGCAACAGGCAAATTAGGTCAATTAGTTATCGAGTTTTTGGCACAGAAGATACCAGCCAAGCACATCGTGGCTCTTGTCAGAGATCTCGATAAAGGAAAGGCACTCACCAATTTAGGGATCACCGTAAGGCAAGCTGATTATGACAAACCGCATACACTTGATGCAGCACTTGCAGGTGTTGAAAAGCTGCTGCTGATCTCAGGCAATCAGATCGGAAGCCGCACACCTCAACACAAAGCAGTTATTGACGCCGCAGTGAAAAACCAAGTGCGCTTAATCGCCTATACCAGTATTTTGAATGTGGACAACTCACCACTGGAACTGGCTAAAGAGCACAAAGAAACAGAGGCGTATTTGAGAGCAAGCGGCGTGGCTTATAGCATGCTGAGAAATGGATGGTATAACGAGAACTACACTGATTTAGTACCTGTATTTACAGCAAATAATGCCATTACCTCAATCGCGCCGCAAGCTCAGATCAATAGCGCTGCTCGTGCAGACTACGCACTGGCTGCTGCAACCGTATTAAGTAGTTCTGGCCATGATAATTCAGTCTATGAGCTGGCTGGCGATAACGCATTTACAATTGAAGGTTTGGCACAAGCGGTGTCAAAGCATACTCAAGTTGAAGTAAAAGCAAAGTTTGTATCTGAAGAAGAATACTTGGCCTACTTGGTTGCTCTTGGCGTGCCAGCAGCGTTTGCTGCGTTATTGGTTGACGCCGAGGCACAAGCACAGCAAGGATATTTGGCAACCCAGAGTAATGCGCTCAGCCAGTTGATTGGTCGCCCGACCACAACGGTGGCCCAGTCGCTCGCAAAGAGTTAAGCGTATTTTACCGCTGATATAGTGCACAGGCTTTGCTTGTGCACTTATTTTTTACTCAACCTTACCTTCTAAGGTTGATATCAATAAGTCTCGGCTCACTAGAAAACCACAAATACTCACCACGACTAAAAAGATACCGTACATAGAGCCGATATAAACCCAGTCGCTTTGGCCAAACCAAAGGCTTGCACGAGTACCATCATTCACTAACAAGATGTTAACAAGAGACAGTGTGATCACGCTGCGAAAATAAATCGGTTTATCCATATGGCTCGCAAATGCTGCGATAATGAGGGAAAACAGGCATAAGTAGAAGCCTATAACGGAAAACGCACCAGGTTGCATACTAGGATAAAATGCGACGAGAGAAAGGAGTACAGCAGCCCAACCGGTAGTTTTGTATATCATTATCAAGTCCTTTGAAAATGTTAAAAAGTGTTTGTTATGTAAACAGGCTGGAGTATGAGGTAATACTCGTAATTACGCAACTAAATGGTGATAAATGTTGGCTGATATGACCTTTATTCCTTAGTTTTAAACCTATCAGATTGCCTTTGATTTTAAACCTAACCCTAAAGCATTAAGTGAAAGCTTAATTAGCGCGTTATCAAGATGATAGCGCAGCTGAAACTCTTGTCTTTAACTGCGGTACACTGTCTTTTTCAAACCAGTCGTGCTTTTTTAACCAGATCTGATTACGGGGGCTAGGATGAGGTAATGGCAAATGACTTTGACTGGAAAAGTCAGCATTTTTTACCATCTCAGTTACTGATGAATATTGCGTTAAGTAGTATTTTTGCGCATATTGCCCAATAAGTAGTGTCAGCGATACGTGGCTGAGTGTAGCTAGCACCTGAGAATGCCACGTGGGCGCGCAGATTTTAGGTGGTGGTAAATCTCCAGATTTCCCTTTACCAGGGTAACAAAATGCCATTGGCATAATGGCAAAGAGTTCAGGGTTATAAAACTGTATTCGACTTACACCCAGCCAGTCTCGCAATCTATCTCCACTTGGATCATTAAACGGCTGACAGGTTTGATGTGCTTTTAACCCCGGCGCTTGGCCTATAATTAAGACTTTGGCCTTATAACTGCCTTGGATGATAGGTTTTGCCCCCATGGGAAGCGTTTTATCACAAAGCTTGCACTGCCTAACACGTTCAAAAGTATCCATCTTCCCTTACTTCTTATTTTACCCAATCGCACCGAGAGTCATTATGGCATAACCACATTCAAAACCCCATTGAACCAAAAGCACTTAGTCGTTAAAACACCTCCACTCGACTTAAAACAAGTACGAATCACTATCATTTAGATGCAAATTATTGGATAATATTCTATTACGTTTTCTGTCTTTTTAAGAGGTGCTATGCCTAGTCGGGATAACACAAACAATAAGGCTATTTTGTACAGAGCTGAAGTGCTAGCACGCTTTTTCATCGCTATTTTCGGCGGCTATTACGTGACCGTTTTGGCTTCATCTTTGTTAGCTTTAACTTTACCTACTCCGCGCCTAGATGCGCTTTTATATGCATTAACAACCGGCATCGTCTTTTACGCCATCGTTTTTATTTGGGTGTTTGGATGCCGCTCTTTTAGAAAAGTATTTCTTGGCATGATCGGACTACTTTGTATTCTCTACGGCGCACTGACGCATTTTGGAGGCTCCCTGTGAGAGAGTCATTTTTCCGCAGTATGACTTGGCTACACACTTGGGTTGGTTTACTCGTTTGTTGGTTGCTGTTTTTAATCTTTTTTGCCGGTACAGCGAGTTTTTTCAGACATGAGATCAGTCTGTGGGCACAACCTGCGACACATCATCTACCTCATTACGGTAGCGCTCAACAAAATGAAACCGTTAAAAAGAGTATCGAACGGTTTCAAGATATAGCACCAAACGCAGAGTCTTGGCGTATTGAAATGCCAACGGAGCGCCGCCCAAGCCTGCTATTGATGTACTCCGAAAAGCCAGCCGAAGGGGAAAGACGTGGAAAACGTCACTCTGAGTATCTTGACCCAGTAACGCTGGAGGCACTTCCTGAGTTTAGAGAAACCAAAGGTGGTAACTTTTTCTACCGCCTACATTTTGACTTGCACTACATGAACGCAATCACCGCGCGCTGGATTGTCTGTTTTGCGACTCTGTTTATGCTGATTGCGCTTATTTCTGGCGTAGTGATCCATAAACGCATTTTCAAAGATCTATTCCAATTTAGAAACGGGAAAGGACTGAGAAGTTGGCTAGACGCCCACAATCTCTCTTCCGTAGTGGCATTACCGTTTCATATTATGATCACTTATACCGGCTTAGTGACGCTTATTTTTATGTTGCTGCCACAACCAACTGAGCAGCGCTTTGAAGATACAAAAACGCTCCGAGCCGAACGCTACCCCTTTCTTGCTGCGATCCCTGAAACAGGACAACCATTGAAGGAGCTCGCATTAAATACAGCGTTAGATCATTATTTTACTAACTCTGGTGACGCACCGCTTCGCCGCATTGTGATCTCATCGCCAGGGGATGCAAGCGCAACGATTAAGCTTTATGCCAATGCTCAACGTACTGTTCAGGATGACCCACCAAGCTGGATGTATAGCGCGGTATCAGGTGAGCTGTTAAAAACGCACAATGTGACACTGTCTGGCGCTGAAAATCTCTACGGCGGAATGATAGCACTGCACACCGGACGTTTAGCAGAGCCGCTTTTGCGTTGGTTATACTTTGTTGCTGGATTAGCGGGATGTGCCATGATTGCTACTGGTGCGGTTATGTGGGCAAAAAGACTGCGCCAAAAGCTCAAAGGTGATGACAAGCCGGGTGTAGGCCTTAGGCTTGTGGAGTCGCTCAATTTAGGCACCATTATGGGTCTACCAGCCGCAACGGCGATGTTCTTTTATGCAAACCGATTGCTTCCAATGGAATTAGCGGGACGTGCAGACAAAGAAGTTCTGGCGTTCTTTGTTACGTGGGGAATATTCACTCTGGCCGCTCTATTTAAGTCGGATAGGCTAGCGTGGCTGCTATCTGCGAAAGTAAATGCAATCATATGGGGCTTACTGCCTGTCGTAAACATGCTAACCACTGATGGCAGCCTCGTGAGCTATTTCATTAATGGTCAGTGGGTATTATTTGGTTTTGACGCGATGGCTATTGGTATCGCGTTCGGTTTCTTGGTTCAAGCCAAAAAGCTCGGCAGTACCAAAGCAGCACCAGCGACACCGCGTCGCCAAGCAAAACGCGAGGTAAACGCCTAATGGAATGGCTAACGTTTTTACTTTGCCTACTAGCATTTATGGGTTTTGCAGTAGCAAAGCCCAATCACTATAAAGAAGTATTTGGTACACGTCCAAAAGGTAACGTAACAAACCAATTAACCATTGCCAGCTGGCTCTGCCTCGGCGGCAGCTTAGCACTTGCTCTTAAAACTCAGGGGACCTACGGTAGCTTAGAGTTTATTGGTTATATGACCTTGGCAGTATTACTACTTATCGCTATCTTTGCGACCAAACCTAGTTACTTCAGATCACTATTTTACCTAGTCATTATCGCTATGCTGCTCAGTACGCTATATTGGATCATATTTTAACTAAGGCGCCACTAACGGCGCCTTTTTTAGATCACAATTTTACTAACATTCCTTTGTTAACTCTTTGAAACCACATCATTTAGCATAAAATATCAGCAATAATGACGATATACACCGCAAATTTACCAACTCAAACTAAGGTAGGTTAGTAAAATCGTGATCTAATGAGCCCAATAAGCTTAATCAGTTGGTAAAAATATGATCTGACAGTCTTGTTTTCGGACTAGCTTAGTAAAATCCTGATCTAAGCGCCAAAAGAATACTATTGGTTAGTTAAATTTTGATCCAAAAAGCGAGAAGAGTAACTCAGCTCTGCTCCGAGCTTAAGTTTTATCTTACCTTCAAGGTCTATAGCGCTCTATGCTGCGCTAAAAAGTCACGAGTCAGTTCGTTGGCTTGAGTAATTTCTTCTGGTGACATTTTTCCCTCGAGATCTCTGATTGTCCACTCAACTCTGCCAAATACGTCACTGTTACTCACCACTTCTACAAAAAAGTAAGCAAAAGCGAGAGACTTAACATAATCCTGCCCACCAGTTTGTGGATCTAAGTGTTGAAAGCCAGAGATAAGCTTTAGCATCGAATTCTCACCACCTTGAAGTGCAACCTTGTGCGCTAAGCGATACTTAGTCGCGATAAATGCTTGTCGACGCGAAACTTGTTCATCTCTTGGGACATCTTTTAACTTCAGCTCATCAACCAGCTCAACGTCGCCCAGTAGCCAAAGCAAAGACACTGCTTTATCTGAGCCCTTTTCAGCAGCTTCTATCAACATGTCAACATAAGGGCCATCGCGATCTGCGCTGCCTAAGCACACTTTAAATTTTCTATACATACTATCTATGATTTCATAGTACTCATCATTAGCATGCGCTTGTTCAGCCCAAGTGTCGAGTTCACTCTGCGTTTTAGGCACTCTTCTGCATATTCTTATTTTGTTTGCTTGCTCGTAGAGCTCATCAGAACTCTCGTGAGCATGAAGCAAAAGCGGTTGTTGAGCATTTGACTTCTCAACAAGGCGCTCTTCTTGAGGTAATACCTTGATTAAGTTTGAATTTTCACCCACGAACGGAGTAAGCTGAATACTGTTATCTTGTGTAAATAACCATGTTATAACGACTAACCCCGTAACAATAATAAAAACCAGCAACTTCTTCACGTATTTCAAACCCACTCCTGTCTTAAAACAAGTGTAACTTTAAAGCTGTAATAAAAACAATGAATTGCCCTCAGAAACTTGCTTTTGGAGTTTCAGAAATAATGAAAAGACATGCACTTATCCGCTATCAAAAGATTAGCGTGCAATTTCAATTTGAAACTACCTCTTATCAGTGCCAGTCCCCTATCTTTGCGCCTTTATCAACTCAGGGCAGGAAGTGTCCTACCCTGAATATACTTTACTCGGCTTTATTCCAGTCCAGCTGCATATCCCACACATATCGGTGCTCTGGCTCTAGAGGCTGTTGAGAATCATCGACTTGTTCAAGTACATTACGCGCTTTTACTATAGTGGCGTCACGACCGAATAGGTAACTTTGCTCTTTGACAATGGTCAAGTAGGCTTTATTCAGTGCCAGCGCACGTGGTTTTGAAGGTGTGATCAATTCATAAAGGTTTTTCGCAGACTGCACTTTTTTGCTGTTTACCGTGCCATCTTCGTTAAACCAGCGCATTAGCATCTCTTGGTTTTGCCTAAACTCATCACCGCCGCCAACACGCATCATATAGGTCAAGAACTCCCCCTGCTCTTCGCCTTTGTTAGGTACGTCTTGCATCTCTTTTAAATTGATATAACCCCAACCCAGTTTGCCTTCAACTTTACGCGCAAACGAGAAGGTTTGGTCATAGGTTGAACCAATGGTTTTGTGACAACCATTACAAAAAGCGAGCTCTTGCTCATGTTGCGGACGAAGAGCACCATTTTTGTCTTCAATATAACCGTTAATCGTCCAACCGAAGTTGTTATTGATCCCTTGGTCGCCCAAATAAAGCGTTTGTGGGTAATTTTCGAATGACTTTTCTTTCGCTTCTCTGTAGTAAGCAGCGCCGAGTGACTGCTTGGATTTAAAGTTGTGCTTTTTCATGTAGCGCACTTCTTTCATTCTTGGCGCATTAAATACTTGGCCATTATCATCCACCCCAATATACCGAACGGTGTGTAAAAACTCAGTGTCTTGTGGGTATAACTGATGAGCAAGCTTGATAGTATTGGCATCACCAAGGTAACGTTCACTGCGCAGCATGCTGGTGATCTGTGTGAGTTTGCCATCACCATTTAAATCTACGCCAATTCGCGGCTCAGAAATCACTGGCGTTGATATTTCGTCAAGCCCCTTTACAGCCATTTCAACCAAACTTAAGTTGGCAAGGTAAACGTCCTGATTATACGTTTCGCCCTTTTCTCTGAAGGCGTCAGCAAGGCGGATCATGACATCCCCAGTAGAACCATTGGTTGGCCAGAAAGTACTAGGGAAAGGTTTATAATTGAATGCCACCCAGCCACTGCCGTCTTTTGCTATACCAAGCTCATCGAAGGCTTTTTCCGGATATGCCAAGTTGTTAAGCGGGGTGATCTCACCTTTCCAGTCGGGGTTATTTTTTAGTTTTTCGATAAAGGGGCTGTAATTATCTTGGTTGACCCAGTTAGTAATATCTTGATCTGAGATACCTTTGATAAGCTCAGAACGATCTTTAAACAGATTTTTCCAATGGTTTTTAAATCCAAGATCGGAAAACTCATAGGCGCCTTGTAAATTGGCATCGCGCATCATGTTTGGTCGGTTTTTTTCATCATATGATTGATGGCAGGCATAGCAAGGGTTATTCACGCCATCCGTTTTGGTGTAACACTGAGGTGGGATCACTGATTCAGGGTTATAGACTTCATTGTGCTGCATAAATGCGGCCGCAGGAATGTCATCACCCTGTTTATAAGGTGCTGTAGTTTGCGCCGACATAAGTGCGGTATTGGTTAGCCCTTGAGTCTGTTCATCATTACAACCAAACAAGGCTACGCTCGTCAATGCCACTAGAGTTAGGCTAACGTATTTCATTTTTATGACTCCAAAATTTTGCTAAAAAAAAGCAGCGCACCATTCAGTGCACTGCTACTTGCTTAATTATTTTGCTTTAGGGTCATAAAGCCAAAGCGTATTGTTTTCTTGGAAGCCATCTTCACCAATGATGATGCGACCATCTTCCATTACGATTACGTTATCAGGCTGCGAAAGCTGATTAACGTCACAACGCTCAGCGCCAGTTAATGACGAGCGGTAAGTTGCACCCATAACAACCGGCTCAATACGAGTTAGATTATAGTTGTTATCGATATGTGCACGGTATACACCGCCACAATCTTTAACACGCGCAGAAAGCTGCATGTCACCTTCGCCATCAATCATGGTGTTGTCGATATCCGAGATACCGATATACATATAGGCTTTATCTACCACTTCACCGACAACTACATCTTGACCAGTTACTGCCTCAAGTACGCGGTTATGGTTGATGCTTAAGCCTTCAAGTTTACGCCATTCAGCCGTAGCGCCTTTTTGGCGTGCAGCCTGACGAGACTCAAGGAAGATAGCGCGGTTGTCCATCGCTTTACCTGCCGTTACTTTACCGCCACCGTTTGCAACAGTTGGATAAGTTGCAGCGCCTTCTGCCCACGCTTTTACATCAGCAACAGACAAATAGCTTGTTTGACCTTCAACATAGTCAGTCTCATTGATGCCGTCGTATTCGGCCACCCAAGTTTCAATCTGTGCATTACTGCCGCTACCAAGCTCAACCCAGCTAATGTCAAAGCCAGTTACAGCCGGATCGGTAAGGCCTGCATCTTGAGTTAGCTTTGCTGCGTATAGGGTACCTGCACTTAAGTCTTCTGGTTGATCTGCAACAAATTTAAATAGTACGCCACCGGTATCATCTTGTGATGAATAGACAGTACGACGATCAGGCATTACAACTGAGTTTTCATGCTCATAACGGCCAATTGTAAAGTGTTTTACAACATCAGGTGTTTCGGTTGTAGGATTTTTGATTTCTGCAATGTAACCGTAGCGATAAGGGTTAGGGAAATCAGGTGCCATTAACGCTTCCATTGTGTCATTACCTGTTTCAGCAGGGTTATTCCACTGTGGATCTTGTGTTGAATCAACTTCAGACCAGACAATCCATTCTTCCGAAGTCAGCGGTGTGCCCCAAGGTGATACTGAACCAAAGCAGTTAGCAGCAGTGCCTTTAACACCGTCAAAGTCTACCATCATGGCTTCTTCGATTGACCATTTACCCGTTGTCGCTTTACTCATTTTCAAACGACTGACACCACCAGGGTACGCTTCCCAGTTTGTGAATAGGTAACCTGTGTTTGCATCGACTGGAATATAACCATTGAAATCAGGGTTATCATTTTTAATGATTTCTTCACCAGTTGAGATGCTGTAATGTACACCCAAACCACCTGCTAACCCCTTAGTGCCAAGGTTTGCGAATGTATCACCTGTTTGGCCTAGAATTTGATATTGACCAATTGCAGAAATCACGGTTTGTTGTTCCATGGTCGAAGCAGGAACTGGCGCGCTTGGGATATTTGCAGGTAAATTATTAAAGTTCACACCGGTTAGTACACCAACAGTACCCGTATTGAATGGCTTGCTATTGAACTTATCAGTAGCTGTGTTGGTATCATTTGGGTGCTGAACATTGAAGAACAAGTCACCCCCTTCAGAAAGAAATAGACCAGTTACTTCAGCACCAGCAGGGACGGTTGCGATGCGAACAAGGCCTGGTACGCTGTAACTACCATCGCGACCATTTTGGCCGTCTTGTCCATTTTGACCGTCCTGGCCGTCAGTACCATTTTGTCCATTTGTGCCGTTTGTACCATTTGAGCCATGAGTACCGTTTGCACCATCTTGGCCAGCAGTGCCCTGCTCACCTTGAGGACCCGCAGGACCTTGTGCTCCATCGTCACCATCACAGGCTGTAAGTGCCATTGCAACTGCCGCTGCAATAAGAGAATATGCTACACGCTTCATGAGTTACTCCAGTTCCTAAGTATTATTTTTTGTAAAGCGTGCAACAGTGTGAAGTGTTCCTGTTACAGTTGACTGAATGATTTATTAACCATTTCCTACAGGAATAAGACACTTAGGCTCAACTCACATACAGCCTCCCTTCTGTTAGTAAGTTTAAATACCGATAAAAGGAACTTTAATGTAAAGGGGGTTTACACTATTCTTTTTGAACGGGTTCGTGTCTCATATAGATAAGTTCATTGGTGTTAAAACCATATTGTTCTGACATGGTTTTAAACTGATTCATTACGGTATCGGGCACTTTAGGTGCTCTAGAAAGCAACCAAAGGTAATCACGGTTGTAGCTGGTAACAAATGCATACTGGTAATCTTCATCTAACTCGAATACCACATAACTGCCATAAAATGGACCAAAAAATGACACTTTCAAATGCGCTATTTCATCATTTGCAACAAACTTAGCTTTGCCAACCGCTTCTTTCCACTCTCCTTCCTCTGTTACATATCCCTTATTTACGACTTTAATTGAACCATCAGGATTTTGGCTATACGTTGCCGTGACGTTCTGCATTCCCCTTTCAAATGAATGATCTAATCGCGCGATTTCATACCAAGTGCCCGTATAGCGCTCAACATTAAAGTCTTTAACTGGTTTAATGCCCTCAGGTAGCCCTGTGCATGCTGAAATTACAAGCACTAAAATCACCGTAAAAAATAACTGTGGTACTTTCATATAAGTTCTCCATATTCCATCTTGATGTCATACGTAGTAACCAAGCACTAAGATTAACGATAGGTTCGATTTTTACCTAGTAAAAGCAAAATTTAATTCAAACCCTTACCATGCCAATTTCACCTTATTTATTTTAAACTTACGTGTAAATGAATAGATCGCAGCAAAGTATGATGAATACAGCACAGAGCAAAAAAATACTAACTCATGGTTTGGGTGTAGCAACGGGTAAAATTGCGTTTTATATTGAACATCCACCACGCATAGAACCTTATAATAATTTAATACAAGTCAGTGCGTTAGCGAGTGGGGAGATCGAACATATTAATGCGCATTGTGGCAATGGTTGGCGGAAAATCTTCAATGTTTTTGCCAAGTTTTTATTTGCTGCAAGACTGTCAGATCACGATATTACTAACTATTCAACTTGGCAGTCATATCGTGATAGCGCATTACTTCAAGCTTCAAGTCAAGAAGCCCTGCTCTTCTCAACGCCTGATTTTTCAGCAAAAACATACGATTGGCATATTATTGCAGGACGCACCTACGCGAAATCATTACTCAGAGATCAGGTTTTTACTAACAATCTAATTTGGCTGGATGATGAGTTCGCCGTTGACTATAACTTGCGTCTTATTATTTCGCCATTTTTGGATTATCGCCAACTTAGTAATATAAAAATCAATAAGTTAGTGGAAACAATAAGACAAGGTTAGATATTAGGCGGCAACTAAACTGTATGCCAATTTGTGAAGAGATCAAATTTTTACTAAGTAAAATACTGATCTACCTTCCGTATCATAGTCATTGAGATCAGAGTTTTACTAACTTTTTAGAAGTAAATGACGTGAGGTTTAGATAGAACGCGGTGACGTCAGTGGCAGAGCAGCAATTGACTTGGTATAGATCACTATTTTACTAACTTAATACAAGCTACTTTGAAAAAGTAAGAAAGGAAAAGCCACACCCGAATATGGTCTGGCTTATTTATCCGAAGCTCAGGTTATTTAGATAAAAACTACTGTTTATCTACCACAAAGCCTGCAAATCCAAGGGCTTTAAAGAAAGGTTTAGCAATGCCAAAACCTGCGGTGTCTAGCAGTTCAGCAAGGCGCATTTTATCCACGGGATAAAACTCATGCTCTAAATTCACCCTCATGCGCTGCTCGCCAACATCAGTCAGGCCAAGTTGTTTGCAAACGATTAACTGCGCTTCACGTTCAAAACTTGTCGCAGGTTTTTCTAAGTCGGCAATAAAAAGACGTCCATCCGACTTTAGCTGTTCACTCATTTGTTTAAACAAGCTTGCTTTATCGCCGTTATCTTTTACAAAGTGCATTACCAGCAAGCATAGTACTGCATCCGCTTGGTAGGCCTGTGGTGAAATCGCGCCATGATGGATCTGCACACGCTCCTGTAGGCCTAACTTAGTAAAATGCTGATCTGCAATTGCCAACATATCAGCAGATACATCTTGCGCTATAAACCGCCAACTCGGGTTTAGCTGAGCAAGCTCTACAATTTCTTTGCCTGTCCCTGCACCCACAACCAAAATGGTTGCGCTATCTGGGTAAAGTGCTAACAGTTGCGCCCCGGTAAGTTGGTGAATTAACGCATAACCTGGCACCAGTTTTGTGATCCTAGAGTCGTAGTTTTGGGCTTCTTCGCCCGTAAAAGTCGGCATCCAAATTTCCTTATGTTTGTGGTACTAAATTTAAAGATGAGTAGCCTCCCGGCTGTTTATTCACATGGATACGGGTGGCGATCCGCTCGCTCATCTGAGCAACATGCGAGATCACTCCAACCTTGCGGCCTTGTGATTGCAACGCGTCTAGTGCATCAATTGCGACACCTAGCGTCTCGGGGTCTAACGTACCAAACCCTTCATCAATGAATAATGAATGTATTTGCACTTTATTTGATGAAAGCGCGGCAAGTCCAAGTGCTAAAGATAAAGATACCAAGAAGGACTCTCCTCCAGATAAGGTGTTGACGCTACGTTGTTCGTCAGCCATATCTTTATCTATAACTGCAATTTCCAAAGATTGCTCAATATTGGTAAGCAGATAACGTCTAGAAAGCGTATGCAATTGCTGGTTAGCATACTGCAATAAGATTTTTAACGTTTGTGTTTGCGCCCAATTACGCAACTTTTTGCCTGTTGCGTCGCCTAATAACTTGTCTAGCAAATGCCATTGTTCGTAGTCTTGTTGCAACTGAGCGAGATTTGCCGCTTGCAAAGAGAATTGTTGTTTATTCTGAGCATCAACCTCTAATGCACTTTGCACTTGTAGCAACTGATTTTGAGTTTGCTCAAGTGCTTGCGTCGTCTCGGCATGACTTTGCTTAACGTGTTCACTATCAACCCCATCAGGATACTTACTTTCAAGTTGGCTGAGTTCTTCACGCTGATGACTAAGCTGCAGCTTAGTGTTTTGAAAGGCTTGCTGAACTTGCGCACACTTTTCTAAATTCGCTCGAGCTTCATCCAACGAAACCTCAAGTAACGCTAATACTTTTACTTTGTTTAGCTGCCCTTGCTGGTCGAGCAGCCATTGTTCAAAGCGCGCATCAAGTTGCTGCAACCGCGATGTTTGCTCGGCAATTTGCTTTTCTAGCTGCGTCAGGCTGTGCTGAGTCTTTTCACGTTGTGCTTCGGTTTGGCTCAGCGCCAACTGGGTTTGTGTGATCTGCTCTCGGCTTTGCTGTTCTTGCTGCTTCAGCTCTGCAATCCAATCATCCAATCTGGTGTGCTGCTGTGGTAAGTATTCAGCACGTTCGCGATAGAGGCGTTCAATATTCTGCTGATGTTGTAAAAGCGTATGTTCTAATTCTTCAAGCCGCTGCGCCTCGTCTTGTTTTTGTTGACTGACAAGATGTAATTTATGCTCAAGCTGAACTTTATTCGCCGTTAACGCATCTGTACGCTCGGTGGTTTTTAGCCAAGTTTGCACCCCCGTTTTAAGTTGGCTAATGGCAGCTTGAGGAGATGAATCAAAGTTTTGCCACCACGACTTATCGGAAATTAACGCTTCAAGTCGATTGCGTAAGGCGTCTGCTGTCTGTGATAGCTGCTCATATTCAGTTCGCAAAAAGGTAATATGATTACCTAAATCATGGTGCTGCTGCTGAAGTGCCTGTCCTTTATGTTTAGCCTGCTCGAGGTGTTGTTGTGCCTGCTGAACCGATTGCCACTGGCGGTCGATATTATTGCGTAACTTTGATAGTTCATTTAGCCGTGACTGAATACTCACGAGTTGCAATTCAGCTTGCTCAGCGCTGCCAACTTTATACTCATCGCTCAATGCATCTAGTCGAGCGCGATTCTCGTTTATTTGCTTAGTGCAGTGAGCAATTTCCTGAGTGACTGACTGCCATAGCGCATTCTCACGCTCCTTTTCACCGACTTGTTGATTATAACGCTGCAACACTTGTTCACGAGCTTGCTCAGCAGCTTGATACTGAGACCGAAAATCCGATAGTAGCTGTTCCCAGTGGGCATCGATGTGCTCCACACCATAAGGATGTTCTTTTGAGCCACACACCATGCATTCTTGCCCTGCCCGCAGTTGAGAACGTAAATCGCTGATCCGCTCACTTGCGCGTAACTGCACTTGCTCCAAGTTATCACGAGTTAAGGCAAGGCGCTGCTTAGACAACTCGTCTTGCTGCTTGGTATCTCGGATCAGTATCTCAAGCCTTTCCAAGCCAATATGATGTTGCGTTTGTTGTGCTCGTAACTGATGCAGCAAGGCATCCCCTTCTTCGATACTACGATAGGCTTGCACGCATAGAGACCAGTTCTGCAATGCCAAATTTAGGTCTTGTTGAGTCAAAGGTGCGAGTGCTTCTTTTAACGCTGAGAGCGCGCTGGCTTCGGTATCGTAAACCTTTTGTAGGTGCTGTACCTCAGCCTCATGTTTGCTCAATTGTATACCTAGCGCTTGCTGTTCGTTCGGTAATTTTTGCAACTGGGTTTCATGATCGTTGCGTTGTTGTTGGTACTTTTGCAGATCATCAAATTGAGGCTGAACCACGCTCCATTGCCCGGCAATATTGCTAACTGAGTGCAAGTTCGCTTGCTCATGCTCTAGCTGCTGTAATTCAGTAGCGATCTCGCCTTGTTGCACTTGATACTTCTGTATCGCAGCTTCATGTTGCGCAATAAGATTGGCGTGCTTGTCGAGATAGGGCTTAGTTTCTCGTTCTTGCGCTTTGTGTAGGCTCAGCTTTTCATCCAATAGACGAATGGTATTAAAGCTTGGTTCTAACTTTACAAAATTGGCTTGCTGCGTAATAAGCTGCTGTTCAAGTTGCTGCTGTTTTGCTTTTAGCGTTGCAATAGTGGATGCAAAATCTTGTTGCTGCAGTGCTAGCTGCTCTTGAGATAGCTGCGCAACGCGTTTATCCGCCAGCTCATGCTGCTCACGGTTATCACGCATCTCATTGGCTTTTAAGACTTGCTGCGCATATTCCTGCTGTGGCTTTCCCTCTTCTATTTGCTGCTCAAGCGTTTTTAGCGTGTGCTCCACCTCAGCTATTTTTTGCTTTCTTAGCTCGACATCCGCGAGCCATTGCAGCTGAGCTTGCAGCTTTGTGCTTGTTTCTTGTTGTCGATTTCTTGTATCAAGCAATCCCAACTTTTGTGCTTCAAGCTCGGTAAGCTGCTCTGGTGACAAAAGCACAATTTGACCTAGCCTATCTTGCAGGGATTGCAGCTCGACTTTCTTTTGTTTGTGCGCTTCAAAAACCGCTTTACCGATATTGCTGAACTTTTCGGTACCCGTAAGACATTCTAGTAACTGAGCCCGTTCATCTCCCCCAGCCTTCAAAAACGCGGAGAATTCATGCTGAGCAAGCAGCACGGCTCGAGTAAACTGTTCAAAGTTAAGCCCGACTAGCTGTTCGATTTTTTGTTCTGTTTCTTTTTTCTTCTCACAGACTAGGGTCATATCAGGTAGGCTGAACAACTCAATAGTGGCGGTTTTCAAATTACCTTTAGGGCTTTTTCTAGCGCGCTCTACTGACCAAATAGCTTGATAACGTTTGCTATCTTGAGCAATAAAAACCACGCTAGCAGATGCCGCAACACAACCCCGACGCAATAGGTTTCGCGGGTCGTTTAACTTAATATTATCGCCATTAAAGGCAACTTTCTCTTTGTCGTCCGATTTTAACCGTGCGGTTTTGCCATAAAATGCAAGACAAACCGCATCCAGTAAAGTGCTTTTTCCCGCCCCTGTATCACCAGTAATGGCATAAAGACCTGTGTCTTTGAGTGGTGCCGCAGTAAAGTCGACTTCTGCACTTTCTATAGAGGCAAGGTTGGTGATTAATATTTTTTCAAGTTTCATCGCCCTACTCCTCCATGCTCGCGATCACTTCTGCTAACTTTTCATGCAATGTCGTTGGTGCTTTTTCCTGCTCAGGTTCAATTTCGCGATAGGCAATATCCAACAAGGTATTGGGCGATAAGGATTCAACTTTACCCAAATCTTCAAACAACCACTCACTGGCAGCTGCGCCTTTAGACACCCGCTCAATACCACAAAATTTTATATCCTTTCCTTTTAGCGCTTCATCAATCTCGGCTCGAAAGCGGCTATTGGTTTCTGCTGCAGATAATTTTAAGCGAATATAGGGAGCGCTATCGAACTTGCTAAAATCCTGCGCCGCGATAGCTTCGCATAATTCAGTCAAGCGCTTTGCACCATCTTCAGGGATATATAACACATCTTTAAAACGGGGAACGTAAAGGGGGTTTACATCGACCAGACCTTGCTCGTTAAATTCAGCGAGCAATACCTGATGCTTATAATTGCGTTCGGAAAATGACATTGGCAAAGGTGTGCCGCAGTATCTGATAGCACTTTGTTTAGCGACGGTTTGCGCTTTATGTAAATGACCTAGCGCAACATAGTCAAACTGCTCGCCAAACACGCCCGCAGATACCGCATCAAAACCGCCAATGTTGAGATTACGCTCAGAATCTTCTGAAATCGTTCCCCCCTTGGCGTGCAGATGCCCCATTAGCACAATAGGACCTTTCACTTCTTCTATCGTGCTTAGCGCATGCTGATAAGCTAATTGTACCCCGGTTTGATAGTCAAACTCGTCATCTAGCGGTTTTGGTAAATCAGCACTGCGCAAAAATGGCATTGCCACAACATGCATATGCTGCGCTGCGATAGGTAAATCGATAACAACTTGTTCAGGTGCTTGTTTGTTAAAGCGTCCAATAACATGGGTGTTGAATAAGGTTAAGAGTGGTTTTGCGGTTTCAATGCGATTAGCGGAATCGTGGTTGCCAGCAATCAGAATAATGTGCAGCTGAGGGCAAAGTTGAGATGCTTTTTGGATAAAGGTATACAGTTGCTTTTCAGCACTGGCGGGCGGTGTTGCGGTATGAAAAATATCACCGCTGATCAACAGTACATCGACTTGCTGTTCCACCAGCGCATCGCATAGCCAGTCTAAAAACAGCTGATGCTCTTCACTGCGATCATGCTCGTAAAACGATTGCCCTAAGTGCCAATCAGACGTGTGTAAAACCTTCATTTAGCGTTCCTTTTCCTATAGAAACGCTAATATAGCATCGTCGAGCAATATTCGTCTTGTGAATATTGACGCTTCAACAGCTTAGTGAGTCAACTGCCACCAAGCAAAAATGATTATAGGTAATGCCAGTAAAAAGAATTTAGCAGGTAACTTGAAAACACGACTATGCTTATCTTGCACGCGTTTAATCGCCGATTTCTCGTTACAGGCAGCTACTTTATCAACATAAAAATAGCCGTCATCTAAATAATCTTTACAGTTTTGTTCGTCTGCAGGAATTGCAACAAACTTCTCTTGTTTTTTTAGTATGTAGAAATCCATACTGCCCACCACATTCGATTCGCTAAACGGGTATTTAGTACAGAGCAAAACTAACGCCAGTTTTACCCAGAGATTGTAAAGTGCGCGATTTTAAAGACAAACTTGGGTCAATATCAACAACTAATTTTGTTTTCTTTATTTATTTATAAAATGTACACAATAACCCAGCAAAATACCTTTTTGGCATACAAATTAATTTTTTAGACCACTGTATTTTTTCTATCAAAAACAACAGATTAAAAAACATTCAAAACAGTCTCATTTCAGTCGTGTCCAAATCTTGTTACTTTATCTCAAAACTTTGATTTATGTGTTTTTATTTGTCAGTTTATTGACACGTAGAAGGTTTTATTTGTCTTCCTTTGTCACCATGTAAATCCCCTCTACTCACTCAGAGCAAAAAACTGAAATAAAAATGTTTATCGGTCAATGCCTTGGCATGATAAAACGGGAAATAACAATGAAAAAATCAACACCAGCTATGCCTTTATTGGTTGCACTCGCGCTCTCCGGTGTCGCACACGCCAGCGCTATTTCACAAACCAAAGGGCACTTTGAAGATAAGTTTCGCCAATTAGATGAAGCCTTACCTACCCCAAATATCTACCGCAGCGCAGCCGGTGAGCCCGGAGAGCGTTATTGGCAACAAAAGGTGGATTATGATATTGATGTCAACTTGGACGAGAAAGCCAAAAGATTAACCGCTACGCAGACCATACATTACAAAAATAACTCTCCTCACACCCTCAAATATTTATGGCTACAATTAGACCAAAATATCTTCAAAAACGATTCAATCGCTGAACGCACTGCAACTTTTGGGAACGAATTACAGAGTAATCCGGTTACAAAACATGCAAAAATTTCACTAAATCAACTCAGACGCCAGCAGTTTATGGATGACACTGAGCTTGGTTTTGTCATCAATAATGTCAAGGATGGTCGCGGTAAACCGCTCAAGGTCACGATTGTTGATACCATGATGCGTGTTGACCTAAACGAACCGCTCAAATCAGGTAAAGATCTGCAATTTAGCATGGACTTCGCCTTTAATATTGTTGAAGAAGATGCGGTTGGCGCACGTTCGGGTTATGAGCACTTTGAAAAAGATGGTAATGACATCTTTTTGCTCGCGCAATGGTTCCCTCGTCTAACGGCGTATACAGATTATGAAGCTTGGACCAATAAGGCGTTTCTTGGCAGTGGTGAGTTCACGCTCGAATTTGGTGACTACGACGTTGAAATCACGGTGCCGGCCGATCATATCGTTTCTGCAACCGGTGAGTTAGATAACCCAAAGCAAGTTCTGAGCAAAACCCAGCGTGACAGACTAGCGCAAGCAAAAACAGCAAAACGCCCAGTATTTGTCGTTACTGAAGAAGAAGCGCTTGAAAACGAAAAAGCCGGCACCGATGACACCAAAACGTGGCGCTTTAAGGCCAAGAATGTGCGCGATTTTGCGTGGGCTTCATCACGTAAATTTATGTGGGATGCTAAAGGCTATCAGCAAGGTGGTGACGAGCAACCTCTCGTGATGGCCATGTCATTTTTCCCCAAAGAGGGGGGGGACTTGTGGAAAAAATACTCCACCGAAGCCGTTATTCATACCATGGAAGTCTATTCACGCTTCTCGTTTGATTACCCCTATCCAACCGCGCAGTCGGTAAATGGTCCTGTCGGTGGGATGGAATATCCGATGATCACTTTCAATGGTCCGCGTACGAAATTGCAAGATGATGGCTCTCGTACTTATTCACTGGCCGAGAAACGTTTTTTAATCGGCGTTGTCATTCATGAGGTCGGGCACATCTACTTCCCCATGATAGTCAACTCAGACGAGCGCCAGTGGACATGGATGGATGAGGGCCTCAATAGCTTTTTAGATGGCGTTGCTGGCCGCGAATGGGATCCCACCATTCCTTGGGGCGTTGAGCCAAGAGATGTTGCTGCCTACATGAAATCTGAAGATCAGTCTCCAATCATGACGCAATCAGACAGCGTATTGCATCTCGGTCCAAATGCCTACACTAAGCCAGCTGCGGCTCTTAACATTCTGCGCGAGGTGATTTTAGGCCGTGAGCTATTCGATTTTGCATTTAAAGAATATGCCTTACGCTGGAAATATAAACGCCCAACGCCAGCAGATTTCTTTAGAACGATGGAGGAAGCTTCAGGGGTCGATTTAGATTGGTTCTGGCGTGGCTGGTTTTACAGCACTGATCATGTCGATATCTCATTAGATAAAATCTATCAATTGCGGTTAGACACCAAAAACCCAGATATCGACTTTGGCCGCCTACGTGAGTTTGAAAAGAACAAACCAATCTCGTTATTCGTCAAACGCAATCAAGAACAAGGGCGCGCACTTTGGATTGATAAAAACCAAGACATAACAGACTTTTACGATAGTAATGACCAGTTTACGGTAACCAATGAAGAACGAAATGAGTATCGTGAGTTTTTATCTGAGCTTAAACCTTGGGAAAAACGTACCCTTGAACGCGCGGTAAAAGAAGACAAAAACTATTACGTGCTTAAGTTTAGTAATGTCGGCGGACTTGTGATGCCAATCTTACTTGAACTCACGTACCAAGATGGTAGCAAAGAAGAGCGGACTATCCCTGCTGAGATTTGGCGCCGCAATGCCCGTAACGTCAGCAAGCTAATTATTACGGATAAAGATAAACCGCTTGCGTCCGTGACCGTTGATCCGCGATGGGAAACTGCTGACGTTGATATCGAGAATAACCATTACCCAAGGCGCATTATAGAATCTCGCCTAGAACTCTATAAAAAGAAAGAGCGTGAAGGTAAAGTGTATCGCGATATTATGCAAGACGTAAAAGCCGAGCTAAAACCACTTGAAGAGAAAAAGGATAATTAATGAAAACCTGGCGCTTAGCCTGTTTACTGGTGCTGATTTCGCCGCTTTGCCAGGCGCACCAATTAAAAGCAGCGATCACCACCGTGTTATTTAACGAACGCAGTGGCAATATCGAAATCATGCACAGATTTTATCTCCATGATACTGAACATGCGATAGAGAGCCTGCTGAGTCACAATGCCGACATCTTCAACAATGCTGCTGATAGAGCAAGGTTTGCGGATTATGTCAGTAAGCGTGTTGAAATAAAAACAGGCGCAGGGAAAGTGCTGCCTTTAAATTTGGTTGGTGCGGAAATCGATGGCCAATTCTTTTGGGTATATCAAGAAACCCCGCTTTTCTCACCAATAACAGAGCTTAAAATGCGCCATAATGCACTTAGAGATGTGTGGTCAGAACAAGTCAATTTGGTAAACTTTGAAGGCAAAGGAAAAGTCAGGTCGCTGCACTTTGATGGCAATGATGATTGGCTAAGCGTCACGTTTTAGGTTATCTAACTCGCTAAAGTAAAAAGGCACTTCGGTGTCTTTTTTACTTTATCAACTCATGTTCTGCGCTAAAGTTAAAGCATACATTGTGAACGCGCGACGAGGAAAAGGAATGATAGCCTCAATAAAGCTGGTTTTAACCTTCATATTACTAACGTCATATAGCGTCTGTGCAAGCGATCTTGTGCGCTATAACATCTCTAAAGAATTTGCCGATCCCAAACAAGACTACTACATCGCGTTGTTAAGACTGGCTTTAAATAAGAGCCGCGATAAATACGGCGCTTACCAACTCATTGAAAACTCTTTCGATCACACCCCCCAAGGACGCACCTTAGAAATTTTGGAGCAAGGGAAACTTTTAGATGTTCACTGGAGCATGACGTCAATCCAAAGGGAAAAAAGTTTAGCGACGGTATATGTGCCGTTATTAAAAGGGATGATGGGAGCGCGTTTATTTCTTATCCATAAAGATACCGAGGAAAGACTCTCCCTACTTAACTCACCCGCCCAATTAATGAGCTTCACGCTTGGCAGTGGTATCGATTGGCCTGATACCTCAATCTACGAAAAAAATGGCTTTGTTGTGGTTACTAGCATGGCAGCTCTATTACCTAAAATGCTAGAAGAAAAGCGCTTTGAGCTCTTTCCTCGTGCGCTTCACGAACCATGGACGGAGTTACAAAGTATGAATAGTGCAGTGGTAGAGTCCAAGTTCGCGTTTTGTTATCCCGCCGCCATGTATTTTTTCGTTAATAAAAACAATCGTCGACTCAAGGAGCGCCTTACCTATGGCCTCAACAAAGCAATAGAAGACGGCTCGTTTGATAAACTGTTTTTCAATCACCCAATTACTCGTGAAGCCATTGCAAAAGCTAAATTTGAAGAGAGAAAAGCATTGAAACTGCAAAACCCAAACTTGAGTGGCCACACAAGGGATACCCTGTTTAACCCCAAATATACTTGGCAACCTATCCACCAGTGCATTTCACCCAACTAAACCTAACTCAGAGCGACAAGCTATTGAAACTTGAATTATCGGCTTTGGTTAATTAATCTGGGGCTGGGATACAGCAGTAAGGGATCGACATTAGTTCAATCATGCTTTTGTTGATTTCTCTGTCTAGTCAGTAGTTAATTTTACACGATGGTATCGTACACCAGCGCTGGCTACCTAAAGTTGTCTACTAAAATAAATTCACCACCAATAAATAATAAAAACAAAGAAGGCCATTACCTTGATCAATATTCCACCTAATATCCCACGCTCGAACAGCCCTATTGGTCGAAAGCTTGGAAACTTGATGCTTAAGATGATGGGATGGAGGATAGCTGGCACTTTCCCAAGTGAAGACAAATTCGTAGCAGCCGTCGCGCCGCATACATCAAACTGGGATTTCTTTATTGGCATTGCTGTCAAGCTTGCACTTGATGTTGAAATTCGTTTTTTAGGCAAACACACCATTTTTATCCCACCATTTGGCTGGCTGTTACGCAAATGGGGCGGTATTCCGGTTAGGCGAGATACACCTCATGGTATGGTCACGCAGGTTCGCGATATCTTCAATGCCAACGACAAATTAATTTTGGGCTTAGCCCCAGAAGGGACTCGTAAATACACCTCAGAATGGAAAAAAGGTTTTATCTACATCGCACAATCCGCCGAAGTCCCCATTGTGCCTATGGCAATAGACTACCGTAGTAAAACTTTTGTTGTTATGCCGGCGATTAACAATACTACAGAGCTCACTCCAGATCAGTTACTTCACCAAGTCAAACAACAGTTTTCAAAACAAATGGCAAAATACCCTGAACACGCATCAGGATTATGAATAAAAGCGTCAACTAAAGCAGAAAACTTTAAATATACAAATCAACTAGATAGAGACTAACAGATAAATAATGCCACTAATTGAAAAAATAAAGTTAATCTAATCAATTACTTTCAAAGAACACACTTTAGTTACATTAGTTTGACAACCCCACTGCATAACACATTAAACCACACCACATTGTAAAGATTTGTTAATGAGATTTATACATATATATCATGAAGATATTTAATTTTAATGAATACAAATGAAAACGCTTGGTAAATTTAAAGTTGATCACAAACCCTCAAAATGAATAGTATTTCACCACTTATTAACGTATTCGTGGTGGATTATGCGATTGCTCATTGTTGCATTACTTGTTGGTTTTATTGGAATTGCTTTTTGGAAAATTATGCCTGAAGCTCAACTTTCACATGCAAATGTAATTCAAGTTTCGAACAACACAGAAGATGAGTCGAAGGCGACACTAGAGCTTGACACGCTTGAACAAGGTTCTAAGCAAGCCATCACCACAACAGCGCCAATACAAAAAAGTAGCGACTTTTATGCGGTGAATAAGGTCTCGAATAAAGCACAAGCCGTGCTGTCAGCCGCAAAGGTTTTACCACAAGACTTAAACAATGAAGCTTATATTGAGTTTGACTTACCTACACTCAGAAAATTAGAAGGCGGCGATAACTTTGAATTGCTTATTCCGCAAACACAAGAGTCATTTGTAGCAGAAGTGACCGGCATATCCTTAGCAGAAAACGGCGATAAAAGCGTCTTTGGTAAGGTCACTGGTGCTGATGGTCGTTTCCATACCACCGTTTTGACGGTAGGCAAAGACGCCGTATATGGTCAACTCACCGCGCCAAGCGGCAACTATGTATTCGAATCTAAAAACCAATTTGGCTGGATCGCAGCCAAGCGAGACTTATATCGCTCTCACAAAGAAGAAGAGCTGCATCCGCATGATAGTCATGACGAAACAGAACATAACTCAGTTTCTGTAAAGGAAGATATTTTTCAACCTAAAAGTAACGTTAACTAAAAGAAAGGAAAAACAATGAATACAACAGTAAAGGCAGCATCGCTGGCAACAGCACTCGCTCTATCTGCAAGCGCATCAGCAGTCACCGTTGATATCGGCATTCTTTATACTGATCAGTCTGCGGCTGCTACATCAAACATTAATACTAAAATCAATCAGTTGATTGCGTTTACAAACCAAGTTTACAGCCAGAACGGTATCGATCTGCAACTACGCCTTGCAGGTACGCAAAACTTAGGTAACTACAACATCACACCAACGAGTGCTTGGTTAGATTCTGTGACTAACAGCAGCTATGTAGCTAACCTACGTAATACTTGGCGTGCAGATATGGTTGCAGTACTTGGTACGGGTGAGCGCAATGGTAACTACATCACATGTGGTCTAGCTTGGGTAGGTCAAGGTAGTAATGGCAACCTATATTCAAGCATGAGCAACCGTATGTTCAGCATTACAGGTATCGATTGTGGTGCAACAACATTTGTTCATGAGCTTGGTCACAACCAAGGTCTAGCGCATTCACGCAAACAAGGTGACACCAGTGGTGGTGTATACGTTGATGGCATGGGCCACGGCGTACAAGACAACTTCGCCAGTATCATGGCTTATCCACATGTCTTTGGTAATGCAACACAGTACGACTACTTCGCTAACCCGAACTGGTCTCTTGGCGGTGTGCCTTATGGTGTAGTTGGTCAATCATATGCTTGGAAAACGGTAGATGCGACTAAAACGAGCATCGCAAACTTCAAGTAATCGCTTTACGTTCAAATTTCAAACTAAAACACACCCAAACCCGCGCTCTTAGCGGGTTTTTTTCGTGCTTACTTTGCCAGCCATTGATTTATTTCTTGATACATAAAGTCGCGGATTAGAGGTTGTGCTTCTTTGTTTGGGTGTAGGTTATCGTTTTGCATTAACTCCGGTTTGTCCGCCACTTCTAACATAAAGTAGGGCATTAGATAGCTACCGGTTTGCTCTGTCACTTGTTGGTAGCTCTCGGTAAACATACTGGTATAACGTGGACCTAAGTTAGGAGGTATTTGGATTTCCATTACGGCAACGTTGGCGCCTGCTTGTTGACTAGATTGCACCAGCTGTGTGAGATTTGCCTTTAACCTTTTTACAGGGAAACCGCGCAAGCCATCATTACCACCCAACTCGATTAATACATGAGTAGGCGAAATCGTTTTCAATTGCTGATTTATTTTTGCCACAGCATTACCTGTTGTTTGACCGCTAACGCTAACATTGATAATTTCGATCGGATTTTGTTCTGTTTCGTATTTATTTTGTAACAATTTAACCCAACCATCATCTTGTTTCAGGCCATAAGCGGCGCTTAAGCTATCACCAACTATCATGAGTTTTTGCTTGGCATTTGCGCTTAACGGCGTCATTACAATAACAAGTATGAACAACAACTTTAGGAAATAGTACTTCATGTCAGTGCTTTCTCAGTTAAATATGATCCAAGTAAAAGGCCTTACTAAACAGGTCTCTACCGTCGAAGGTAATCTCACTATCCTTAGTGATATCGATTTCACTGTCAAGTCAGGTGAGTCCGTGGCTATCGTTGGCGCTTCAGGCTCTGGTAAGTCAACCTTACTTAGTTTGCTTGCCGGCTTAGATATCGCATCCAAAGGAGAAGTTCATTTAGATGGCGAATCATTACAAAAAATGGATGAAGAAGCTCGAGCTCAACTGCGAGCAGAAAAAGTCGGCTTCGTATTTCAGTCATTTATGCTAGTGCAAAGCTTAACAGCGCTTGAAAATGTAATGCTTCCTGCTGAATTAGCTGGGGACAAAGGTGCAAAAAATCAAGCGACAGAGCTATTAGAAAAGGTTGGCTTGTCGCATCGCTTAACACACTACCCCTCACAACTTTCGGGTGGTGAACAGCAACGGGTGGCCATCGCCAGAGCCTTTGTCGGTAAACCTAAAATCCTCTTTGCTGACGAACCATCGGCTAATTTAGACAGTAAAAACGGCCATCTTATCGAGCGTTTGCTGTTTGACCTAAACAAAGAGAATGGCACCACTTTGGTGCTTGTTACCCATGATGAGCAACTCGCTCAACAGTGTGATCGCATTATTCATATTGAAGCTGGGAAACTCGAGGTAATAAAACAAGGAGCGGCCGTTAATGTGGTTTAAGTTAGCACTTACTTTATTCTCTAGGGAATTTAGACGAGGCGAGCTCACTATCATTCTAGCTGCAATTGCGCTTGCAGTATTGACGGTGTTTAGCTTGTCTTCCATTACCGAGCGGATCCGTTTGAATTTAGAACAAAAATCCGCAGACTTTATTGCTGCTGACAGGCGGCTTTCGAGCAACCATGATTTCGACGACCGAGTACTAACCAAGGCGCAAGAGTTTGGCTTAAATACCGCCAAACAAGTGTATTTTGACTCTATGTTATTCGCTAACGATGAGTTAATACTTGGCTCGCTAAAAGCCGTAACAGACACATATCCACTTAGAGGCAAGCTGACTTTAAGAGATAGTCTTGATGGCGAGAATTACCAAATAAAAGCCGCCCCGAAAAAGGGCAATATATGGCTCAGCGAAGGCTTATTTTACTCCCTTGGCCTTAAAATTGGTGACGAGGTGGAAATAGGGGCCGGGCAGTTTACCGTGAGTAAGGTGCTCATTAGCGAGCCTGATGCCCCTTTCTTCTCGCTGGCGGGGAACAAACGCGTCCTCATTAATTATGATGATATTGCGGTGACAAAAGCCATTCAACCCGGGAGCAGAGTCTTCTACCGCCTATTATTTTCGGGCTCAGAGCAGCAGCTGGGAGAGTACTACACTTGGCTTAAGCCGCAACTCAAGAGCAACCAATCTTGGCAGGGGATAAAAGACAGGCAATCACCTTTGGGTGAAAATTTAGCTCGCTCGGAGAGCTTTTTACTCCTTGCTGGACTATTTGGGATCATGCTTGCTGCCGTAGCGATGGCGGTTTCTGCAAAGCGCTATTGTGAGCGCCAATATGATCCTGTCGCCATGATGAAAACACTCGGTGGTAGCCGCAAAACCATCCGCCGTATTTATCTATTACACCTTTCTTTAGTGACTTTTTTCTCCGTTGTGGTTGGTCTAGCTATCGGTTACGGGCTGCAAAATGTTGGAGCTGCTTACCTAATTAACTTTATGGATACAGCCTTGCCTGAAGCTGGGCTTAGGCCTTGGCTGCTGAGCATTGCCGTGGGTGTAGTTTGCGCCATGATGTTTTCACTGAAACCACTATTAGATTTGTTTGATATCCCGCCGCTGCGCGTCCTAAGACGCAACCTTGGAGATACCATCGCGATTAGTCGAATTCATATGGCACTCTCAGTTTTGACTATCTTTGGGTTAATGTGGTTATTTAGTCGCGACATTAAGATCACCGCGATTTTATTCGGTGCAACCTTGCTACTGATGGCTGTGCTATACGTGATCTCAAGACTATTATTTTCAGCGGGTAGAAAGCTAGGGTTGAGTCCGGGCTCAAGTTGGTCTTTAGCTATTGCTACACTGCAAAAGCGTGCCAATGCAAATGCAGTACAGCTTATTAGCTTTGCCCTTGCCATCAAATTAATGTTGTTTTTAGTGGTGCTGAAAAATGACATGATCTCGGATTGGCAGATGCAAGTTCCAGAAGATGCGCCCAATGCGTTTTTTATCAATATCACGGAGCAAGAAATTCAGCCAATGCAACGTAAACTCGATGAAAGTGGCATTAAACATGAGCATTTTTATCCGGTCTTTTTGGGCCGTGTAAATGCGCTAAATGGTGAAGAGTTTGCGCGCCGGGTCTCGCTACAAGAAGGTGAAGAAAAAGACGAAGATGCACGTGATGGGGTAGGGCGAGAACTCAATCTGACTTGGTTAGATGAATTGCCAGCGGGCAATGAAGTGGTCGATGGCGAGTGGTTCGATGATTCTGATGCGCTTCAAGTTTCCGTTGCTCAAGGGCTTGCCGATCGGGTAGGGATAAAAGTGGGTGACACGCTTAGCTTCCTAATCAACAGTCAAACAATTGAAGCCAAAGTGACGAGTTTACGTAGCGTCAATTGGGGCTCACTGAAGCCTAACTTTGTGATGATATTTAACGATAAAATCGCGGGCCAATTCCCTGTGACTTACTTTACTGCCGCCAAGCTTGAAACCACCGACACTAAGGTGATTAGTCAGTTTTTGAAAGCGTACCCGACAATTAGCATGATCGACATTCAGAGCCAGCTCAAACAGGCACAGTCGATGATTTCTCAAGTCTCACTGGCGATTAGCTTCGTACTGAGTATCGTGCTCATCAGCGGCTCATTGGTGCTCATTTCTCAGGTTCAGGCGAGCCTAGCCGAGCGCATGCAGGAAATCGTTATCTTACGCACACTCGGTGCCAAAGGTCGTTTGATAAAGCTCGCCACGCTTTATGAGTTTTTATTACTTGGCGGATTGGCAGGGCTGGTAGCTGCCGTGGTCAGTGACATTGCACTTTTGGTGATCCAAGTCCAAACATTCGATGTAGATGGCCGCTTGCACCCCTATATTTGGCTTTTAGGGCCTGCAACAGGCGCAACGTTCGTTGCTGTGATCGGTTACTTTATGGTAGCGAACACCATGAAACAGAACACACAAGGGCTACTACGCAAACTCGCCTAATATACTCGAAAAGCCTAAAAAGTGGCTCACTGTTCACCTTTGGTGAGCCACTCATCCCGCAAAAGTAAAACTCTATCGTCTTGATCTTTACAAACTTCAATTACGTACCTACCTTTAAGTAGGGCTACGCAGTACACATGCGAAACCAAAGGATATTGAAAATGGATAGGATACCGGTTAAAGGCATCATTTTTGACCTAGATGGCACGTTAGTGACATCTGAACTCGATTTCTCACTTATTCGGGCACAAATTGGCTGTCCGGTAGGGCAAGACTTACTCAGTTTTATCAGTGGATTGCCTTCACCTTATATGCGTGAAGAGGCCATGAACATCGTCCACCAACATGAATTATGTGACGCACAGCACTGTGAAGTTATTCCTGGGGTAAAGGAGTCCATTGCGCACCTTTCGAGAATGGGTGTGCCGCTTGCCGTTGTGACCAGAAATTTTGCAAAAGCGGCGCGATTGAAGCTTAAAACAGCGGGATTGCCAATCCCATTGATTTTAACGAGGGACGATGCGCCAGCCAAGCCAGACCCAGCCGCGCTGCTGCAAGTTGCACAAACGTGGCAAGTGCCATCTTATCAATGTGTATATGTTGGTGATTATCTCTATGATATAGAGGCGGCACATAACGCCAACATGCCGTCATGTTTGTTTGCTCCCAATGATAAACCTCATTACGCGGATCAAGCAGATGTCGTTATTAGTCACTTTGCAGAGTTAGTTGATGCGCTGTATACGCTAGACACGAGAAGACACCGTTACTTAGCCTAGCGTAACGACATTGAAGCTATCAGTTATGTGTTATTTGGTAGTTTGCCTTTTTCCCTTCAGTTGACTCAAATGATCCTTTGTCACCCACTGCAATCGCGTCAACATCGCTCTGTACCACCGTAAAATTACTATGTGCTCTACCATGCTTAAAACGACCATCGTGCATCAATACAACCTTACCTTGTTGCCCAGAAAAGCACCCGGTTACTGCTTCAAAGCCATTAAACTCAACATCTCCTTCTTCGGTATAGTGAAGCTGATAATAAACTTCGCTACTGCCTTCAATTTCGCCTTCATAACTGAGGCTCACCACGGCTTTTGAGAGTTTAGCACCATCATCAAATTGTTTTTCTGTGGTTTCTTGCCAATTGTTAATTTCGTACACACCTGTTAGTTGCATCGTTTATCCCTTAATTTTATAGTGGAAGAGTTTGACCTTGCTCTGCAGTTTCATGCAGCTTATTTTAAATCTAGCACGCGATTTCAAATTGGTATTGTAAAAACACGACAACAAACGAAGAGCTCTATCCATAACAAGGCAGTGATGAAATCTAACCATAGTCAAATTAACGGCGTACTTCACCAACAACAAAGCGCGCCAAATTACCAGCTTAGACGGTATTTTCCATGTACAGAGTTAAAGGGTCTTGTCGAGCAATTTTGGTTTGTCGACTGGTGTTTGCCGGATAATAAAACCCATACACAACGAAACTTACCAGATCCCAACTTTCATTTGCTGCAAAGTACCGATGAGTTAAAAATTATTGGCCCTGTAAGCAAAGTATACGATTACACAATGCGTGGAAAAGGGCAGCTCTTGGGGGTTAAATTTAGGGTCGGTGCCCTAGTGGAGCTATTTAATATCACTCCTTTGACATGTGTCGATAAAACCTTTTCTTTGCAGCATCTTTGCGATGTGCCATCGAGTCCGCTGGTTTCTTCATTAACCATGGCAAGTGATGATGCAGAGCGGGTAAAAGTGCTATCGCAATTTTTAATGTCGTTTACACTCCCTCAAAGCACAGGTGCTGCTATGGCTGAAGATATTCTCGACACTTTGCGAGATCACAGCGATATTTTTTCGGTTGAGCAACTTGCTAAACAATGCGACATGCCAATACGAAAAATACAAAGGCTTTGCCAACACTACATAGGTTTTAGTCCTAAATGGCTAATTCGAAAGTATCGCCTGCACCAAGCACTTGCACTGCTTGAGTCCAATGTGACTACAATGGCAGATATTGTTGCTCAGTTGAACTATACCGATCAGTCCCACCTTATAAGAGATTTTAAAGAAATAATCGGCACCACTCCAAACCGTTATCTCAAGCGCCCCTAACAGGTACTTCGCCTCTATGTGTTGTAATGCCCCTTTACAACGCCACAACGCAATGACACTTAAGCCTCAATCGCTTTACAAATTAGTGCAATTGCACCGCTTGTCATCGAGACATTTAACGCTTCTCTATCTGGGTTACACTCCATAGCGAGTGCTACCCCATGTAAATAATCAACCAGTAAGCAAATCGCATCTTGTTGTGCCTGTCCCTGTAATTCAAGCGTTTGAGTCACTTCTTCAAATCGAGTTTGAAATACTTGAGCTGGACCTACTGAGTCCATTGACAGCAGCACTGTTAACAACCCTGTATAGTCGTCGAGTAACTGTAAATAACTTGCACTGAGCTTTTGTAGCTCTGTGTGCCACTGTTCATCGCAGCTAGGTTCATAGATTTCATCGACTAAAGAGCAGGTCAAAGCTTCGAGCAAAGCCTGTTTGTTTTTAAAGTAGTGATAAATTGCCATCGCATCGACATTTAGGCTGCTCGCCAACGCTCGAATACTAGGCACTTTTCTACTTTCCTTCATCTGCAATTTTGCTGCTTGTATGATCAGCTCCTGACTTAGTGCTTCACCTTCCGCTAACGGTCGGCCACGCTTCTTATCCTTGACACTCATTGTTTACTCTCGCTAAGATAAAATAAATTCTACACCGTAGAATTTATTTTATCTTGAAATGGTTTAGGGTTCAATTGGAGTATAAAATGGCAAACATCGTCTATATTGGGGCAAGCCTAGACGGCTTTATCGCGGATAAAAATAACCGCTTAGACTGGCTACACGAATTACCCAACCTTGAAGGTTCAGACTTGGGGTTCGCAGATTTTATGGCCCGCGTAGATGCCATCATCATGGGGCGTAATACCTTTGAGACAATCCAAGGATTTGATTGCGAATGGCCATACAATAAACCTGTTTTTGTATTAAGTAATACGCTTAAAGAGGTACCAAAGGCCTTTGCAGATAAGGTATCGCTTGTGCAAGGTGAACTGACAGATATCGTCGAACAACTGGCTCAGCAGAGCTTTAAAAACCTTTACATTGATGGCGGAAAAACCATACAAAGCTTTCTACAACAAGATCTCATTGATGAACTAATTATCACGACCATTCCAACTATTTTAGGTGGTGGAACACCTTTATTCGGAAAATTAAACGAACCGCTTAAATTCAAACACGTGAATGCTGTGAGATATTTAGATTGCGTGGTAAAAAATTACTACGTACGCCAAAGATAACCCTAAGAAGGCGCTTAAAATAAGCGCCTTCAGTATGCGCCTATGCGTCCTTCATATCCGCAAAGTGCTCAAGCTGCTTTAACTGATATAAATCACGCCAAAGCAGAGGGATGATAATAACGGTTAACGTGATGTTTGAGATAGGTACCGCAAGCCACACCCCATCAACACCAAACCAGAAGGGCAATAAATATAAAAACGGCAATTGCACCAACATGTTTCCAAGCGAAATAGCCAATGCTTTACCGCCTTTGCCTACCGCAACAAAGTACATCGAGGTAAGAAATATAAAGCCATCCAAGAATAACGTGGATAGATGCAGCTGCAAACCACGCTCGGCCGCATTGAGCAAAGCCAAATCCTCACTGAAGAGCCCAAGTACATCCTTCGGAAACAGATAAAACATCGTTACCATCATCACACCAACACCCAAGCTTACTTTGAGCGCCAGCTTAACCATAGTGTGAATGCGCTGGTAAAGGCCTGCTCCATAATAATAACTGATGGGCGGCTGGACACCATTCGCTACGCCTTCTGCGATAAAATAGTAAATAACGCCAAGGTAACCAACCACAGCGAAGGCCGCCACCTCAACTTCACTGGCAAATATCAGCAACTGCTTGTTGTGTAACGCAACGATAAAGCCAAAATATAAAAACATCACCAACCCTGCAGCGCCTAACTTTAGTATTTCCAGAGCTAGTGGCTGATTAAACGCGCCTTTGGGTTTACTTTCGTCACTAGAAGTGAGCAAAAAGTAGAGCGCCGCCAGTGCGACTATCCCTTGTGAAATCAGCGTAGCAAATGCAGCACCGGGAAGTTGCCATTGCATTTTCACAATCATAAAATAATCGAGCACTATATTGCTGAGCGCCCCTATAATTAGCAAAGCTGTTGCCATTTCTGGTTTACCATTGTTTCTTAGTAGTAACGGCAGCGCACCTGCCGCAATGGTAACCCCAGCTCCCCAATTCAATACCTGTAAGTAGGTCAAACTGGAATGTAAAAGCTCGCCCGATGCACCTTGAAGCTCGAGCAAACTCGGTCCGAATAATACAAGGACAATCATTGCAACCACAGTCAAGATAGCGATGAGCCAAAAGCTGGTGCTCATCAGCTGCTGCACATCGGTATTGTCGCCAGCGCCACGATAAATCGACAGCAAACTGCCAGATCCTATCCCGACTAAAACGCCAAAACCAATAATGATCCCTATAATGGGCCAAGCAAGGTTTACAGCGGCCAACCCCTGAGCACCAAGGTAGTGACCAATAAAAATACCATCGACGATTTGGTACAATCCGTTGACCACCATTGCGACAACGGCAGGGATAGTATAACGCCAAAAAGCGCGGGTAACGTTAGCGTCTTTTGTGGGGGGGTTGCTCGCTGAATCTAACAGCATGATGAAATCCTTAAGCAAGAAAAACCGTTATTATCCTTGTAATTGAGATTGGTCAAAGTTAGTATCCATCCGGAATTCGGATAGGTTAAATAATCATGCATTGGACACTCGATCAACTCGAAGCCTTTGTCACCGCCGTCAGGTTGGGGTCATTTTCAGCTGCAGCAAGACACTTGGGGAAGGCACAATCTCGGGTCAGCACCGCAATTGCCAATCTGGAAGCCGATCTAGGCTTTGCACTTTTTGACCGCTCCGCCAGACTGCCAGTGTTAAATCAAGCTGGTCTTGATCTGTTTAAAGAAGCCGAAGCGGTGCTCATGCAGTGTCAGCGACTGCAATCAAGAGCCAATTCTCTTAATAGTGGCGAAGAGGTGTCTCTCACCGTTGCCATGGATGAAGCAGTACCCATCATCGCATTTGAATCTTTGTTTGAACGATTGGCTCAGCAATTTCCGTTATTAAAATTAGCCATTATTAATGGCTCTCAAGACGACATTGCACAATGGGTAAGCGCAAAAAGGGCAGAAATAGGCATTTTATTTCACCAAAAACCATTGCCAGAATCGCTGGATTTCACTTCGATAAACAGCTTTAAACAAATCTTGATCTGCTCCCCTCACCACCCGCTGGCACAACATCCAGCCCCGAGTATTGAAGAGCTAAATCGACATCGGCAGCTCGTAATACGCGACCGCATTGGTAATACTCAGTCACAAGCCATATCCACAAGCCACTGGCACATTGACAGCTACTATTACATCATGGGTTTAGTCATTAGAGGCGTTGGTTGGGCATTAGTACCTGAACATGTTGTCAATACGCCTTGGTACATGGGAGAACTGTTCGAGCTGTCAACCGAGCATATTCCTAACTCTTTGGTCGTCGAAATGGGCATAGTGCAACGCAGAGAACAAAGTAAAGGCCCCATTGTGCAGTGGCTTTATAACGAAACAGCTAACTTATTCTGAGTAAACCTATACTGTCAAATTAAAGCCATACAGGCTCTGCATAATCTGGTATTTTTTCTACACTGATGGTTAAATTGATCTGTTTTGGATAAATTTCCTTTTAGCAAACACCAGTAACAAAAGTTCACATTTACATAGTAGAGTGGAAATAATACTGAGAACCAATTTAGGAGCACGTAGTTTTATTGTTTAAGACTGCAGTTAGGATACATTATGTTTGATAAAAATACGCTTATTGAAGCCTACGAAAACGTTTTAATTACGCTTATTAAAAAGCGTATCAACGAGTTAAAATTTTATGTAAATCAAAGTACTTATTCTCATATGTCGTTATCTGTTGAATTTTGGCATTACGATGTAAATTGGAATATCTACAGCCTGCCCGACAGCCGTTTCGAGCAGCATAAAAACGTTGCTTCAGACGAGTTTATCATCTTGTCTGATTTTGAAGATGATTGTCCAGAAGTCAGTAAACTGAGAGACATTTTCGAGAGCTGGGAAGATATTGAACTCGTTGAAGACGAGGACGAGAATATGGATATGTTGTTCAAGCTATCTCATGAAGCGCTCGCCGAGGCACTATGCGGAAACGAAGTAAAACCACTATTACTAGACATCTTTGCTGAAAATAAGGCGTTAAAAAACAAACCTCTTAACGAGCTTATCAAAGTAGAAGATCCGGACGGACGTTTTGATCTCAACTTTATAGCAGCCGCTTCTCAGTAGGGCGGTGAGACAAAGTTTTAAGCACACGCTTAGACATATTTGGAGCTTAGTCTAATGAAAGTAAAACGGATTATTTCAAATATTAACACCCCCAACCCAGAGGATGCCGCAGTATTCTATGAACGTGTCTTTGGTCTTGAGCTTGTCATGGACCATGGCTGGATTAAAACTTTTAGTTCAGGTGAAGAAATGATCGCACAAATTAGTGTGGCATCTGAAGGGGGATCAGGAACGCCTGTGCCTCAATTATCCATAGAAGTCGACGACCTTGACACCGCTTTGAATAGAGTTGTTGCGGAGCAAATACAGATTGAGTATGGACCCGTGTCGGAGCCATGGGGTGTGCGCCGCTTTTATGTTCGGGATCCATTTGGCTACTTAGTGAATGTTCTGCAACACGAAAAGTAAGCTACTTTTATCGCAGCAGATTGATTATTCGTAGCAACAAATAATAAGGGAGCTTTCTTGCAAACACTCCCTTATTCATTGCTCCAAAGGAGCCCTGATTTAAAAAACCTGTAGTTTAAGTTGCAACCCGATGTAAGACGGTTGACTCATACTCTCACTTGCGGATGATAGAGCGGTAAAACCCATAAATCTAACCCACTAAATGTAAAGGGGCTTTACATCACACCACCCATAAACCAGTCAGTTAACTTACTTCTTTGGCTTTGGTAATAGCAGCTTGGATCGCAGCTTTGGCCTGTGGGCTGTTTTTCCAACAAGTTGTTCGCAACATAGAAGCGACCCGCTCAGCAATTTCTTCAACTTCATAAGTCGCAAGTTCGCTCAAACTGCAAATACCGATTTCTTCAAAACGCTTTATTACCGTAGGGCCAACTCCCTTGAGTGCGAGTAAGGTGTCTTTTTCACTTTCAGAGAAAACCATAATTCAGCTATCCTTTTATTTATCAAAACGCTCAACATTAGCGCGATAATATTGAAATTCTATCACTATCTTGGCTTGAGAAGTCTGGATCAACATAAATATACATTCTTGTGATCAAGTTATCAGAGAATTCGAACACACTACAAAAACGGCCAGATGAAATTTGATTATCAGGCCAGTGCGTACCATCACGCATCACACCGCCTTCGCGCCCTTCAACAACAACAGTTTTTCCAGACACAATGAAATTAAAATGCGCAATATCGTGCCAAATACTGTTGAGTGAGCTGCCAATTTTATCGCCAAACTCAAGTAATGCTTGCTTACCAACAGCGTCACCAAACTTTGGAAAAAAGAAAGTCACTTCATCATGAAATAAGTCTAAATAGCTTGAATCTCCAGCATCAATCTTTTTAAAGTACTCAGTCACCAATTCAATTAAGGTATTTTTATCCATCGTTTTTTCTTCCTAGTCCTTTGCAATTAATTTGTAATCCCACTCTCTTAATTAGGGCAAACACAATAAAAACAATATAGGTAACCTGAACTCGGGATAACAACTTGTTCTCTAGCAGCTGTTATCCCTTACTACTGCATTAAATTTGCTTGCAATAGGCTAGCTATTGACGCACAAATTTGCCTTGTATTACGAAATAACTTCTGGCTAGAGTGATATTACGCTTTTGAACTTAGGTATTTTAGTAGCTTAACTAACTTCTTATCCCGAGTTAAGGTTAGGTAATCTCAATTGAAGAATTTGCGATGCAAGGTTTAAAGTGAGCACTGTAGATTCCTCGTCCATAAAATAATTAACCTTATTTAATGCAATCAGAATACGCAAAATAAAGTCCGATGACGACAACCAGCCCCAGCTTGCTTTTCTCTGCACAAAGCACGCATTGTATACCCCGAAAAGGAATGGTAACTTATTGATGAATTTACGTTTAAATTTATTGAAAGAGAGCTCAATGTTCAAGCTAAGACCGTTCCAAGCCAATGATGTTGCCAACATGGTCGTGATTTTGAACGATCCCGATGTCGTTCGGTATTTATCAACAAAAATTCCGCAACCTTACACCGAGCAAGATGCCATGTGGTGGGTAAATGAAGGCAGTAAACACGGCTATGTTCGGGCGATTTGCGATGGTCAGCAGCTTATCGGCTGTATAGGTGTTAATCCTGGCGAGTTTGAATATGAGCGCTCTGGTGAAATAGGCTATTGGCTCGCAAAAAGCCATTGGCGTAAAGGAATTACTCATAAAGCCATTTTGCACATTACCTCAGAGGTATTTAGCGAGACCAATATTGAACGGATCTTTGCCGCAGTATTTGACGACAATCATGCATCAATGAAGCTACTAGAGAAGTCAGGTTTTGAGCAAGAAGCGGTGTTAAAACACGCTATATTCAAAAATGAACGTTTCTATAACAATCACATTTTTGCCTTATTAAAGCCTTAGGTATACAGCTGCTTAGCTCAATAGTCAGTCGGCGACCCTAGTTGCTAAGTAGATCCATATTAATTTGTTGGCTTCATTATTAACCTAGACCAAGGTCAGCGCTATCTCTAGCGACTCAATCTGCTTTTTTAAGCTTGGATTGATTTCTTCATCAGTAATAATTGTGTCAATTTCGTTAGCTGTAACAATCTGATAAGTAGCGACTTTATCTAGTTTATTACTCGGTCCCATAATCACAGTGTGATCGCTTTGACGAATAGTCGCAGAGAGGATCTCCGCTTCTTCGATATAGCTTGCACTAAAACCGTGGTGAATATGGAACGAGCAAATCCCCATAAAAACAATATCAAAACGGATCCGTTTCACCATTTCGATCGCCGTCATGCCTACCACCCGCATTGCTGGTTTAAACATCGGGCCGCCCAATAAAATCACATCCACCAGCGAATGATAAGCCAACTCTTTGGCGATCAGTGGACAACCCGTAACCACAGTCAACGGCATATTTTTAGGTAAGTGTTGTGCCAAATAACGGCACGTCTCGCCAGAATCAATCACGATCGTTTGTCCAGGCACGAGCATCGCTAAGGCAGGCTCAATATAACGAATTTTACTGGTATCGGGTTTATCTAAACGCTCGATATAGTCAGGAGTATTATCCTGCAGCGCTAAAGCGCCACCATGAACACGCCGCAGGAGCTTAAGCTCAGCCAGTTTGTTTAAATCCCGACGGATTGTGTCTTCGCTTACATCAAGCGTTTGCGCCAAGGACACTGAGGTGATCCGCCCTTGTAAATTAAGCTGATCGAGAATGAATTGATGACGTTCTGCCAATAGCATTGCATGTTCCTGCATGTTTTTGCGTAATTTTACTTGAAAAAGATCGAGATACAAGCGTATTATTTGCACAAACATGCATGATAAAGCCGATTTACTATTAACTAACGCCTGTTTATGCGTGAAATATTATCATAAGGAGTAAAAATGGCACTTAATTCACTCAACCTGAACCGTTATCAGGGATTGATATTCGATATGGATGGCACACTTGTTGATTCTGAAAGTGCAGTACGACAGGCCGTCGCGCCTTGGTGTGAGAAACATCATGTCGATTTGGAAATGGTATTAACTACGGGCAGAGGTGCACGTTTCAAAGACTTTATAGAACAATTTACTCCGCATTTAGATAGCCTGCATGAAGTTGAGCTGTTGGAACAAGCAGAAGCCGACCTTGCCCATACCGTCACAGCCATTCCTGGAGCTAAATCGTTTTTAAGCGAAATAAAAGCACAGCAACGCAAGTGGGCCGTTGCAACTTCTGCAAATCGTCACAATGCAGTTGCACGACTCACCACAGCAGGTTTACCTATTCCTGAAATATTAATTACCGCAGATGATGTTGGGCAAGGTAAGCCTCACCCTGAGCCATTTTTATTGGCGGCCAAACGACTGGGAGTGGCAACCTCTAAATGCCTTGCATTTGAAGACTCAGATCAAGGGGTGAGATCCGCACTTAGCGCAGGCTGTGACGTAGTCGTAGTTAACCATTTTTGTACCATTCAGCATGACCATATTGTTGCCCGTATCAATCACTATCAGGATATCTACTTATCAGAGGAAGTAAGCGAATGAAAACATGGCTGACAGGCTTTTATCAAACGAAAGATATCTACTGGGATTTCGCCGGTGTATTCTTTGGTGGGATCGGTTTTATCGCATTATTCGGCCAGCTACTCAGCGAACTTGAGCGCCAAGGCCCAACCAACTTGTCCTTTACGTTTTTAATCGGGTATGTATTGGTGTTTAGTTTTTGGCTGATGTATGGGCTGAGATTTCAGCGAATGGCAATCATTGTTACTAATGTACTTTGCCTACTTTTACAGATCTTAATTTTACTAACTGCGATTTTGCGTTGAGTAGTTGGCAAAGCTAAACAGCTTTGCCAACCCATCTAGAACGGATTGCCATTTGATTGGGAACCCATTCACGGGCCCAGATATCAGCTCTCATTGGATCACAACACCCCATACTGCAATTTAACAGCCACACACCTCAATCCAACCACAGTTTGGGAGCTATTCGCTCCGATGCAATGGAAAATTGCTCAACCCAGTCGATTAATCCCTCAATCGCCATTGGTTTGGCATAAAAGTATCCTTGCACATACTGACAGCCCAAGCCTTTTAAGCAATCTAGTTGTCCTTGTTGTTCTACGCCTTCGGCTATCACTTTGAGCGATAAACTCTCCGCCATCGACAAAATCGCGTTGACCAAAACGGCAGCATCTTGGTTTTGATCTATATCTTGAATAAAACCTCGGTCTATCTTTAATATATTGATGGGGAAGCGTTTCAGGTAGCTAAGCGAAGAGTAGCCAGTGCCAAAATCGTCGATTGCTAAGTTGACCCCCGTTGCCCTTAAGCTTTGCAGCCAAGCGGTTACGGCTTTATCATCTTCAAGTAAGATGCTTTCTGTGATTTCAAGCGTTAAGTTCTCTGGAAGAAAGCCTGATTGCTGCATGATTTGTTTAATGATAGTGGCGTTAAAGCCGAGTCGATACTGCTGACTCGAGACATTTACCGTCAAATAACAATTCATACCGAGCGCTTTATTTAATCTGCGAATATCATTACATGCCTTAGCAAGTAACCACTCACCAAGAGGAGCAATTAGGCCGCTTTCTTCAGCGACTGGAATAAATTCAGCAGGGGAAATATACTGGCCGAAATCAGTTGGCCAGCGCATGAGCGCCTCGACACCATATAATTTACCCGACACCGTATCGACAATAGGTTGGTAATGTACGGTTAAGCGCTGATGTTCAAGCGCAGCTCGGAGCAGCTGCTCCAGCTCAACTCGACGATTCACCTGTTGCTGCATTTCTTGCGCAAAAAAGTGATACTGATTGCGCCCCGCCTCTTTTGCTTTATACATGGCTAAATCGGCAAGTCGTAATAACTCTTTTTGATCTTTTGCATCACTTGGTAAAATCGCGATCCCAATGCTTGCCCCCGTAAATACCTCAAAGCCGTTGATCACAAATGGTTCGCTCAGTGCTTTGACAATTTTATCGGCTACTTGAGCGGCATGATCCGGATGCGCAATTTGGCTCAATAACAATACAAATTCATCTCCACCAAAGCGGCTCAAGGTATCGCTTTTACGCAGCAGGCCGTTTAAGCGCTTGGCTACAGAGATAAGTAAGGCATCTCCGGCCTCGTGACCCATGGTGTCGTTGACGCGCTTAAACCTATCTAAATCAATAAATAACACTGCACTTTGATGATGAGTACGGCTCATGCGTTTAATATCTTGCTCAATGCGCTCAAGTAATAACGTTCTATTCGGCAGTCCGGTCAACACATCGTAATAGGCTTGATATTCAATCTGCTCTTCTTGCGCTTTGCGCTCGGTCATATCAGACAATATGGCAACGTATTGCTGCACAAGCCCTTTGTCATCATGCACGACACTGATTGCTAGCCACTCTGGATATAAAGTACCGTCTTTACGCTTGTTCCAGATCTCACTCGCCCACTGTCCGTGCGAGTTGAGGGTGCTCCACATCTGCTCATAAAAATGTTTGTCATGCTTACCCGAACTTAAAATATTAGGTCGTTGACCAAGCACTTCATGTTCTTCGTATCCAGTAATTTTGGTGAAAGCAGGATTGACCGCGGTGATCTCAAGTTTTGCGTTGGTGGTCATGATCCCTTCTTGCGTTGCATTAAATACCGCCGCTGCGGTTTTAAGCTGTGCACTTGCGCTTTTTTGTGCAGTGATATCTTCTTTGATCGCAATAAAGTTAATGATTTCCCCTTGTTGGTTTTTAATCGGGGAAATAGACGCATACTCCCAATAGTAATCTCCAGACTTACGGCGATTGTAAAACTCACCACGCCAGACTTTGCCTTGTTTGATGGTTTGCCACAGCGCTTTGTAGTCGGTAAATCCTTGTTTGGAGCCTAGTACTTTGGGTGTTTGTCCTTTCACATCCTCAAGTGAATACCCAGTAACTTGTTCAAACTTAGGGTTAACGTATTCAATGCGAGCACGAGGATCGGTGATCACAATAGAAGAGGGGCTTTGCTCAATGGCATGGCCCCACTTGCGAAGCTCTTCTTCCGCTTGTTTAAAAAGGGAGACATTAACACTCACAAACACTTGGCCATTATTGTGTGTGTTCGTTTGTTTTACCTGTAACCAAGCGCCAGATTCGGTTTGATGCAAATTGGCGTCGGAGTTAAAAATTTCTCCAAACTGCTGCTGCCACTCTTCTAGTTTGCGTGGCATTTTTTCGCTATCGGCAATTGCGAAATGATTACGCCAAGCACTGTTACAGAGCAGCAAATTGCCGCTGCGACTAAAAAGAGCAAAGCCTTCGGTTAAACGCGCAACGGCATCGGACAAAGTTTGGCTGGTGCTCAGAATTTTATTTTTGGCCACATAAAGTCGGTTTGCAAACACAATCAAGAGCAAAAATAGCACAATGGTCAGCAGTAAGAGTAATTCACTTTGATGCTTGGTTTTTTCTATGGTTTCACTGTGGTGCTGGCTATATGCCGCGTAAAGTGCTGAAAAAGCTTGGTCACTCGGCAAAGACAAAAAGCGTTGTTTTGCCTTTTTTAATTCTGCACTGTTAGCAAGCGCGACATTAAAATGCTGATAGATAAGCTGCTCTAAGCTACTTTCAGAGTTGATGGTCATTAAAGGCTCTGCGACAAATTCGTAGAGCTGACCCAACATTAAATTAGCAAGCATTCTATTGGCGTGGGTTGCCAGTTCGGGCTCACTCTGCTCCAGCTCGATTAGCAACTCGGGAAGATAAAGCAGGCTATTTTTAATATTTGCCGCCGCAGTTTTAATGGACTCGACTTGCAATACTTTATTACTGAGTAGCCGACGATAAGCATCAAATTGCTGTCGAATGTCAGGCGTGGCTTCTGCAAATAATGCATCTCGCTGTGGTGTATTCAAAGCATCAATTGCATGCGCTAATTGCGCTAACTCATCATATTGATTGAGCTGTGCACTAAGCATTTGTAACACAGCGGCATCCAGTTTGGCATCAATACTTTTGGCTTCAAAGAGCAGGGTAACTCGTGCTTGGTGTGTTTGACTGCTGAGCTCTTGCTGCGAGTAAAAATACGCAAAAAGCGCAATTGGCGCGCACAGCAGTAACGCTTGCACACCAATGAAGGCCTTATTCTTCATTCGTGGTTTTCCAAATCCATTTCGTGGTGATGTCCTGCTAGGCTGTCAATAAAGGCAACTAGCTTGTTAATATCGGAGTCTGAGATATTGCGGCCAAGTTGGTATTTGGCCATGGTCGCAACGGCGGCTTCTAGGCTGCTATGACTAGCATCGTGAAAAAAGTATGCTTGTTTGCTAGCAAGTCGCAAGCTCGGTACTTTGAACACAAAACGATCTTGCTCATTGCCAGTGACGTTAAAACGACCATAATCCGCGTTTTGAATTGGTGTATTTCTATCGCCAAAATAATCACCAAAGGTGCCCATTTTGGCAAACATATTGCCACCAACATTGCGCCCTTGATGACAACTAATGCAACCATACCGTTTAAATAACTCATAACCGGCAATAGCCGACTTAGGCAGTTTTACGCTTTTATCTTTAAGCCATAAATCGAACGGCGCATTAAGCGTGATTAACGACCCTTCAAAAGTCGCTATTGCGTCTTTTATCGTGTGCTGCGTTACGCCCTGCGAGTACACTCTAGTAAATTGCGCGACCAGCGTTTTATCTTGATTTAACTTGGCAACGACTTCTGGCCACGTCATATCATGCTCTTTTGGGTTTAAGATGGGTGAGTCGATTTGATCATAAAGCGCTTGCGCACGGCCATCCCACGCTTGACGAATATTTAAAGCCGCATTGTAAACAGTTGGAGTTTTTAGCTCACCGAGTGCGCCATTAACACCACTGGAAAGGGGCTTTACATCCGCGCCATGAGTGAGTAGTTGGTGACATGACGCACAGCTGACTTGGTTTCCTCGGGAAAGCCGCTTATCAAAAAAGAGTGATCTGCCTAAGGTGACTTTATCGGCATCAAGCCCTATTGCAGGCTCAAGTGGCAGAATTGGCTCATTTGCTGCTCCCAATAATGGAAACGCAAAAAGTAATAAACTCCAAATTCGCATACACTCCGCCCAAGTTGCCATCTTGGTGTAAAAGATAGCAACATTCGGCATTGCAAATTTTGATTTAAAATAAGCTTAGCAATAGAAGTTGTGTGTTTTTATTCACTCACCCCGCACGGCTAGGCTTGTCACTTCACTCAGCCAGTTATCAATTACCTCAGGAGTTGCTAAGTGCGCAGGGCCAAATAGCGTATGTTGAGTTGGCTCTATACCACAAAATCCCAATGTCCCATGTTCTAGCTGAGCCATAAGCCCAGCAGCAACTTCTTGCAAATAAGTTTGCGGCGTGTCTGAGGTGAGAATGATTCTTGCGGTTTTATGCGGTAGAAGCTTTTCAATTTCAGTGCCGGTCTCACTGTATTTAAAAGCAAAGCCTGGAAGTAATGCTCTATCTATTAGCCCTTTGAGCTTGGCAGGTAACGCCAACCACCAAATTGGGCTTACTATCACAATGTGCTGCGCCCACAGTAAGTTCTCTTGGAATTGCTTGAGGCATGGCTCTAATGGTTGGCTCGCTTCATAACCATACATCAAATTGATTTCAAAGTGCATCTCACTAAGATCCATTCTACGTACTTGATGTTGGGTGCTTGCTGCTCGCTCATAACTTGTGGTGATAGCGTGGCACAAGCTTTTGGTTTTGGGGTTACCGTTTAGTAGCAGTATTTTTTTCATCGTCGTTTCCTTATCACATGACTGAGAAACGAGTGTACTGCCTCCCCTTAACGGGAGAGTCAAGTTACTCTACCTGAGACTAGGATAACCTGAGCTGCGGATAATTAATGCCTTTCTAGCAGCCAGTTTTAGCGCTAACTGTGTTGAATTCACTTCCAATAGCCAGCTATTGGTGCGTAAATTCGCCTTGCCTACAGGATGTAGGTACCTTAGCGAGAGCAGGACGCGGAAGCGGTGTTTTCCCTAAATCTTGCTGGCTAGACAAGGAAAAAACTAAGTTGTGCTTTAGCAACAATGAGTTGGAACATTCCTTATCCAAACCTCAGGTTAGGATAGTTTTATCTGTGGACATTCATCGAGCGATGCGATGCAATGTTCAATACGCCGTATTTTTTGCTGAAGCTGCGCAACTTGCTCTATGAAAGATACTTTGAGTTCGACTAAAAATGTGTTGATTTCTACCCAGTTGACTTGCCGCCCTTTAATTTCAATCACCTGCTGTAATTGCTTAATCGACACGCCGAGCGATTTTGCTTCTTTTATTAATAACAGCAGATCGACATCTACTTGAGAATAGACGCGATACTTACCAACACGCTCCGGGGTAGGAATAAGCCCTTTCTCTTCATAAAAGCGAATGGCCTTGACTGACAGCCCAGTTTGCTTTGACAGCTTGCCAATATACATTTTTGATTCTCCCTGCTATAAGCAAAATAACGGTTTACAGCCTCCGTAAAAGTTGCAACCATCTAATACCAATTGCACGCTAACAAAAAGTATCGTCAAGGAATAGCAAAAAGATGTATCAGTTATTTTACTACCCTCGTAATGCCAGTTGGGCACCGCATCTCGTACTTGAGCACCTACAACTAGAAAAAGAACTGCTCTTGGTCGATAGAAAAACACAACAACAAAAGTCTGCGACCTATTTAGAACTAAATCCAACAGGGCGGATCCCGACATTGGTCGACGGCGACCAAGTCATCTTCGAGAGTGCAGCAATTTGTTTGCATTTATGCGAAAAGCACCCTGAAGGACAGCTTATCCCAGTACCAGCAACCCCACAGAGCGCCACGTTTAATCAGTGGCTTTTTTATTTAACCACGACGGTTCAGTCAGAACTCATGCTGTATTTCTATCCTGAAAAATATCAGCTGTCACCAGAGAGCAGCAAGACCATGTCTCAAGCCGCTGAGCAACGAGTCGGTGACATGTTTGCACTTATCGACAAACAGTTAGCAACACACACCTACTTAGTTGGTGAGCAGCTCACGCTTTGTGATTATTATTTATTTATGCTGGCCCATTGGGCAAGTGGGTTTAATACTGCGCCAAAAGACTATGCACATTTGGGCCGATTTATGCGAATGATGGCACAGCAAAAAGTGGTAAAAAGAGTGTGCGAAATTGAACAAACCGATCTAAGTTTTTATTAGCATCCATTACACCAAGGAGGAAAAAATGGAAACCTTAGTGAAAAACTATATCTCTGCCTACAATCATTTTGATATTCCGGGAATGCTAGCTCAGCTCACGGATGATGTCGTGTTTGAGAATCTCGCCAATGGTGAAATTACAACGCGTACAACCAGTAAAATGGAATTTGCAGAATTAGCAAATCAGTCCGCTAAGTTATTTTCCGAACGCAATCAATCTTTAACCGCAGCCACGCAAGACAATGATCTGTTTATTGTTCATGTGACCTACAAAGCTAAATTAGCCCAAGACTTGGCCAATGGCATGAAAGCAGGACAAAGCATCTCCTTGCAAGGCCGCTCAGAGTTTGCATTTCGCGATGGTAAAATTTGTTTGATAAGAGATATAAGCTAACTCCTTACTCCAAACTCAAGTTATTAACTTGGCAAAATCAGCACGCTTTTCTATGCTGGTTTTGCACTTTCATCATTAATTCATTTCGACCTAAGCACTATCTTGCGATCAGCCTAAGACGAATTGAAATAAAACGGAGAATAACAATGGGACTATTAAGTGGTCTACTCGGTAATGCAAGCGAAGTAGACAATAGCGAAGTAGATAAGTTATTAGCAGATACGCTAATTCAAGGGGAAGAAGTTGCACAAGCTTACAAGGTGATCCGCGACTTGTTTATTTTTACCAACAAACGCCTAATTTTAATCGACAAGCAAGGCATGACGGGCAGCAAAGTAGAAATGCTCAGCATTCCGTATAGCAAAATAACAAAATACAGCAAAGAATCTGCGGGTCACTTCGACCTTGATGCGGAATTAAAAATCTGGATTGGCTCAGATCCAACGCCGATTAGTAAAGAATTTAAAGCAGGCGACAATATCAACCAAGTGTATAAGATCATCTCACAATATTGCTTATAGCCACGCCCAGTTAACTTTGAATAGGCACGCAGGATGCGTGCTTTTACCTCGCACTTCTTTGTCCACTCTTTTATCAATAGATTGCAGGCTTGGCGCTATAACAAATTTGCAGAGTGACCTATCAACCGCCATTTTTCATCGCTACATAAATACCAAATAGACTGCCTTAGTGCGTCATACGACCTCTCACCCAAGGTATTTTCCAGTGCGGAGACGTACTCAATCACAACCTTATTGGGACTCAGCTCAACTAACTTATAATCCTCGCTAATTATTTTATGCTCGCTGAGATCTTCACTTTTCAAGCCTTCAATAATGTCATCTTTCGTCATACCATCACAAAATAGTCCACTTTCTGAAAACTCATCATGGATGTAGTCCGAGATCAGATTAATATTTTTTCGTAGCTCTGGCGAATGTAACGCTCGCTCTAAGGCTTCAATTTTATCCAGCATACCCTTTCCAAAAAGCCAGCATAAACCGGCTTTGCTTCTGCGCTACTTACTTGCGAGGCCAAACACCTGCTAAGCATACATCTACAAACTTTTTGGGTTTCGTCAGCTCAATCTCAACTTGTGAATGGGCAGCTTCATTACGCTTAGCACGATTTTTTAAATATGACATGACTATCTCCTTTACTCTTGAATTATAAAGTTATGTACACCTAACTTAGGCAGTACAGATTGAAAAAACTTGATGTCGAATAAGGCGGCGTGTTTTTCAGGCAATATTGAATCGACTTTAAATAGGTAGGGAACTTGATTCGTGGTTAGCGGATCGAGATCTGATGCCTGACAAGCCAGACAGTATGTTCTTATTATAGATTGGTAATGATCATTATATTCAATATTTTCTAGTGGAGTTTCATTCCCGAGAACCACTTTTTTTCTAATTGGATAATGGTGTATAAACTGCCCAACACCTTTGCAAAATGCTTGGTATAGTTCTGTATGCAAAATAAATACATGGAATAACTCATCAACTAACTTGCTTGCTGCAGCAACTGCTTGTGGTGAAATAACCACAAATATTAGATAGTCTTTCAGACCCTCAACGACCACCTGGATCTCATCATCAGATAATTTATATTCCAAGTGCGTTTCTATATACCAGTCAAACCACTCCAGTACAGCATCGTCAAACTTATAGTTTTCAATGAAATCGACCGCATTTTCCTTACCCTCAATTGCTTTCATTAAATCCCGTCTCCATCTCAGCAACAGCCATAAGGTATACGTCTCACTTTAATTAGTCAAAATGATTCTGCCCCTAATTGATTACTTGCATAAAACAATAAACATGCTCCAGCTATCAAATTTCAACTGGCTTTAATGAATTTAAACACTGCAAATGAATTGAATTAATAACAGTAAAATTAGGCAATCTAGTTACACGTTTGCCAATTCAAACTTACCCATCTTCTCCTTAAAGTTTACAGCTGTTCAAATAACAGCTAACTTGTACCTAAAACATTGCATAAGGATATAAAAATGATAAAGCAACTTACTAGCATAATTTTATGTTTTGTACTAACGGCATGTGGCAGTGACACAAGTGATACAACTCCAACAGATATAACCTCTAACAAGCCTCCAACAAATACGCCTTTACCATCATCACCCACACCTCTTCCTAATATGAGCTTTGACCAAAGCTTTATTGATGATGTCTCTGAGTTTGTTAAATTAGCGCATGCTGTTCAGTATTTTTATCCTTCTGCCGAGGTGAGAGGCTCAGATTGGTCACTTTTCATCGCAGAAAGCATTGTCGAATTAAACCAAACATCGAGTACAAATCGCAGAGAAAAAGGGATTGAACTCATAAGGCAAATTGCGCCTTACATGGTTACACAACAAAACCACATTCCAAAATTGTTACCCAATGCGCAAACATATACTTGGATACAAAATGCGCCGGCAAACGTAAGTGCTTATTCGAGTTTGCTTACCGCAGGCACATTTAACGAGCTTCAAGAGAGAGAATTCGCGCCCAACGAACTGTTTGTAACCCTCAACTTTTATCAGAGCTCCCTCTACTTACCACTCTACCTACCAGTTAAAACAGAGCTCACAGGTGGCACATATACAGAATTAGGACGATGGCAAGTTGAACCTAACTTCGCGCATATTGAAACATGTATGGCTACTGTGTCAGGAATGTGGGCCAACATTCAACATTTCTGGCCTTACTTTGAACAGATTGATGTCGACTGGCCAGCAAGTTTGAATCCACTACTAGCCGCATGCTTAATTGAAGAGCCAAATAAAAGGCTGCAACTAATTAATACCGAGTTCACAAAGTTGAATGACAACCACATCATAATCAAAACGACTAATATGCTTACGAATAATAATACATATTATGGTACTTTTTATTACGAGATAGTAGAAGGCAAAGCGATTGTTACAAGCGCTCAACAAGATGATCCAAATGGCGTTGAGGTTGGAGATGAGCTACTTACCGTCAATGGTGAAGATATTATTGAGTACCTTTCAAGGAAAGCGCTTTACTCTTTGAAAAGTGAATTACAAAGATTGAGTCATACTGCGAGACAGCAGTTCTTTTTTACAGAAAAGATCCCGCTTAGTTTTACCCTTAAAAAGTCAACGGGCACTACTTATCAAGCAACTATAACGCCAATAGAACCCAGTGAAATAAAACCTCTTGTTAGCTCACCCTACGTGCCTCACTCACCATCAAACATTGAATATCTGGGTGACAATATATATAAACTCAATATCTATAACGTTACACCAGATGACCTGAACGCGATAAAAGAAACGTTAAAAAATGCTCATGGCGTTGTAATCGACTTTCGCCATTACCCACAAAGCTGGGACGGATGGCGAAGCGTATTAAGTTGGTTTATCAAACAAGATGCGATTAATGATACTTTGTCTGTGCTATGGCAAGGAGCACCAAATCAAGCAGATAAAAAGCCTCAGTCATTTCAGCAAATAATTCATAGAGATGCCAACCCACTCTCGATACCCGCCATTGTACTTTCCTCTAGGAGAAGCCAAAGCCAAGGGGAACATGCGTTAATATTTGCACGCAGTGGCGGCTTGCCCATATTAGGAGAACACACTTCAGGAATTAACGGAACAGTATTTGGGATCCCTTTTTTCGGGGGAGTAGGAGAGGGGAATTTAGGTGTTGAACTTTATTACACCAATACTCTATCAAGCCGCTATAATGGTGACCCTCTGATCAACGCAGGTATTGCGCCAGATTATTTAGTGCCAAGAACTAGAGAGAGCATTATCAATGGTACTGATAATCAAGTAGAACGTGCCATTGATATTCTAAAATCAGAGCTTTAGTCTTATAACAGCTCACTTAATTGAATGGTCCGCTTAAAAGCTATGACAACAAGTAATTAGCTTTTAAGTGGACCCAAACTTTATGAACTAACTCAGAATAAGGAGTTAACGCCACATCAGCTTATCGTACGTTCTGATCGCAGGCAAAAAACCGCAGAAAAGAGCAAGGAAACAAACACTTGATTCCAAAAGTTAGAGAGAAAGGGATCAGCAACAAACTGAGATGCAATATGCCAAATACTCAGATTTAGCAAAAAACCGAGTACAAACCCATAGCCTTTGTATTGTGCGAGCAATTGCCCCAGTTCTTGCCTAAAACGCTGATATTGAGCTAATTGGCTCATTTTATACTCCAGTTATTGATTCGCAACCGTAAGCTCCACCACTTCCTTCTTGGCCGATATTCGATTTATCAACAGTACATCGTTGTCGTTAATGTCGGTGAGATAGTCGACACTGGTAGGCACTTCGCCGAGTATGGTAAACGACGTTTTGTCTAAATCATAGGACCAAAGTTGATTATCTTCATTGACGCCATATATCCCATTGCCGCGCATTACAAAAGATTTTCCTCTGCCGCCTTGATTGTCTAGTGCATTGATCCGCTGAGGCTCAACAGCGCCTATTTGCCAAAACTGATCAAGTCTATCCTTATACACAACTTTACCGTGTTCACTTTCAAGTGCCCACAGCACAGGTTGCTGCGTCAATATTTGAAACGATCGTTGAGCAAAATCATAAGCAGCTAACTTCATTTCTCCCTTTACCCGGATCTGTGTTAGCGCACGTTGTTTTGCACTTTTCCATTGATATAAGCGTAAAACAGGGTAGGCGTGCGGGTAAGATGTCAAGCTGCCATCTAAAGCAATTTGTGTCAGTACACCACTGGCACTGACCAATATGCTTTGGCCATCCTCAGCCCAGTGGATCCCGCGAACAAAAGTATCTAAGGGGAAGTTAGTCAGTTGTCGCGTGTTATTGCCATCGCTTAACCACACCTGTTCAGTACCAGAGCGCTCTGACCAAAATGCCACTAAATCTCCATCTGGCTGAAAGACAGCATAATCTTCACCAAGGTTGGTTCGCGCAAAGCTGGTGTATGTTTGAGCGCCTTGTGCTAACTGTGTCAGCGGTAATTTGACGATATCGCTGTCGTAAGGCCCTTTGATCATCAGTACACTTTTGCCATCAGGACGAAATTCAGGCTGTCTCATTCGATCTGAAAACGGCAATTGAATTTTACTCACAAGCCCTTCATAAGTCAGACTAAATAGCTGACGTCCGGTACTGAAAATCAATTGCTGGTTGAGTGGGTCAAAACTTGGGTAGATATCGTGAAATTTAGTAATTTCCGGCGGTCGCTGGATCTGATGGCTAGAGATCAACTCACCGTCGGGTTTTAGCATATCAATATAATGTAGGCCATCGGCATGAATACTACTGACCGCGATTAAATCATCTTGAGGGGAATAAGCGTAATCAATCAACGTCCCGTCTTCTACGGTATAAAGATCGACACCGCTGTCGTCATCAATGGAGTAATTGATCAGCTTCCAGCGCTCGCCTTGTTTTTGCTTCAATACCACATTGCCATCGTTCAGCCAGATAGGCTTATCAACCACTGAGTTTTTACACTGGAGAATAACTTTTGGCTGCTGAGGGCTTTTCAATGCTTTAGTAAAATCGAGTGTTACAAGGTCGTAGCAGCGCTTTTGTGTAACGGGCTCGCTACAAGCGTCGGTGGCCAAAAACAGTAACTGCTCACCATCTTTTGAGAAACTATGCCTGCCGTATGCTCCAAAGCGCTCGGTGAGCTGGATCTCTTGCTGGGTATCCGCCTTTTTTGCCCATATCTTATTATCGCAAAACTTATCTAAATAGCGGTGAAAAACGATGTATTGACCATCTGGGGAATAGCTTGCATCAAATTCTTTATCGTCAGTTGCGGTCAATGAGCGCAAAGTATCAAAGAACAGTGGTGAAGGTTTTTTGATGGAAAAATATTGATAACCGATAGCCCCAAGCAAAATAGTGAAGGCAAGTAAAACAAACACATAAGGACTGAGTTTGTTTTTATTCTGACTTTGATTGAGGTGTTTATCTTGTTGCATTTCAGGTTCAGGGGTTGGCATCACCTCAAGTTGCGGCTCAGTATTCGTCAGCTCGTTCGTTTGCCCTCCCCAACGTACTTCACACTCTAAGCTATACCCTTTTTTAGCATGCGTTTGGATGTAACCTTGCACCTTACCATCATCCCCAAGCGCCTTTCTCAATTGCGCGATACTGCGCTGCAAAGTATTAGGAGAGACCACCGTATCTGGCCATACTGTATCGAGCAAGGTATCAAGACTCATCACTTTGCCTTGATTCTGAGCCAAGCAAGTGAGTACCGCCAGGGCCTTTGGTGCAAGTGTTTGACATTCACCTTGGTGTGAAATCTGGTTACGTGATAAATCTACAAAAAAATCACCAACCCAATATTGTTCTACCATAAATCCCCAATGTGCCTAGCGCACGCACTAACCACGCCAATTATTATAATTATCAGTATAAGGATAAACTTGAAGCAATCGAAACTCAACAACATAACCACTTGATAGAAATAGTTTTTTATTTAAAAGTCACAATTCAGCACAACATCATGTAAACGTCATGCATTTTTGTTCTCAGCTGCTAAGTTGCCAGTACGAGATACTTATTCACTAGTCTAAAAATAACATGAAAGAAGGAAAAGTGTGATGAAACGTTTGCTGTTTATGCTGATATTACTCCTATTCTGTAGCTTGCTACATGCCAGTGAAGTACCGCAATATGCGATGCCCGGAACGCAAGTTGTGCCACTCAAAGATATCACTACCGGCCATCAATATGAGCTTTATATCAAGCTGCCTGAGGAATACTCAAAAGATAAAAGCTATCCTGCACTCTACTTTACCGATGCGGTATGGCATATCGAAGCATTGTCTTCGGCAACCTTCTTTTTGTTCGATGAAGTGATCCTCGTTGGTATCTCTTGGCGGAAAAATATCAACACCACACAGCTTCAAGAAGAAGGCCCTTTTGTTAGCCGTTACGCTGATTATTCTTTTACAAAGTCAAAAAACAGTGAACATCAGCACAAGTACCAATTTGGCCAAGCCAATGCCCACGCGGCCTTTATTCGCAATCAAGTTATTAAGTATATTGAAAGCAATTACTCGGTAAAGTCCAATAGTCGCAGTTATTTTGGCTATTCTCTCGGTGGACTATTTGGCGCCTATATACTGCTCACCCAGCCAAATACCTTTGACAACTATATGTTAGGCAGTCCATCTGTTAGACAACTGGATGCGCTAAAAACACTCTCTAGCTCCAAACAACCACTAAAAGGGAAAGTGTTTATCTCTGTTGGTACAGACGAACATAAGTTAGCACCGCAAATCGACGCATTTATCGACTACCTAAAAAGCAAGCAAAGCGACAACTTATCACTGCACAAGACAACGCCCTATGGCACACATCAAACCGCTTTCCCTGAAACCGTAATCCGTAGTATCAATTGGTTAAAGTCTATTTATGGGAGTAGTCAACAATGAAGTTAGCACCGATGTTTCTTTTACTAACGATTGTTGCTTCTCTCAGTCATCGGGCTTCGGCACAAGACGAATTCCCTATACTGGAAGGTCCTTTAATGGGACAAAAACCTCCTGGATTAAAAGCAGAACCTTTCGCACCTGGAATTATCTCTAAGTCGGGATGGGAGCTAGAAGGCGTATTTGCTCCAAACATGAAAGAGTTCTATTTCACCTTAGACCGTGGTGTATACAACACTGAAAATAAAACTGGATTTCGTCCAACCGTCATTGGTTTTCGACTAATCAATAATAAGTGGGTGAAATACACTGAGTTTCCTCGTGCCGGAGAGGTAAGCTTTTCACCAGATGGTAAACGCATGCACATGGCAAAAAAATACAAAGACAGAGCAGGTGATAATTGGTCTGAACTTACCAGCTTGGGAGTCATGTTTGACCGCCCTGAATGGGGGATAATGCGATTGTCCGCTTCCGCAACTGGAACCTATGTATTTGATAATTTTAAGCAAATGAATACGGTTAGAATTTCAACAGTAAAAGATGGTATGCGCCAAGAGCCAGTACTTTTAAGCAGTGAAATTAACTCAGGGAAAAAATCAGCACACCCTTTCATAGCGCCAGACGAAAGCTATTTAATTTGGGATAGTGAACGTGAGGATGGTTTTGGTGACTCCGATCTGTATATCAGCTTTAAGCAACCTGATGGAATATGGGGACCTGCAATAAATATGGGGGAAAACGTTAATTCAGATAAGTGGGATGCTTATGCAACGGTCACCTCAGATGGCAAATACCTGCTGTTCAACCGTGCTGTTGATAAAGCAAATAACAACGTCGACATCTATTGGGTGGACGCTAAAATCATTGATGAGATTAGAAACAAAAATCAATAAAAACAAAATCTTAAATATTTCAGCAATGTAATCCTTAGCGTATGTGATAAATGCCTATTTCTCACATATACGGAAGCTTTGTCTGCCTCCATACCTGCGTTCGCTTTGGTAAAATACTGCCAAAGCGAACAAACCTTACCGACTGCTTGCTTTTTATCCAGCTTCAGACCAGAATAAATGTAACCAATATTAGTTACTTACTTAAATGTAACCAAATTAAGTTACCTTTATGACATCAATACCTCAAGGTGCGGTGATCACAGCAGACATTGTCGGCTCACAATCGCTGTCACAACTACAACTTACAAGGCTGCAAAGCGAGTTAAAGAATTACTTAGCTGAAATCGCGACTGCGGAGCAGGGCTATTATAGTTTTTACCGCGGCGACGGTTTTCAGCTTGTGTTGCCAGATGCGACGAAACTGTTCAATGTGGCATTACAGCTACGGTTGTTTTTAATTAGCCGACATAGCGATGCCAGACTCAGCCTCGCGGTCGGTGAAGTTAATATCACAGCAGCAGATTTATCAACCGCAACAGGTACTGCGCTGGTACTAGCGGGCCGAGGGTTGGACGTAATTGGACAAGCAAGACTCAAGTATAACAATGACAGCAATGCCCACTTTGCACTAAATCTGGCATTTGTGGATTTATTACTTTCGAACTTAACCCAAAAACAAGCAGAGGCCGCTTTTATTCATATTTCACACCCTAAGTTGAGCCATGCCGATATTGCAAAACAACTCAACTCCAGTCGGGTGAACGTGACTAAATTACTCAATAGCGCACACTACACTTTATTAAATCAATTTTTAGCAATTGCAAGCTCGCACCAATAGTCGAATGCTCAACACTTACATATCACGAGGTGGACTTAATGAACGAATGGCAAGTATTGTTATTGTGGTTAGTAATAGGCCACACAATCACTGACTTTTACCTCCAACCCATGAGCTGGGTGCATGACAGAAATACCCATCACTATAAGTCCATCAAGTTGTTGTGGCATAGTGTCGCGCATGGCGGGGCTGCACTTGCAATCATCCTACTTTGGCAGTCGACTTTGTTTTGGGGAGTACAGTGGGATGCGCTGCTCTTTGCGCTAGCGGTAGGTATTAGCCACTATTGTATCGACTTAGCTAAATCCTATTCTAGCAAAGGCGTTATTCCTTTTGTGCTAGACCAATGTGCACATATCACTATATTAGTGGCCGTCACTTGGCAAATTGCAGAGCCTGAGATTGCCCTCAGTACCTTTGCCAAGCCTTTTGCCAATGTCCAGCTGCTAATACTGGTTGTGGGGTATTTAATGGTATTGCATCCTGCATCGATATTCACCAGCATGCTGCTTGAGCGTTGGCAACTCAATAATTCAGCTCTTGATAGCCTGCCGCAAGCAGGAAGTTTAATTGGTCAACTTGAACGTGTATTACTACTGAGCTGCGTGTTACTGGATAGCTGGGCTGCTATCGGCTTTATTCTCGCCGCTAAATCGGTATTTCGCTTTGGCGATCTAACCCAAAGCCAAGATAGAAAGCTCACCGAATACGTGTTGTTGGGCACGCTTGTCAGTGTGTTGTTGGCCCTTGTGGTCGGCGCCTTAATCAAACCATTTATGCCCATTCAATTGTAATTTAATCAATTCCGCGCCTTGACATTTAATCTAGGGCCCGTGTATCTTTCAAGTTTGTTTTTGCAGCAGTTTGATTGGTATTTATACAAGGCAGAGCCTGCGTAGCATAGTTATTCTATGTGAGTCAGGCGATAACACAGTAGAAATGCTAATCAGGCGCTGCCCTTTGGGTTCACCTGAGTGCGCTTTGTTCATTGTTGCTCAACTTTTGCCTAGATTACTAGGCGGCAAGTCGAGCGTCGCGACCAAAACACACTCAGGAGAACAAAAGTCAAACAGCAAAGATCAACAGGCCCTTGTGCCTGCAAAATACACGTAGGCACGATCTATCGCTAATTATTTGCCTCTATTCGTTTTATTTCCTCATTAGGAGTTGCCATCACAATGAATAACTAAGCCCTTTGTAACTGACGAACTTATTATTAATTTCCAGTGCAAGGCTTATGGTTATCGTTGAGGCTTCTCAGAGTAATCTATAGACTCTCATTTTCTATTTTACTGTTTATGGCTTTTACGAGTCTTTGTGCCTTTAGCCTTTAGCCTTTAGCCTTTAGCCTTTTGCACTGCTGCGACTAGGAGCAGTAATTATGCCTTGGATACAGGTAAAGCAAGCAAGCTTGACGCTTGCAAATGGTCAATGTTTATTTTGCGATGTCGACCTAACAATAGAGCGGCAATTTATTGCGATAACGGGCCCTAATGGGGCAGGAAAATCACACTTACTCAAAGCCCTATCCGGTGAGCAGCCTCTAACTTCGGGCGAGCGCCAAAGTCATGGGAAATGCTTTTATCTCCCACAAGATGCGACTAACCGCTTTGCCACCGTTTCTGAACTACTCGGACTTGAAGAGAAGCTAGTAGCACTGCAGCGAGCCCATCAGGGGGTAGCCTCTGAGCACGACTTTGACTTAATCTCAGATGATTGGCAGTTAGAATCAACTTGGCAAGCAACACTTGCACCGCTAGCACTCACTTTGGAAACCCCCTTTACAAGGCTTAGTCCAGGAGAGCGAATGCGTGTTTATATTGAGATACTACAATCTCAGCCTGCAATCCTATTAATGGATGAGCCGAGTAATCACATGGACAGCGTCAATAAGCACTGGCTAGCTGAGCGACTAAAGCATCACAAGCATGGTGTGGTTGCCGTCACACACGATCCTATTTTATTGGACGCAGCCGACCATATACTGCACATAAAACAGGGGGAGCTAACTCATCACTCGCTTGGATTTGACGCCTTTAGAGAAACGCTACTTCAAACTCAAGCTCGACAAAAACAACAACACTCGGCAAATCGCGCGGCACAAAAAGCACTTAAACAAGCCATAATTGCAGCGGATCTGCAACATCAAAGGCAAGCCAGTAAAGGAAAAGCACAAGTGCGTGCTGGTAGCCAAAGTAAACTAGTTACTGACTTTAAGTCAGACAGAGGGAGTAAGCGTCATGCCGGACAAACCCATAAAATTCAGCAAGCTCAAGATAGGGTTAAGAAAAATGCAGTTTACTATCGAGAAGACAAACAGCAGTTTCATTTTAACTCAACTTTTCGAGCAAAAGAAAAGATCCGCTTATGTGAAGCCGAACTGTGCTTTGGACCGGAAAAGACACTGAACCTTTTTGCGGATACAACACAAAAGCTCAGGGTAATTGGAGAAAATGGCATCGGAAAATCGACCTTGCTTAAAACCCTTGCGGGTAAGCTAGAGTTAAAGCGCGGAGAAATCCAACGCCCAATAACATGTGTTTACTTAGATCAGCATTGCGCTTGGCTTGAGCAGGGCCCTTGCGTTTTAGATATTGCCGAGCGCTCACTTGACACGCCACATCATAATTTAATCACCAGCTTTGCAAGCGTTGGTCTGAGTCTAGATAAGATTTCAGGACCTATCACGAGTCTCAGTGGTGGCGAGAGAATGAAAGCGGCCATCGTGCTGGCCGTGCAAATGCAAGGCTTTTTACTGCTTGACGAGCCTGATAATCACCTCGACCTTGAAGCACAAGAAGAACTTGCTGCCATGCTTAATCAGCTTCCTTGTGGATTTATACTGGTCTCTCACAATGAGTATTTTTGCAGTCAGCTTACCAACATAAAAGTTCTACCGCTGCGTGATTAATAGTCATAGAAGGAAGAAAAGGGGGAGGAAGGAACGCCTCCCCCTTTGGGCACTTAGTGGCGTCTCTGTTATGACCACTAAATTAAATGGGCTGAGACGACTGCACGTCTCAAACCACATGGGGACGATGGGTTAAAGCGGTAATACCTCGAGGGTCGTGACATAGCTGCCGGCACGTTTTGTGGCGGGTGCTTGTGCTTTGTCGTCTTCATATTCCACTTCAAACCAATACATGCCTGGCTCAGATAGCGTTAGCGTCACTTCACCTTTGGCATTCGTTGTATATTTGTTTGGTTGACTGTTGTCACGGTACTTTTCATCCTGACGTACCACTATCACTTCTGCACCCTTGGCAGGTTCACCATCCATCGTATACTGCAAGGTAATTGGTTCACCGGTGTACAAATCATTAGGGTGAGTAACCGGGTTTAGTTCTAGCCCTTTGCCGGTTGGCTTAAGCGCAGTGTTATTTGGTGCGCCCAAAGTTACAAATACCTCTAATCGTCTTGCAACGTCGGTCACACTTAAATCTTTTGCCGTTTTTGGCACTTCTTTGTTAAAGGCCTCTACTGAGCCAATTTTTCCGCGTCCTGGCCAGTAATGCTTTTCACCGTTTTCATCAGTCCAGCGCGCCACCAACGAGCGACTTTGATTAAACACTTTGTAAGTGCCTTGCTGATTGAGCTCAATGTCAAACACACTACGATACTTAAGTTTTGCGGCGTTCTTAAGCTCAACCTTGCTACCAGAAGGGGACAGTGCAGATAGACGATCTAGTGGATAAGCATAATGATCTGGGTTAAAGATCCCATTGGCGATGGCAGCATCAAACGTGATCCATTCGCTGTCACCAGACACCACGGTGGTACTTGGCTTTATCCATACTCGGTGTGCTTCACTTAACGGGCTATATGCAGCTAAGGCAACTAAGACACCAGAAACTAACGTTGAAATTTTCACGATTAAGGCTCCATTGTTAAAATTGTTGTAGCGAGTTCAGATTTACCTTCTGCAATCACAGTGACAGGCTCAGTGATAGGTAAGGTCACTGGCAGTTTCAATACTTCACGACCTCCAAGCTCACGAGCAGCCTCCACAAACAGCGTGTATTCACCCGCAGGTAAAGCTTTAAACTCATCGCGCCAAGGGGTTAAATCAATCTTTGCCGTACCTGGGCGCCTTGTCGCACCAGTCACGCCATCTACAGGCATGGATAGGCTACGACCGCTTCTACGCCACCAAAGACGTAAGTCTTTTAGCCACTTTTCACCTTCTTTATCCGCCATATTAACGTCATACCAAACGGCAATATCGGCAACTCGCTTTTGTTTGCTGTCTGCCAGCCATACTGCGACATAAGGAGGATGATATTCCGCAACGTTTAAACGCGGGATCGTGATTTCAACCTCATCAGCTTTAGCGTGCGCGGGTACCATCAGCACTAAAACAGGTAATACAAAGCCTGCTGCGATGAGCGGCCAGGTCGACTTTCTTCCTCGAGAATGCTTGTATAAAAGCCATAACCCTGTGAGTGAAAACACTACACAAGCTACTGAAAACACATCAATAAACATACGCCATGCAAATCCTGTATTACGTCCTTTGTGAAGATCGTTAAGGTATGATACCCAACCACGATCCGTGATCTCTTGATAAAACTCACCGCTATCAAGGGCGATGCTAAACCAGCCATCGCCACCAGCTCTCGGTAGCGCAACATACAATTCGTACTCGCTCCACTGCACTTGCTGTAGTGCAGGTAACGCCGCGCCTGTGTGTGACTGATACCAAGATTGAAAGCTGTGTGGCAGCGCTGCCTGCTCTGCCGCCGCGTTAAGCTGGGTCAACAGAGCACTTGGCAGCACCGCTTCTTTAGCATATGTAGTCGGCTCAGCTTCTATCTGGCTTGCGTGATTTAAGGTGATCCCAGTCACGGCAAATAGCAGCATTCCCACCAAACACACGGCAGAACTCATCCAATGCCAAGTGCGCCAATCAAACAGCTTTTTAAATCGCCGATTCGACGACTTAGCCGCTGAGCGAGCTCGTGTCATTAAAAGCTCCACGCCAATGAAGCCCAATAGCGACGACCATCTTCAAAGTAGCCGTATTCTGCTTCAGTAATTTCTTCATCGAAGAGGTTGTAAATCCCAAATCCAAGCTTAATTGCTTCGTTCAACTGATAATTTGCACCTAAATCAGTTAGGTTATACGAAGGTGCGACTAAGCTACTTTGCGAAGGCCCTGTTACAGGCTGGCTTTCTTCACCACGATAATGGAAACGTAACCACGTGTTTAGCTCATCCGAATACTGATAATTAAGCGACGTTTGGAACAAATGTTTAGGTAACTGGTTTAATGGACTACCAGCATATACTCCGGTTTTTTGCTCCGAATCTGTGTAGGTATAGTTTGCGCTAAGCTTCAGTTTTTCAGTCAATTGACCCGAGAAGCTAATTTCACCCCCTTGGGTTACGGCTTCATCAACGTTGACATAAGTTGTCGGCAACGAGCCAAACTCGTTAGGGCCGTCCGTACATTGAGTTAGTGGGCATGAAACCCGTGAAATTTTATCGTCAAACTCGTTATAGAATACCGTTGCTGAGGTGCTGATCCCTTTAGCAAGCTCGACGTATACGCCTACCTCGTAATTAATTGAGGTTTCAGGGCTTAAGTCTGGATTACCATAAATATTACCACCACGACTCACTTGGCCCCACGCCGCCGTGCTTTGACGCAAGTTCGGCGCTCTAAAGCCGGTTGAGATCCCACCTTTAACGGTCACCGCATCTGATGCAGTATAAACACCGTATAAACGCGGGCTAACATGGCCGCCAAAATTACCGTCTTTGTCGTAGCGTAGGCCCATAGTTAGGGCAAATGGCTCAACGATGCGCCACTCATCCTCAGCAAATACCGACCACTGATCGTTGTCGACTTGCTGCAAATCACTAATGCGGTTACTGGTTTTGTCAGTCAAGTCTTCATTGAGATAAGCAACACCGATTGAGCTAGTATGAGACTCGCCAAGCGGTAACGTCCAAAGAGATTGGAAATCTACATTTTTGACCGTCATCTCACGGGATTTATTGTCAAACTCTTCATGTTTTACGTAACTACGAGAGCTACCAAATGACCAGTAACCGTTATGCGTCAAAGAGATTGACTCACTATCGTATTCGGTTGTAGTGGACTCAGGACAACCACGGCGGCCACACGGCTCACCTGGTGCAAGCATTGCCACCGTTTTACCGAGCGTTGCATCAAGCGTTTGTGAAGCAATACCATAATCCAATAACCATTCGTGTTCATCTGATGGTGTATAGGCCAGTTTTACCTTCAGCGTGTCGGCATCGCGACCTCTAAAGCCAGACACTATTTCGTCTTCGTCTCTGTGCGTAGTTTGGCCGTAAATTTGTACCCCTAAGGTATCTTTGATTAGCGAGCCGGCAGCAAAGAAATTAGCCTGATAAATATCACCTGAGCGACTGTTTTCTTGGCTGGTTGCGTCAACTCTGACTTCTCCATGCCACTCGTCAGGCGTTTTTTTAGTAATAATGTTAATTACACCACCAATTGCATCAGAGCCATACAGCGAAGACATAGGCCCGCGCACAACTTCGATACGTTCGATGGCAGCAACAGGAGGCGTCCATGCACCTTCAACACCAGGGCCGTCACTATTTGGCCGAGTCTCACGCGAACTTTGTCTTTGCCCGTCGACTAAGATAAGCGTGTACTGACTGCCCATGCCGCGAAGGCTAATATCTTCCCTGTCTCCGCCTCCAGTTACTACAACTCCGGGAACATCAGTCATGGCATCGGTAAGATCTCGATAAAAGCGCTGCTGTAGCGCTTCTTGATTGATAACGCTAACAGACGCCGGTGCATTTTTTAGCAGTTGCTCAAATCCAGAAGCGGATACGACGATCACTTCCACCTCTTCTTTTATTTCTGATTTTGCATCACTTTGTGCAAGTGAGGAAAAAGGCAGGGCTGCAGCAACAGCTAAAGAGAGTGGCGCCAAACTACGACAGGCCATCAACATCGAGAAACCTCCATGATAGAATACAAGATAAATAACAATTATTTTCATTTGTAATGGTATGATGATTGCGTATTTTGGAGCAATGCGGTTTTTCTTAAAGGTATTTTAAGCAGGTCTTAACAATGAATCAGAAATTGACTCGCGGACTTCAAGTGTTCGCAAAAACAGTAGAAGCTGGCAGTATGAGTAAAGCCGCTGACTTATTGCATATGACCACCTCGGCTGTCAGCCAGCAGATCAGCAAATTAGAGCAAGACATAGGCCTAAGTTTATTTAATCGAAATACTCGTAACCTCACGCTCACAGAAGCGGGCTCTATCTATTACAAATCCGCGATACAAATACTGCAAACTGCGAAGCAAGCGGAGCATGAACTCGAGTTATTACAACATACGCCTTCTGGTATATTGAAGATTTCTGCCCCCATCGGGTTTGGAGGAGGGCTACTCAGTAAACCACTGCGCTACTTGAGTGAGCAGTTTCCACAAATAAAAGTCGATTTGATCTTAACAGACGAACCCATTGACATCATTACTGAGGGAGTTGACTTAGCTATCTGTATAGGCCCTTTACAGGACTCAAACCTGATTGCCCGTCACCTTGCTGACTGGCAACTAATCCCCTGTGTCAGTTGCCATCATCCACTGGCACAACTCAATATATCGCACCCAGACAGCTTAGCGCCTCACGCCTTGATTGGTCATTCGAGTAGTAAACAAAACCCTTACCATTTGAGACACCAACAAACCCATCAGCAAATAGCGCTGCCGGCAGCGCGCTTTATGGTGAATAATATGCAGGCTTGTATTCAGCTCACCCTAGATGGCATTGGCTATGGGGTATTACCTGAACCAGAAATTAGGCACCACCTTTCATCAGGGAGGCTAAAACGGCTATGTTCAGAGTGGTCATTACAAAAATATAGCGTTTACGCCGTGACGCCGCATCGCGATACCGTTGCGGCAAAAACAACCGCTGCCATTGAAAGCCTAAAAGAGTGGTTTACCCAAGTTTCCAACGATAACCAAGTGTTTGTTGGCGACTTTAGTTTTATCTAAGCTTCGTTCAGTTGAACTTTGGTAGTTAACCTGAGCTGCGGATAATTAATGCCTTTCTAGCAGCCAGTTTTAGCGCTAACTGCGTTGAATTCACTTCCAATAGCCAGCTATTGGTGCGTAAATTCGCCTTGCCTACAGGATGTAGGTACCTTAGCGAGAGCAGGACGCGGAAGCGGTGTTTTCCCTAAAACTCTCTGGCTAGACAAGGAAAAAACTAAGTTGTGCTTTAGCAACAATGAGTTGGAACATTTCTTATCCAAACCTCAGGTTAGTTAATAAAAAATTGCGAGCCATATAGTTGGCTCAGAAGTGTCTGTATAACTTACTTTATGCTTTTGATGTGCGGGAATATTAAGACTGTCACCCGCCTTTAAGGTTACTGTTTTACCATCATCAAAAGTCAACTCACCACAGCCCTTTAATACCAGTACCCATTCGTTTTCGTCTTGGTCGTAATATCCAGAGCTTGGCGAGGTATGCCCGTTTGATACTATCCGTTCAATACGAATATTTGGATGAGACAGCACCGTTTCAAAAATTTCTTCGGTTACATCAGCTGGAATATCTTTTAGAAAGTTCATAAGTTTGAAACTTGGACCTAGCAATTAGTCAAGGATAGAGAAATAATTTGCCGCAACAGCACATCCGTTTATCTGGTAACGGCAAATTGGGAGAATGGTACAACTTGATCTGTAGAAATGTTCAATACGTCGTTCTCAATCTTTCAAAACAATCCATCAGGCGATTGGTGAAAAATCCCCTAACTTAAGCGACTCCACTCGGACTTCTTGCCCAGTTGTACAGTCGCCATTAAAGTTACACAATTTAACAATGTTTGTAAAACAAATTTTAACATTAAATAAACAAGAATGAATTTACTAAAATCCTTTAAGTTCCACACGCCAAGGAGGATCCAGTCGATTTTCACCAGCCCAGTATAATTTGATCTTGTTCCCTGCGGGGTCAAACAGTATGGCTTCTCGCCACAGATAGCGCTGCTCTGTCGGCAGTTGCTCAAATATGATCCCCCGGGCCTCAAGCTCAGAAACCCACTTATCTAACTGTTCATGCTCGAAGTAAATAACCGCACCATTATTGATGGGAGGCGTTTCTAACGACAAGGAGAAGGTTGCATTACCTTCAGGGCATTCAAATCGAGCATAGTGAGGTGTATCAACAATTTGAGTAAAGCCTAGCGTTCGATAGAATTGACAAGCTGCATCCATATTATCAACGGGCAGGGTAACTTGGTTAAGATCCATAAGTTTTTTACTTATATATAAAATTGAGGGGTCACACAGTTTAATGTGCTCCCCCAAATATAGTTAAGTAGCGAGGCATCAAAACCTACAGTATTAATTGTGCTGTATGACTTCCTTCCGCCTTACAAATACAAGATAGATAAGCGCTACAACATTAACAGCCGGTATAACAGCGCATGCAACGACCTTCCAATGCGCATATAAGTTTTTCTTCTTCGCCAAATATATATTTAGCAGCAGTAGTGAAAAATGCAATACCATGGTGAACTGCAATGGTGTGATAGTTCCATCTCTTAGCAATTCCAACATAAAATCCTCTCTAATTCCCTAGTTTTTGGTATTAGTAGCAGCCGATACTACTCCAACAAACTGATTCATCAACCCTTCTTTCACACACGGTAGTAGCAATTCTGCGACAACCACTTCCACCTCCCCCTCCATTAACTGGAGCAATGTATATTACTCCTTGACTTTGAATGCGTTCAACAAAATCACGATACGCTTCCTGAGTAGTATGACGGAATTCTCTGTTATCGTAGTCAGAAGGTTCTCGCAAAAAAGGCATTCCATCTACATCTTTCGCACTTCCTTCTTTATATGAAAACCTTAACGCATGACTAGAAACTTTAGGAGCAACTAAAACAGCACTGCTGTTATCAGGAAAAACAATTTTTATTTCGATTCCTGCCAAAGCTCCATTAATCACTCCACCTACTGTCGAGATAAAGCTGCTCCCATAGAAAGTAAATGGATGTTCAGTAGCCAAGTAGTCATTTACAGCATCAGCATACCAAAATTTATCGACAAACCCACTCGCACTCCCATCATACTCAATTTGAGTCGCTTGAGATCTGAAGCTACCAGTCTGCCTCACCAACACTCCTCTGGGTATTGTATAACCAGTGTTAATTCTCGCAACAACTTCATTGGACGCCGCAGTGACGGCATTTCTAACATGTGCAGGAGCAGCTGAGTGCCTCTGAACAATCTTTCCAATTAAAGACTCACCTGAATACGCTTGTAGATTTAAATCAACAACCTCTACACTGTACTCCGCAACGGAAGCATTAACTAGATCGATACCATAATAATAATATATACCAGTATCATCAGGACTATACTTCTTCATCTCATTAGAAAGTTGAGCATCTGTACAATCATTACAAAAAATAGCTCCGGTAGCAAAAACATAACCAGAAAATAAAAAAGTTAAAATATACACTGTATAATAAAAACATTTCATAATAAAAGTCCTTTAAATTTATGAACGCTAAAACTAATTTAGCAACTAAAATAAAGCACAAAACCCAATAAAAATAAAGGAAACACCAACACCTTTATTAGAAAAAATAAAAATTGCAATAATTAGCATTATATATCCCATAAAAACTTGGTAAGTATATGAGAATATTAATTTTAAGAAGCTTAGACTATTAATATAAGCTGCGCAGTTTTATTTTCGACCCTAAACCACCTATTTCAGTATGCGGCAGGGCAAGATCATGAACTTTACCTTGACATAAATTTATGATCTTATACTGCTTTCACTTTTCTTCCATTGATGATCCCGCCAACAAGGCCAAGTGCAACATCCAATATTCGATATTCAGTTTCTAACAACCAGTGCCGTAATCGCAGGTTCTCGAGATTGGGAGGAAATTGAAGGTTTTGCCCACGACGAATTAACTTGGTTACGTAAATTTATAGTGTTAGATAACGGCGTGCCGCGACACGAAAGGACTGCACGGGTAATAAGCGGCATCGATATGGCCCAGTTTCAAGCCTGTTTCTCTCAATGGATGCAAAGCTCTAGTGAGCTAACAGACGGCAGTGTTGTTGCCATTGATGGAAAAAAGCTAAAAGGTTCATTTAAACAGCCAGATAGAAAGATGCTATCCACATTGTCACGCCATTTTCCTGTGAAAATGGCGTGACGTTAGATCAATGTAAGACCGACTCAAAGTCCAATGAAATCACAGCTATCCCTGAGTTACTAGAGCTAAAAGCTTGCATAGTGACCATTGATGCAATGAGCTGTCAAAAGGAAATAGCAAAGAAAATTATAGAAAAAGAAGCGGATTATTTGATGGTACTAAAAGCCAATCAGGGCAGCTTATTTGAACGAGTGAAACGGCTCTTACAACCAGAAGTAACACACCAAATAGCCTCATTACCAACGAAGTCGAGAAGAGTTCAGAGCGGCTGTTGTCTGCCATGATTTGGCTCAACTCCCGGCGAGTCATAGTTGGCCGCTTCTACGTAACGTAGGCATAATAGTGTCGTACCGCAAAGAGTTAATCAAAAGCAAGGAGAATTAACATACCGGTATTTAATCAGCTCAGTAAACTTGAGTACACAGAGATTAGCCGAAACCACACGTGCGCATTGGCATATTGAGAACAGTCTTCATTGGTGTTTAGATGTGGCAATGAATGAAGGTGGCTGCCATATACATCGAAAAGGTGCAGCAGAAGTGTTTGCTGGTGTAAGGCATATTGCACTGAATTTATTGAAGAAAGAGACATCCTTTAACAAAGGTTTGCGCGCAAAACAGCTAAAACCGAGTGCTATCTAGAAAAGGTATTGAATAGCAAGTAATTTTTTCTTGCTCTTGCCCTGGGTGCAAGAGCAAGCGTAGTTAAAACTACAGGAACAACGCCTTTTTCAGGGGGCTAATGCAAAGCCACCTTCTTTAGAAGGTGGCTCTTTTACCTTAGCAGTTACAAATCAAATGTTCTCGACACAGAAAGTACGATACGCTCATCAGCCGTATCCCAATCTAAGCTCGTGTTTTCAGCCGCCACTTCAATATCAAACCCTTTAAATGCAGTTTGGTAAGCAAGGCGATAGTGATTGTAAGATTTATCGTTACCATCCCACGTATATTTATCACCATCCAATGAATTGGAGATATCAAAGCTTGCTCGCAGTGCATGACCTTCTGCAATTTCAAAAGTATGTGCTACCATCGCAATAGTGTGACCCGCTTCGGTTCCGAAATAGTCCCAGCTATACCAAAAATTAAACTCAGTTTGGCCAAACTCACTCGCGTAACCAAACTTAGTATAGATCTCTGGGTAGTTACCATCGCTTGAGTTGTCACCACCATGATAAGAATAGTAAGCAATACCATAGTCAAGGCTCCAACTTTGGTTCAGCTCGATAAAGCGGCCAACATAAAAGTCCCACTCTAGATCCGTGTCATCACCAAAATCGACGTTAGACGCCCAGCTCCCAGCATACACGCCATTAGCAAAGGCTTTATCGATGCTGCCTTGTAGAGCTGGATCATTTTGCGTTTGACTCACACCGTTAAAGGTATAGTCAGATGCACCTGTAAGCGTTGCAGACCAGTCTGCTGCCGCATAGTTAGACGCGAGTACAAGTGGGAGTGCACAAAGTGTTTTCTTTAAAGTTGTCATGTAGTTGTATCCCTAGTTTACTGATTCAATTTTTCTAAAGTCGATAAGGTTGTCTTTTGGCGAGCTATCAATCTTGCTCACGGTTTTGTATTTGCTATAAGCAATGTAACCAAAACATGAGAAGAACAAGCCTATAACTAACGCACCAACCCATTGGATCTGTAAAAAGTTTAGTTTAAATAACAGCGTAAGCAGTGATAACGCCACGATATTAAATAAAATATAGTTTCTTTTTCCTAAACGGCTAACCGTAAGGTTAAGGTTATCTGTATACAGGCGGATCAAAGAGTCGAGTGAGTTAATCACGAACACCACGCCAACAAAGACCATTGCAAAGTTTTTAATACCCGCAGTAGGGATCCCAGCCTCATGGTAGTGATAAAGCACACTAAACCACGCTGCGATTGGAATAGACGGGAAAACCAGCATCGCCGCTAGCACTTGATAGGTTTTCAAACCACCGACAAAACGCGATGTGAACTGTCCAATCATGATGCTCCACGCAAACCACCAAAACAGATAGAACTCGTGATAGTCATTCAGTGGTAACACAAACTGATCTAAATTGGCAAAGTAACCGCCGATCAGCGTCAAGTTATTGGTATAGCTCGACATTGCACTGTCACCAAAGACAAACGCTGACGCCCACATAAAGGCAATTAAACCGATAAAGACCCAAGTCGTCGTGATACTTAGAATACGCACGTACTTAAGACTAGTGCTTGAATACACCGCAAAAGCAATCGCCGCAAACACAATTAGATAGAAACTAGGAATAACCGACTCACCGTCACCTAAACTTGGTAAATACCAAGGCAAGTTAGACAACAATAAGAATGCGGTAAATGCACAAGTACCGATAATAACTAGGTTGTTAATGAATTTAACCCAAGGAATTTCAAAGAATTTCACTTTGGGCTCTATTACGCAGAAATAAAAGCACGTAAGAAAGTAGAACCCCCAGATTAAAAATCCCCAAAAGCCAAACTCTATGGCCAGCGGATTAGTAAATGCATACTCTGGGCTTGCTTTTATGTCTGCGTAACCCGCAAACTCCGTAAGCGGAAACATGATCAGGCCAACATCTAGGCCTGAAGTAAATAAGATTGCAATAAAAGTGAACGTTTTAACCGGTGTAACACCAACGCACTGTAAATTCCCCCACTTCAATAAAATAAAGGCAATTGCCAATAGGGTGAAAATGATGCCTGCACTAAGCCATACTGTCATTGTCACCCTCCCAAAATTGATAGAAGTAACTCATTTTTTCTCCGTTGTTTTTATTTACATTATTCCCGCATTAATGCAGTGCAAACGATTTGCACTGCATGCCACTGCAGGTCTCATATGGGGCACGAACTTTCCCATACGAGTGGCGAAACTAGATCTCCGAACTACGTTGAACCTGTTGCCAGTTTTGTGTCATAGCAACGTTTGCTCCCTCAGCGGCAAGTGGCGAATTGCCTAAAATCATATCCGCTGCTTTTTCCGCGACCATAATAGTCGGCGCATTGAGGTTGCCGTTTGGAATGGTTGGGAAGATAGATGAATCCACAACGCGTAGCCCCTTTACACCGTGCACACGGGTTTGTGAATCAACAACCGCCATTTCATCCTCACCCATTTTGCATGAACAAGAAGGGTGATAAGCACTTTCTACCGCTTGACGCACAAAGGCATCGATTTCTTCATCGGTTTGCACTCGCTCACCAGGTTGGATCTCGCTCTCCCGAAAATCATCAAACGCACTCTGCTCAATGATTTCACGCGTGCGTCGCACACATGCTCTAAACCCTTCGATGTCTTCTTGTTCAGCTAGGTAATTAAACTGTATTTTAGGCGCCACCGTTGGTTCTGCTGATTTAATCGTTACTTCACCACGGCTCTTTGGTTTATTGTGGCCGACATGAACTTGGAACCCGTGACCATCAAAGGCACTTTTACCATCGTAGCGAATGGCCGCAGGTAAAAAGTGGTACTGAAGATCTGGCCACTCAACGCCTGCTTTCGAACGAATAAAGGCACAAGATTCAAAGTGATTGGTCGCGCCAAGACCTGATTTATCAAGCAACCATCTTGCACCGATCAAACCTTTAGAAATTAACCCCAGCTTGCCGTTTAAGGTGATAGGCTGCTTACACTTATATTGGAAATAAAACTCCAAGTGATCTTGAAGGTTTTTGCCCACTCCGGGTAAATGGTGTTTTACTTCAACGCCTGCGGCAGTCAACGCTTCTTTATCGCCAATGCCAGATAACTGTAATAAATGTGGTGAACCAATTGAACCTGCACTTAGGATCACTTCCTTCGCTGCATTCGCTTTTTTCAGGTTTCCTTTCACACTGTATTCAACGCCTGTAGCGGTTTTGCCATCTAACAGTACTTTTTGTACCAAGGCACCCGTGACTATGGTGAGGTTACTGCGATGTTTAATGGGGTCTAAATAGGCTCGGCTAGACGAGCAACGTTTACCACCTTTTACGGTCATATGCATCGGCCCAAAGCCTTCTTGCTGCTCACCGTTATAGTCTTTAGTAAACGCATAACCCGCTTGCTCACCAGCGCTAATAAACGCACGATAGAGCGGGTTTGCCATTTCATTACCATTATTGGTGCCAAGCGGACCTTGCTCACCACGGTACTCGTCGCCTCCTAAATACCAAGATTCAGCGCGCTTGAAGTAAGGCAAACAAGACTGATAATCCCAACCTTGTGCACCACTGTCTTGCCACTCGTCAAAGTCTTTAGCATGACCTCGAACGTACACCATGCCATTGATTGACGATGAACCACCAAGTACCTTGCCGCGAGGACAATGCATAACGCGATTGTCTAAGTGCGGCTCGGGCTCGGTATGGAACTGCCAAGCATATTTATCGGTATTCATTGGAATAGATAGCGCGGTTGGCATCTGAATAAAAATACTCTTATCACTACCGCCAGTTTCGAGTAATAGTACTTTGTGCGCTGGATTTTCCGATAGGCGGTTTGCAAGCACACAGCCTGCAGAACCTGCACCTACAATAATATAATCAAAATCAGTCATCATACTCCTCGATTAAAATGGACTTTCAATATCGCTCATACCAACATACACGGACTTAGTCTGAGTATATTGATCTAGCGTCTCGATACCATTTTCGCGGCCAATGCCCGACTGCTTATAGCCTCCAACGGGCATTTCGGCGGGTGAGTTGCCATAACTATTGATCCAACAAATACCAGCTTCTAGCTGGTGGATGACACGGTGTGCACGTTGAATATCTTTACTAAATACACCTGCAGCCAAACCTAAGTGGGTGTTGTTTGCACGTTGAATGACTTCTTCCTCGTCATCGAATACCAATACCGACATCACTGGACCAAAGATCTCTTCTTTCACTATGGTCATATCATCATGACAGTCGATAAATACGGTCGGTGCGACAAAGTAGCCGTTTGGTGCCGTTTCAGGACTAAGTGCCTCACCACCGGTCAGTACGGTTGCGCCTTCAGCTTTGCCTTTTGCAATGTAATCCATCACCAGTGTGTGATGCTGCTTTGAGATTAGAGCGCCAAGATTTACGTTTGGATCGAGCGGATCGCCCGCGATGATATTTTGTTCGGTACGCTGCTTTAACTCAGCTAAAAAGGCGTCGTAAACCTTACGCTGAACAAATACGCGTGTGCAGTTGGTACACACTTCACCTTGGGTGTAGAAGTTGCCCAACATCGCGGCACTTATCGCTTGAGAGATATCAGCATCTTCAAAAACGATAAGCGGTGATTTGCCGCCTAGCTCCATCGTCACTTCTTTTAAATTGCTTGCCGCACTTTGCATTACTTTTTTGCCAGTACCCACTTCACCGGTGAACGATACTTTTTCAATATCAGGGCTGGTAGTAAGCCATTGGCCCACCTCAGCGGCACCTTGCACCACATTGAATACGCCCGCAGGGACACCGGCTTCAATAAAGATTTCGGCCAGCTTAATCGCGCCTAGTGGTGTTTCTTCCGATGGCTTGAAAATGAGGGCGTTACCAGCGGCAAGTGCAGGGCCTGATTTCCAACACGCAATTTGCAGTGGATAATTCCACGCGCCAATGCCTGCACAAATCCCCAAGGGCTCTTTACGAGTATAGAAAAAGTCCCCTCCCACTGGCTGCTGAGTGCCAACTTGAGCGGGAGCCAACCCTGCAAAATATTCAATCACATCAGCGCCAGTTTGAATGTCTACACATTCAGCCTCTTGCCAAGGTTTACCTGTATCTAACACTTCAATCTTAGCAAGCTCATTATTGCGCTCGCGCAACAGAGATACCGCTTTATGTAAAACACGACTACGCTCAATTGGCGCCATCGCTGACCATAATGCAAAGCCCGCTTTAGCACTTTCAATCGCAGCTTGCTGAACATGACTGTCAGCAACCTCTACCTCATAGATCACTTCATCCGTTGCTGGATTTTTTACTGCAAACTTTTCGCCTGAGTGGTTTGCCAAGAACTGGCCATGAATAAAATTTTGATATACAGGGACTGTCACATTATCCTCCAAACTGCTTAATAAGTGATTGAATGTAGCGTTTTGCGAGCGTTTCACTGTGATGAAACGCATGATGGTCAGCTTTGCTTAGCACAGCTCTTAACCAGAGTCCGTCAATCATACCGGCGGCAAGCTCAGCCGCTTCTTTTGCCTGTGCTCGCGGCATAAAAGCAGCAAACGAAGTCGCTAGGTTACTCTGCAGACGGCAACTGTTAACACGCTGTAGTCGGTGTAGCTCGTCATCGTGCATGGACTGCGCCCAGAAACTCAACCAAGTGCGCGTCGTATTTGACTGCTGCTGCACCATGGCAAAGTTAGCTTCTACGATATACATGAGTCGCTGCTCGGCACCACAACCTCCGTAGGTCTTGTCCAACAAACTGTATTTCAAGTTGTTTAATAGATAGCGCACGGTTGCTTCAATCAAGCCTTGTTTACCACCAAAATAGTGGCTGATGATCCCTGATGAGAGACCGGCTCTTTTACTGATACTATTAATCGTGGTTGCTTGTAATCCTAACTCGGCAACTGACTCTAAAGTGGCGTCAATTAGCTGCTGACGACGAACAGGTTCCATTCCGACTTTTGGCATAGCTTTTTATTAATTGACCGTTCAATTAAAATAAATCTTAGGGTGATAAAGGTGAGACTTCAAGGTTGACTTTTTGTAAAAAGCCAAATTTTTGACGTTTGTACCTAGGTTAATCCCATGATAGCTAAGGGGTTTTAAAGGATTACAAAAAATCTTAAGAAATTTAAAAAAATCTGAGATTTTGCAGGTATTTGCGATAATTTACCGTTTTGATGTGACAATTTGATTAAGTTTGGTTTGACTGTAAAACAACCAAAACCGAATCAAATGATGGAATTGAATAAGACTAAACATCCTTGCTAGTTAAGATTTGAAAGCGGTAACGGTTGATAACTAGGAAACCTATTTGAGACAGTTGAAACCCCAAAAGACGCGTTTGACTGATAACTCGCCACTAACAATTCAATCTTAGGTTTAAGCGCTAAGATCGCCTCATCAATTTTGCTTTTCAGCCTCGCACTAAAAACATTTTTACGCAGCAAAAAGTGTACTTGGTTATCATGTACCACATAAGGCCAGGCCTGTGCAGCGTCAAGTCCTCGCTCTTTGATAAAATAGTTCCCCGTGATCATATCATCCACAATAAAATCAACGCGCGCTTTCATTAGCATTTCAACCCGCCGCTGCGCACTGGCAATACTCACAAATTGATCTTTATAGCGGGGATCTTGTTTAAGCTTATTAAGTTCCTCTCCATAGTAAGATCCGATGCTTAACCCTATGGTTTTCGATTGCTTTAGTAATGAAGCGAGATCGCCAAGCGCTGTGGGAGGTGATAACGAGAATAATCGCATACGTTCAAAACGGTAGGGCAGAGAGAAATCTCCGTATGCTTCTCTATCTTTAGTGTAGCTAACCATTACCGCGACATCTATCACTCCTTTTGACATCTCTTCAAAAGTGCGAGCGCTGGAAGGGAGGCGAATATAGGTGGTACACACGGCAACATGCTGGAACACCATTTCGGCAATGTCTACGTCTAGGCCCCAAGGTCCAAGCTCATCAAATACAGTTAATGGCGGCCAATCGGCAACAACGCCGATATTCACCGTTTTACTGCATTCACTTGCACTGGCAGGGGGAATTACCAAGCCCCACACCAAAATAATCGTGCCAATCAAGTTATTCACTGATATGTACTGCTTAACCATGACACCTCGTGAGCAAGTCTATGACAATCGGCCTTATAACATGACGACTCTGTTCATTGCATAGGCACTATCTTTAGTAGTAACAATATATTTACCTAAAGCCTAGATTACAATGCCTAATTATTAAACTATTTAAGTCAAAAAACGTATCGGTGCTCACAGAAACAAAAAAGCGTGACGTAAACCCCCTTTACATCACGCTTGTTTTGGCACTTTATGGCTGATATTCGAATACTTCTTCAATAGAGACATTAAATACATATGCTATCTTGAATGCTACTTCGAGCGAAGGTGAGTATTTTGCAGCCTCGATCGCCATAATCGTTTGTCTCGTAACACCCACTCGCTCAGCAAGCTCTTTTTGTGTCATTTCACCGCTCATAAAACGCAGCATTCTGATTTTGTTTTTTATTGATAAATCAGCCATACACAGCTCCCAAACGAGCTTTGACGAGCTGAGTTCCATAACCGACCAATTCAGCCAGCAAAAATGCAATCACTAAAATATGAAGTGGTGCAAATGGTAGTTCAAAAAGAAGCGCTTGCGACCAATTTTGCGCTTCGGCAGAATACTGGAAAATAGAGATACACACACCAACCTGAAGCACCCAGTAGGCAGGTTTGCACCCAGATAGCGCAATCAATTTTTCACGTTCATCTAACGGCTTATCCATATCTTTATCACTAACAAAGCTCAGTAGCAGCTGACCTGCAATAGATGTCACGATAGAAATAACAATCACCTTGAGCAACAATCCTGATACCCAACTCGGATCTTGACGTAACTGCTCTGTAGCCGCTGTTATTTCGCCTAAATAAAAATACAAGATATAACCTGTTACCAAAAACTCTATCGCAATCGTTAAGTCACGGAAACTCAACGAGTCTAAAAACGCTTTAATCTTATTGTTGCTTTCCATGTTACCCTCACTTTACTCAAGGTTAAGTATTCTTTACATTAAAAGCGTAAACTTTGCTCAACCACAAGTCAAACATTTTTTACTTTAAGTAAAGTTTAAATAACTAACCTGAACTCGGGATAAGAAGTTAGTTATTAAACTAAAATACCTAAGCTCAAAAGTGTAATATCACTCTAGCCAGAAGTTATTTCTTAATACAAGGCAAATTTGTGCGTCAATAGCTGGCCTATTGCAAGCAAATTTAACGCAGTAGTAAGGGATAACAGCTGCTAGAGAACAAGTTGTTATCCCGGATTCAGGTTCACTAGAAACGTTTTCGAAACTCGCTTGGTGTTAAGCCCATACACTTATTAAACACCTTACGGCAGGCTGTCGTATCCTCGTACCCTACCTGGTGCGCAATCCAATCAAATGGCTTGCTCGTGCTTTCTAATAAATCACACATTTTCTGCACCCGAAACCGTTGCAGATATTGATTTGGGTTGAGTCCGAGCACCTTAGCAAAACGTCGCTGTAAGGTTCTTTGCGTAAGTAGAGCGATATCAGCCAGTTCTGTAATTGAAATATTGCGACCATAATGGGTGTTAATGTATTGCTGGGCGCGCAGCACAGCATCGTCACCATGTTGAAAGTTTGGCTGAAATTGATGATAGTAGCTCTGCTCCCGCTGAGCCGTATCTACGACAAGCGTTTTGCCTAACTTGCGCATGACTAAGTGACCGCTATATTTTTTGACTAACTCTAATCCAAGATCAAGCCATGACATCATGCCGCCAGCCGACATAATATCATTGTGATCAATTAAAATTTTCCGCGTATCGATAGGCTGGTTAGGAAAGTGCCGTTTAAATGCCTCAGTTAACCCCCAATGCGTGGTAAGTAAGCGCTGATGACTTAGCCCCGAGGCCGCAAGTATAAAAGCCCCCGCACAGGCAGAGGCGATAACTGCACCTTGTTGGTGCTGCTCGGTTAACCAAGCAAGTAATTGAGGTTCAGGTTTGAGGTAATAATCAGAACTAACACTCGGCGGCAATAACACAATATTGTAATCCCCCTTTACAGCACCACTGAAGGTGACAACATGTGTTGTAAAGCGGGTATCCTGTGACTCTTCGATACAAATTCTATCTGCTAGAAAAAACAGCTCTTCTAGACCATACACAGCCGACTTCATCGCATAAGGATAGTGACAAATCGCCACTTTGATTGGTTTCATCTACGTTGTCGAATTTGAACTCAAAAATGTCATTTTAGACACTCCAGTCAAAATTACAACTCCAGCACAATACCTCTGTAAATTAACTAACGAGGTAAAAAAATGAACAACAGCGCACTATTGGTGATCGACATTCAAAATGACTACTTTCCTGGAGGGCTTTTCCCGCTATGGAATACCAAAAATACACTAGCAAACATCAATTCAGCTATCAAAAAAGCAGCAGAGCAAAATATGGAAGTCATTTATGTCCAGCACATAGCTAATCCAGAGCAAGGAAAAGCACCATTTTTCAATGCCGACACAAGCGGTGTAGATCTTCATAATGGCCTACGCCAAGCGCGAGAAAACGGCCACCATATCGTAAAGTCCTATGCCGACAGCTTTGAGCAAACCTCCTTAAACGATTTGCTCCAATCTAAAGATATCGACACTTTATATATCTGCGGCATGATGACGCAAAACTGTGTAACCCATACCGCGCTATCGAAATCGGCGGAGCAGTACAATGTCTACATTCTCAGTGATTGCTGCACTACCATAGATGAAATGATCCACAAAATTGCACTCAACGGTGTTTCAACACGAGTACCTTTGATTGCCGTGTCGCAAATGTAGCCCATGCTCGTCGTGATAAATCACGACCTACAAATCCAACGTAGATCGAGGTTTACATCGACACAAGCAGAAAAACCAAAAAGGCTGGATTGACCAGCCTTGATTTGAGTGACATCGAAATGAAAAGGGACTAATTAGCCTGCTGCTTATAGGCTTGTCGATAAGCGTGAAGTAGCGGCTCGGTATAACCATTGGGTTGAACTCGGCCTTCAAATACCAAAGATAACGCTGCTTTATAGGCGAGGTTTTCACTAAGCGGTTTATGGTCATTGAGCATTGGTTGGTAGAGGCTGTCACCTTCGTTTTGACCATCTACTACAGCCGCCATGCGCCTAAAAGTTTTTTCCACTTGCTCTTCGCTACAAATGCCATGATATAACCAGTTAGCGATATGCTGGCTTGAGATCCTAAGCGTTGCTCTGTCTTCCATTAATCCAACGTGATTGATATCAGGCACTTTTGAGCAACCTACGCCTTGGTCTATCCAGCGCACCACGTAGCCCAAAATGCCCTGCGCATTATTGTCTAATTCGGCTTGAATATCCTCCGCAGACAAATCGTTTTCTAACATCAGCGGGGGCGTGAGTAAGTTATCGAGCGATGCTTGCTGACGTGTTTTTATCTCAAGTTGACGTGCAAACACATCCACATAGTGATAGTGCATTGCATGGAGCGTTGCTGCGGTAGGAGAGGGCACCCACGCAGTATTAGCACCGGACTCCGGATGGCCTTGCTTTTGCTCCATCATCAGCGCCATTTTATCTGGCATTGGCCACATTCCTTTGCCTATTTGTGCCTTTTTCCTAAAACCGGTTTTAAGGCCAATATCCACGTTTTGATCTTCATAGGCCGCTATCCAAGACTGTCCTTTAATTGCCACTTTGGGCAATACAGGGCCCGCCAGCATTGAGGTATGAATTTCATCGCCTGTTCTATCCAAAAAGCCAGTATTGATAAATACTACACGCTGCTTAGCGGCAGCAATACACGCTTTTAAGTTTACCGAAGTACGGCGTTCTTCATCCATAATCCCCATTTTAATGGTATTTTTGGGTAGCGAGAGCAGCGCTTCAACTCGGCTAAATAGGGTATCAGTGAAAGCGACTTCTTCAGGCCCGTGCATCTTTGGCTTCACGATATTGATACTTGCTGCCGTCGAGTTTTTAAACGGACTATTACCTTGTAAATCATGCAGCGCAGCCGTGCTTGTCATGATGGCATCTAAAATCCCTTCGAACTGCTCGTTTCCTTCTGCATCCAGTATCGCTGGCGTTGTCATTAGGTGGCCAACATTGCGCACGAACATCATAGAGCGACCTTTTAGTGTCATACGCTGGCCTTGTGTATCTACGTAACTTCGGTCGGCATTTAGCGTCCGAGTCAGCGATTGACCTGACTTTTCGAAGGTCTCACTCAAGCTCCCTTTCATCAAGCCTAACCAATTTTGATATACCAATACTTTGTCTTGTGCATCCACCGCCGCAACTGAGTCTTCACAATCCATAATTGTCGTAAGTGCAGCCTCAAGGACGACATCTTTGATCCCAGCTTTGTCTGCCTGTCCTATCGGATGGTGTGGATCAATTTGGATCTCAATATACAGATCATGATGACGCAGCAATACCGCGCTTGGATTTTGTGCCTCCCCCTGATAACCCACTAGCTGATCAGGCTTTTGCAGTGCAACTTGGGTGCTGTCGTTGAGTGTAATCACCAAATTGCCGTCTAGAATCGCGTAGTTCGTACTTTCTATGTGAGAACCTTCAGCCAACGGCAGTGCTTTATCGAGGAATTGCCTAGCATAAGCCATGACTTTAAACCCACGGTTCGGATTATAGGCTTGAGTACGCTCAGCACCATCCTCTTCGCCAAGAACATCCGTTCCATAGAGCGCATCATACAAAGAGCCCCAGCGCGCATTCGCCGCATTGAGCGCAAACCTTGCGTTACTGACAGGCACCACTAACTGAGGACCGGCTGCGCTCGCAATTTCAGGCTCTACATGTTCGGTTTCGATGGCAAAATCTTCAGGCTCAGGCTGCAAATAACCGATAGATTCAAGAAATGTCCGATATTCTGCAGATTGCCAATCAGGATGAGAGAGGTGGTAATCGTCAATTTGCTGTTGCAGGGTATCGCGTTTGTTGAGTAACGCTTGGTTTTGCTTCCCAAGTTCCGAAAAAATATCCACTACGCCTTGCCAAAATTGATTGACCGCGATCCCCGTACCGGGAAGTAAAGATTGCTCAACAAACTGCGCCAGTGGAGTCGCAATTTGGAAGCCTGAATGAGTGACATACTTGCTCATGGAGAGTCCTTGATTAACATTTTTTGAACGGGATAGATCAAACATAAAACAATTTTTGGAAAAACGAACCCCTTTTCCCATTCACAAAAAATATACTCGTAATAATAACTATAAATTTAAAAAATCTGATTTATCGGCCTAGTGTTTAATTAAGCCCGCAGCCAACCACTCTCACACCGGTTGGTTTCGTGTAACAAACAACCAGAATTTAATTTGATTTATAGTACCCGTTCAAAGGAAGCTAATTATGTCTCAGTATCAAACTCAGTTAGATCATTTCTCTAGTCTATGCCAAAGCCAAGGAAAAACTTGGCAATCTATCAGTCCTGAGTATGCCAGCCGTATGCACCTACAAAACCGTTTTAAAACCGGTTTGGACATTGCAAAATACACGGCAAAAGTGATGCGTGAAGACATGGCAGCGTACGACGCAGATAGCAGCCAATACACGCAATCGCTTGGTTGTTGGCACGGTTTTACCGCGCAACAAATGATGATGGCAGTAAAGCGTCACAATAAAACCACAAAACGCTCTTACGTATACTTAAGTGGCTGGATGGTTGCTGCACTGCGCTCAGAGTTTGGCCCACTACCTGACCAAAGTATGCATGAAAAAACAGCGGTTCCAGCTTTGATTGAAGAGATCTACACCTTCCTCAAGCAAGCCGATGCGCGAGAGCTAGATCATCTCTACAAAGATCTTGATGCAGCGAGAGCAAAAGGCCAAGATACAACAGAGATCCTTAGCAAAATCGATAACTTCGAAACCCATGTAGTGCCTATCATTGCTGATATTGATGCCGGTTTTGGTAACGAAGAAGCAACCTACCTATTAGCTAAACAAATGATTGAAGCGGGTGCTTGTGCAATTCAAATCGAAAACCAAGTATCGGACGCAAAGCAGTGTGGCCACCAAGCAGGTAAAGTAACGGTTCCCCATGAGGACTTTTTAGCTAAGATTAACGCTGTACGATATGCTTTCCTTGAGCTTGGTGTTGAAGATGGCGTTATCGTCGCACGCACTGACTCATTGGGTGCAAGTTTGACGCAAAAAGTGCCAGTATCAAAAGCGCAGGGCGACCTTGCGAGCCAATACACCAGCTATTTAGACACCACGCCAGTTACCTCGGCCGCTGACTTACAAGAAGGTGAGATGGCAATTAAATTGGGTGGCGAACTGCAAAAGCCAGTTCGCTTAGACAACGGTCTATACCAGTTCAGAGCAGGCACGGAAAAAGATCGTGTGGTACTAGACTGTGTAACCAGTCTTCAATCAGGCGCAGATCTATTGTGGATTGAAACCGAAAAGCCAAATATCGAGCAAATTGCCGAGCTAGTTAACCGAGTTCGCGAACAGGTGCCTAACGCTAAGCTTGTGTACAACAACTCGCCATCGTTCAACTGGACATTAAAATTCCGTGAACAGGTATACCAGCAATGGCAGGAGCAAGGTAAAGACTTATCGGCATACCCAAATCCAAGCGCGGATGCAAAAGTATTGATGGCGCCAGAGTTAGACGCAACCGAGTTGGCAGCCGAAGCCGATCTACTGGTGCAAAACTTCCAGCGAGACTCGGCAAGAGAAGCGGGAATTTTCCATCACCTTATTACACTGCCAACTTATCATACAGCAGCACTCAGCACTGATATTCTGGCTGAAGGCTATTTTGGTGACGCGGGTATGCTTGCCTATGTGCGCGATGTGCAACGACAAGAAATCCGTCGCGAACAAGCATCAGTTAAACACCAAGACTTGGCAGGCTCTAATATCGGTGACACGCACAAAGAGTATTTCTCTGGTGAGAACGCACTCAAAGCAGGTGGTGAAGCCAACACCATGAACCAGTTCTAAACACTGGATTTAGATAACGACTTATATAGTTCCCTAATCAGCAAGGGCCGTCAGGCCCTTTTATCTATTGTGGATCAGATTTTTACTAGCCACTGGTAACTGAGATCACGTATTTACCAACGTCAGTTATTCAGATCATATTTTTACTAACCTAGACTTATTTGAGATCAGAATTTTATTAACTCAACACCTAACGATCCCGATCTTTACAGTAAAGATCTAAGATCCAGACAAAAAAGAGCGCATTTGTGACTTTTTTCACTTTCACAAACCAAAATTTTACTAACTAAACCAGCGACAGGTCACATTTTTACTAACTTACTTAGTAAAATTTTGTTCTGAGTTTATTTTGACTAAAAATCAAAATATGACTAACCTCAGATTTATAAGCACTTCATTCTGCTGTAAACCCCCTTTACACTTTCCATATTTACCCCACTTTTCCATGTAAAACTATAAAACTGATTACAGTACATTAAAGTTGATACATGACCCCCATTAAGAACTTAATAAAAGCAGTAGCACTGCTTACAGCGATGCATTGCCAGGCCGGGAATACAGTTATCAAGGAAATAGAAGATTTAGAAAAGGCGGGCAAATACACCGAAGCCTTAGTTAAAATTGAAACGGCCAGCGTCAGTGAAGAAGAAGAAACGCGATATCAAGCGATTTATTTGCAGGCCATGATTTATCGAAAGCAAGACTTATATGAGAAATCAATATCTACCCTTAGCTATATCGAAAAGCAGTTTTTCCTTACCGAAGCGCGCAAGTATGATTTATACAGAGAGATAGGCATTAACTATCGTAACTTAAGCCAGCTTGAGCAGGCTGAGTCTTTTTACTTAAAAGCGCTCGCTTCAGCCGAAGCGATGAACAAGTCAAGTTTAGTGGCGCAAACCTATAATAATCTAGGTGTTGTTGCCGACCACAGAAATTTGCTTGCGCAATCTATGCAATATCATTTAAAAGCCTATGAATTACTAAAAGGAACTGATCAGTACGAAAAGCAAGGGGCTAATTTTTACAATCTTGGTGATATTTCTGTGCGTATGGGGGATGAGGAAAATGCAGAGTATTTCTTCCAACAAGCTCTCGTTGCAGATAAAGCTTCAAAAGAATTACGTAATGTCGCAGGCACGGCCCTTCGCTTGGGAGAGCTGAAGTTTAAGAACGGTAAAACGGACGAAGCATTAGCGCAAACAAAAGAGGCCATTGAATTTCTAAAAGAACTCAATGCTAGGGTTTCACTCGCTAGGGCATATCGCAACTCCGCATTGATCCATATAGCCAAAGCAGACTTAGACAATGCCCTAGCGGATGCACTTGCAGGCATTGAATATGCCACTCAAACCAGTTCAACGCTGCAACAATTTTACGCCTACCTGACGGAGTTAGAAGTTAGGCTAAAACGCAAAGAATTAAACAAAGCAAAAACACTACTCACCAAGCTGGACGCCCTAACCGAAATTGAAACGGCAGAGGTGCTGCTCGAAAAATATCATCGCCTTAAAGCGATAACGCTTGCTGCACATCATGAATACGCCCAAGCTTTTCAATTTATGAAGTCGACTTCAGAGCTACAGACTCAACTTCATGAAACATTACTCGAAAAACAAGTAAGTACCTATAAAGCCAGTATTGACGCGCTTATTCAATCTCAACAACTGGAGCAAGCACGCTCTGCACAAGCCATAACCGAGATTAACTTACAAAATGCCAAGCTATCCACACAAATGTGGGTGATCACTGCAATCTCGACCTTTTTAGCTGGATTATTTCTAGTCGGATTTTTTGTCGTCAAACATAGAAATGCGGCGCTAAAAGCAAAAATGTATCAATTGAATATTGAGCATAAAGATAAAATGCTGGCCGATATTTCCCACGAGTTACGCACGCCTCTCAGTGTCTTAAAACTCCATATAGAAGCGATGGAACACAATCTTATTGATGACAGCACAATTGCATATGCCAAGATCAACAACAAGATAAATCAGCTAAATGAATTGATCTCAAACGTATATCAATTGTCTCAAGCAGATCATGACGCACTTGTGATCCATCCTCAGCAGCATGGCGCGAAAACGGTTATCCAAAGCTATGTGTACGATATTGAAAGATTAGTAACAAGTAATCAGCTGCAATTTATCGCCGACATTCACGTCGATGATATGAGTATTTACATTGATAAACCAAAGCTGGATAGGGTTATCGATAATCTTGCTAAGAATGCATGTTTATACACAGATAAACCCGGCAAGGTCAGGTTTAAAGCAGTAGTCAATAAACAAGGACTATTTCTACAAGTAGATGATAGCTCGCCAGGCGTATCTGAGGCCGAGCAGAACAAACTGTTTGAGCGCTTGTACCGTGTCGAAGCGTCGAGAAGTCGTGCAACAGGAGGCTCTGGTCTTGGTTTATCTATTTGTAAGAGTTTAATTGAAGCGATGAATGGAAAAATCACAGTGAAGTCAGGGAAATATGGCGGTTTATGTATTCAGATAAACTTACCTCACGCGGTAGATGTATCAGCATAAAGTACCCGCATAAAATGTGAGTTGATATTAAGTAAGTAAAGTACAAAAGGCCAAGCAGATGCTTGGCCTTTCGTCTTTCTAAGCAAGCTTAGAATCGGTAGCTGATATTGCCATACACAAAACGACCATCGGTGTTATATGCCGAGAACGCAGAGTAAGGAAAGATCTGGTTAAACGTTGTATAACCAATATTACTAACAGTATCTTGTGGATATTGATCAAATAGATTGTTAGCGCCTACAGCAAACTTCCAGTTGTCACCTAGGTTATAAGCCACTTCTAAATCAGTGATCCATTTAGCGTCTAATACTTCATCGCCCTCTACTGCGCTCGAAGAATCTACCGTTTCACCATAGCGTGTGGCACGTAATGTCGTCTGCCAATCGCCAAATTGCCAAATTGCAGCTAGGTTCCATTTGTCTTTTGGTGTCCCATCTTCAAATCGTGCAATTTCACGACGAGCAAAGTACTCATAGCTGTCACCAAGGGCTTCAAGCTCAGCAGGGTTTGCTTTTACATGCGTCACTTCAGTGTCGTTGATGTTTACCGCGGCACTTAAACGCAGATTACCGTAGTCGGCAAGATCAAAACTGTACGTTGCCACGATATCCACACCTTGAGTACGCGAGTCGATAGCATTAGTGAAGTACCTTACGCTTTGCGTATTGAGCTCACCCGCTTGCTGCAAAATATTAATGACCTCGGGACCACCTAAGTTCTCAGAAAGGACAATGCGATCGTCGATGTCAATTCGATAGGCATCCACAGTAAATGAGAACGCGTCTAGTGTGTAGACAAAGCCCGCCGTCATATTGACCGACTCTTCCGGTTCAAGCTCTCGAGCACCCAGCGCTTTTGCAGCTGGCGTATCAACAGGGAAGTGGCCAACTTCACTCGGTACGCCATTTTCAAATACCGTAGCAATTGATTTATAGGACGTTTGAGCCAAAGAAGGCGCTCTAAAACCTGTGCTTACTGCACCACGTAGTGAAAAGTTATCCGACACCACATAGCGCGAAGCCAGTTTACTGGTGAAGGTGCTGCCAAAATCACTATAATCTTCAAAGCGACCCGCCAAGACGACATTCCAGTCCTGCGTTAAGTAGGTATCAAACTCTGCGAATAAAGCGATGTTATGACGAGATTCATCGACAGCACTTGCTGGTGAGAAACCAGCAAGCACCTGCGCACCGCCAGCTGCAACGGGATTGCCTTCTGCATCAAGCACGGTGAGGTAAGACGCTTCTTCACCGACTTCAATTTCATAGGTTTCGCGGCGATATTCTGCACCAATCGTAAAAAATACGTCATCCGGTAAGCCCAAATCCAATGCCGTTTTAGCATCAGCATTCACAAGCCACTGTGAATAAACTAAAGCGCCGTTATTAAACTCAGTCGGGCTTGTTACCCCCATTGAAGTATTCAAACTATTTACGACACCCAAGGCGAAGTCATTCACACCATAGTTTGTACTGATATCGTAATCCCACTCACCTTGAGTGCCTTTTACACCAACCGCAAAAGAGTAATCATCTACATCGCTGACGATTTGAGGTAAGAAACCATTTGGGTATACCGCAGTTAAGTTGCGGCTGTCATTTGCGCGACGATAGAAACCACCGGAGTTTCCTTCACGTGTTGAGTAGCTACCAAATGAATAAAGTTCGGTTTCCGCATCTAGGTTGTAACCTGCATTATAAAATAGTGCAAAGTCTTCCACTTCGGCTTTACCAAAACGGTGGTTGTAGCGATCGAATGAAAACTCTCTTGAGTCAAGTTGACCATTTTCATCACGAGCATATTGCTCTCTTGGATCGAAGCCTGAACGATTAGTTGGTTTTTTATCTCTATATTCGGCAGATAGGTTAATAAAACCATCATTACCTAAAGCAAAACCAACGTTGGCACCAATTGTTGTAGTACCACCATCATTACGCTTGCGGTCATCTCCTAATACAAAGTCTAAATCGCCCGCAGCGTTTGCACGGGTTTGTAATAAGTCAGGGACACCAGCCATCTGTGTATCGTGCTCACCATAGGTCACACTAATACTGCCACCTTCTTCGGCATCTTTAAGCACAATATTAATAACGCCAGCAATGGCATCTGAGCCGTATTGAGCAGCAGCGCCATCACGCAGTACTTCTATACGCTTAATCGCGGCAGCTGGAATGGTATTTAAATCAACCGCCGTTGAACCACGGCCAACGGTACCATTTAAATTCAATAATGCGCCGGCATGACGACGTTTACCATTTACCAGCACTAAGGTGTGATCCGGTGCTAAACCTCTAAGCACTGCCGGACGGGCGTGATCCGTGCCATCCGCCAGCGTTGAATTTGGGAAGTTAAAACTAGGCACTAGAGTTGTTAGTACTTGGCTTAGCTCCAGCTGACCTGTACTTTGCATATCTTCTAAAGAAATCACATCTACCGGCACCGTGCTCTCGGCGACACTACGAAGACTTCTTCGCGTACCAGTGATTTCGATGACTTCAACACTTTCTTTGGCTTCAGTGTTGTTACTTTCGGCTTGCGCATGAATTGAAATAGTTGAAAGAAGCGCGGCACCGACAGCCAACGAGATTGGCTTGCGAACAGCGTTTTCCAGCTTGTTATTAATAAATTGCATAGTTTGTCCCGTGAATATGTTGAACGCAGAGTCTGTAAAAGACCGATTACTACTTAATTTAGTCAATATGAAGATAAATCAAGACTGAATAAGGTACCCAAGTAAATAACACAAAATGCGGTACGATACCCATTCGACTTATGACCAAAATGTTGGTACTTACTAATTCAATACCAGCCTAAAATTAGGTCACTATCATAAGAAAAGACGCGGATTTTAGAATTATTCTTTCATCAATAATAAAGAATTTTTTGATCTACCTTATACCTCATAAGGGCACTGGTCTGATGTTTGCCCACTCCATCTTTACTCCACATTGAAACGCTTAAATACCAGTATGCAGAAACGGAGAGTACCAATGACACAACGGACGCTAAAACATGCTGAATGGTTGAAAATTGTTGAATCTAGAGCGAGCCAGCAGCAACTTCAAATAAAGCCAAAAAATAAACTATCACCTGCTGTGATTTGGACTTTTGTACTAGCCACTATTATTTCACTGGTAAGTGCATGGGCATTTGTTACCGAAACGCCTGAGGCACCCACTCAGCAGCTTAGTAAAGAATCCCAAATGCGTATCAACCGCTACTTTACCAAACAGTATATGGTTGGTAGCTGGCAGTTCTCACATTTAAAAACCAGTAAAGATGACATCAATGTGTTTATCCGTATCCCGACTAAACTTGCATTAACGGGACAGGCACTTAAGGGTTATATCGAGCAGTCACTATGCCCACCGGCCAGTAGCAATGTTTGGCGTGATGTCAGCCAATTTGCGCTTTATATGCACTTGTATTCGGATACGCCACGCCACAGTGACTATGCCAAGTGCAAGGCACCTTAATCATTTCAAGTTAAATTCTTTTATCTTTCGTTCAAAGGCCCAATGGGCCTTTTTTGTTTTTGGATTTCAAGGGTTATTTCGAGCTATCGTGGTTGCCAAGCTGACTTACCGGCTCGAGCTCAAGTTTAGCTTTTTCTTCGAGTTCTTCGGGTAGCTCCTTGACTACGGCAACGCCTAGTTCTTTAAATTCAGAAGCTTGCTTAATTAAGTTGCCTTTACCCATATATAACTGAGAAAACGCTCGCTCGTAGCTCTCTTTTGCTTTATCAAGCTGTTTACCCACCCCTTCCATACTATGTAGGAAGCTATTGAGCTTGTTATAAAACTTCTCAGCTCGAAGCGCCAGCTCTCTGGTATGCTTGCTTTGCTCCTCAAAACGCCATAACTGTTTAACGATATTAAGACTGGTTAAAAGCGTTGTTGGCGTTGCCACCAATACATTGTTTTGTAAAGCCTCCTGATAAAGCGTTGGCTTATGCTTAACCGCCTCAACAAATGCGGATTCCACAGGGATAAACATAATGACCACCTCTGGGGAATTAAGACCAGGTAAGCGCTCATAAGATTTACTACCCAACTCTTTGATCCGTGCAGTGATGGCTTCGGTGTGTGCCACTATGGCTTGATTCGCTTCACTATCGGTTGTGGCATTAATATACCGTGTATAGGCATTCAATGAGGTTTTAGCGTCAATTACCAGATGGCGGGATTGCGGTAAGTAAACCACGACGTCAGGGCGAAACTTGCCTTCGTCAGTATTAAAGTTTACTTCTCGCTGATAGTCGTAACCCGGACGTAGCCCAGCGCTATCAAGCACATTTTCAAGCATGAGTTCACCCCAATTACCTTGTGCTTTCTTTTGCCCCTGTAACGCAGTGGTCAAACGATCTGCTTGCTCAGTCATGGCTTTATTGTTGGCTTGTAAGTGCAGCAATTCAGTTTTTAATGACGCCCGTTGCTTAAGCTCTTCACTATGAATGGCTTCCATTTTATCTCTAAAGCCCTTTAACTCACCTTGTACTGGCTGCAGCAACTGCTGGATTTTTTCTTTACTTTGGTGACTAAAGCGCTCGCTTTTCTCATCAAATATTTGATTCGCGAGATTGTGAAACTCTTCTTTAAGCTGGACTTTCGCTTGTTCAAGCTGCGCAAGCTGTTGCTCAAAGCTTAGTTGCTTTTGCTCCAGCAAGGTTTGCAAGTTGGCCATTTCAACCTCTAACTCATGAGCATGTACTTGAATTTCTTCCTTGGCATCGAGCTCTCGCTGCCATAGCTGCTGATATTCAGCAGCTTGCCGTTGACGCTCAGCTAATCTCGCTTGCAATTGCTGCTGTTGGCCATGACTTTGTAGTTGCTGCGCTCTTAATTGCTCAGCGAGTTGCTCGGCTTGGCTTAGTTGCGACCTAAGTACTTGCTCGGAGGCGAGTTGCGTATTGAGTTGATTTTTGAAAGTGCTGCGTATGACCCAAACAACGGGGAGCAGGGTAGCCGCACCGCCTGCAAATAGCGCAAGACTAAACCATGCAGGCGTATTGGAGAGCATTGACCAAAGCATATTGAGATCTCATCGGTTCTTCTACTTTGATAATACCTTAGATATAAATTTCAATCACTTAGTCATTCAGTGATCTGTTGACCATTGTAGCGATACCCGGCGCCATATACCGACTCTACAATTTTCGGAGATAAATCTAATCCTTTGATTTTCTTTCTGATATTTTTAATGTGGCTGTCGATTACGCGATCCGAAATATCAAAGTTATCCGGTTGAATATAATCAAGAATTTGCTGTCTTGAAAAGACACGGTTTGGTGCATCATATAAAAGCGCAAAGACGTCAAACTCAACTTTGGTTAAGCCTAATGTACTGCCATTCAGTTTAACCGTTAATTCTTCGCGATTTACTTCGATAGGCTTTTGATACGCATTGGTATTTACACAACGACGTAAGATCGCTTTCATGCGCATCACTAATTCAGCGGCGCTAAAAGGTTTACATACATAATCATCTGCGCCGACTTCTAAGCCCTTTAAACGGTCTGCTTCTGCCACTTTGGCAGTCAGCATCACAATAGGTACTTCAGAAAACGTTCGAATTTGACGCATACACTCTACGCCATCTTGGTTCGGCAACATGATATCCATCAAGATTGCATCAGGTTGGTTTAACTTTACCCAAGGTACAACTTCTGCACCGTCTGCAATATGAAACATTTCAAAACCGGATGCTCTAAAAAACAACAGCACCTGCTCTGCAATATCTTGGTCGTCTTCGACGAGCAAAATTCTTGATGGGGTAGACATAGGATTTATTTACTCTTTGCTTTTAACTTTTTCAATTGTTGTCTAACTTGACGCTTTAACTTGTCTGAAAGCGTGTCATCGAACAGTAACATGGTTAGTATACTAGACAAGTCTTCTGAACTCGCCACTTCATTAAGTAGATCATAGTCTGATTCTGATTGTGTCTCAATAAAGTTTAAGTGTGAAATTGTCGCATCGTAGCAAAGCATAACGTTATCCTAATTAGTCTATGGCGTTTCTCCGTTGTAGCTATTAAAGCGCGAGATTATGGAATAAAAATGGAGTGAAAGATGTTTTAGGGCCTGTTGACCTTTGCTGTTTGATTTTTGTTCTTCTGAGTGTGTTTTGATCGCGACGCTCGACTTGCCGCCTAGTAATCTAGGCAAAAGTTGAGCAACAATGAACAAAGCGCACTCAGGTGAACCCAAAGGGCAGCGCTTGATTGGCATTTTCTCTGTGTTGCCCCACAAGGATGTGGGGTAAGGTGACTTTGCAGGAGCACAAAGTCTTTATCGCCAGACTTACATAGAATGACTATGCTACGCAGGCTCTGCCTTGTATAAATACCAGTCAAACTGCTGCAAAAATAAACTTGAAAGATAAACAGGCCCTAGAGCCAGAAAAAAGAAAAGCCAACTTAATTAAGCTGGCTTATTACAATCAGTAACAAAGGGGGAAAATCAACATATGCCTACTGTTTCAACAATGTCACAACAAGCACTATCATAGACCTTCACTTTTGTTGATTAGTTCCAAATTATTTTTAATTTTTTATAAGCGCTAGCATTTGCGACTCATCAAACTGACCAAGATTGACACCAGACTCAGCAAATAGGGCGTCAACAAGGGCTTGTTTATCGCGCTGCATCTTAAACACTTTCTCTTCGATAGAATTCGCCATAATCAATTTGTACACGAATACCGGCTTATCTTGGCCGATACGATAGGCCCGATCTGTTGCTTGATTTTCTACCGCAGGATTCCACCAAGGGTCGAAATGGATAACCGTATCTGCTTGAGTCAAATTCAAACCAGTTCCCCCAGCTTTTAGGCTTATCAAAAAGACATTGCACTTGCCTTGAGTAAACGCCTCAATGGCTTTATCCCGTTGCCTTGTCTGCCCTGTCAGCATAGTGTATTTCAACTGTTGCTGTTGGCACTGCTCAGCAATGAGATCTAACACGCTGGTGAACTGGCTGAAGATAATTATCTTACGGCCCTCACTGAGTAGCACAGGCAGGTGTTGTGCAAGCCACTCAAATTTAGCACCATGTTGGTCGGTCAGTGATTTATCAACCAATTGTGGGTGACAGCAGATCTGACGTAACTTTAACAAGGCATCGAGGAATGCCAGCTTGCTTCTTTCAACGCCTTGCTCCTGAAATAGATTGAGTAACTTGCTTTCTACTTGGTGCTGAACACCCTGATATAGCTTATGTTGTTCATCAGAGAACTCTAATTCTTTGATGAGTTCTGTCTTATTGGGTAGCTCTTTCACTACCTCAGCTTTGGTACGACGAAGAATAAAAGGTGCGATCAGCGATCTGAGTTCTCGAGCTCTAGGGCGATCTTGTTCTTTTTCAATTGGGATCTGGAAGTGTTGCTTAAACTGCTGCTTAGTACCCAGCACATCAGGCATGACAAAATCGAGCAGCGATTTAAGCTCGAGTAAATTGTTCTCTACCGGTGTGCCACTTAAACAAAGTTTGAAACGCGCGGATAGGCTCTTTACGCATTTAGATATTTGTGCGCTTTCGTTTTTAATATATTGCGCCTCATCCAACACAATAGAATCAAAATCAAGCCCTTTATAATACGCCACATCGCGCTTAAGTAGCGGATACGTCGTTAGAATAAATCGAGCACCTGATAAGTTAGTGAGTGCTTCCTCTCTATTGGAGCCATGAATAATAGTGAGAGGTAGATGCGGTGCGAAACGTTTAAATTCGTCACGCCAGTTCCCCACTAAACTCGTCGGACAGACAATTAAACTTGGTTGTGTCACCAGCGTATTGTGCTGAGAAATAAAGTAAGCAATTACCTGAAGCGTTTTTCCAAGGCCCATATCATCGGCCAAAATGCCACCTAACTGATGACGATTAAGAAACTTAAGCCAGTTAACACCTTGCACTTGATAATCTCGTAGGGTAAAGCTCTGTCCTTCACTGGCTGGGATCACGTCAAGATTTTCTATCGGTTTATCTAGCTCAGCGAGATACTCAAGTAGCTTTTGATCGTCTGAGTCGGCATGAATATGCGTCAGTTCAAACAGCTTTTTGGCATACGACAACGGAAATTTAAATTGTGAGCTCGAAAGGTAATAACTAAACCGAGATTTCAGCTCCAGCAATTCATCAAATATGGATTTGCTAATGGCATAGAACTGCTCGCCGATTTCGACGTAGCGATATTCATGGGCGAGGTTGTTAAGCTCATGAACCGGATGCTTATCCCAGTTGAGCGTAACGGGCTTGTCATCTAACATCACCTTTCCGAGCACATGATGTTGCTTATCTCGTTTAAGGCTTAACAGCACTTTAGGTGTAACAACGAGGCCATTGCTTGGCAGCTCGTCAACAATCCAACGTTTACCTTGTAAAAGCGGCCTGATCTCCCTGTTAAACCAATGGACTTCAACGCCATCCTCAGTTGGTAATAAAAACTCGTCGCCCTCATGGACAAAGCCGAGACCTGTGAGTACCTGCTCCAGCCTTGCTAACTGCTTTTTCGTCGAGCCTTTTCCAAGTGGCTCAATTGCAAAGCGAATTTTATTTGGCCTATCTAGTTTTATAAGCTTAGCAACATTAGATTGCTTACTCGCTAACTGCAAAAACCCTGCAGGAGGCGCAATGACATCATCCGTAAAGATATCTTGGAAACGTGCCATTACCTGCTCTAGCTTTTCAGCCGTAATGGTAGGCATGGTATGAAGGTGGGCGATTTCCTGCGCGGTAAGCTCTGACTCAATTCGGCCGACGACCAAGTTTTCAGTATCTAGATACACCGGAGGTTCGGTTTTAATCAAGCGCCAGTGTTCAACATTCGCTAGGCGGCTTTTCAGTTGGTATTCATTGCCTTCTTGATGCCAGTAAAAATCTAGCGTTTGCTTGTGCCCAAGCTCCAAAGGTTGGCGCTGGTTGCGATAAAAACAGCGATGGGTATGTACAAGTTGTGTGAGTGCATTAAAGCCCCAGGCGCCAAATAGCTCAAAATGACCCGGTGTATTTTGCGAGCGGATCCAGCTAAATAAGCGAAAATCATTTTCTAATAAACCAGCAGGAGCGACCTGACTATTAAGCTGCTGCTCAGTTAACACTCGACCTAAGGGGTAAACACCATCGGGTCGATTTGGCGATACCTTAGGGCTTACAAGGATTTCGTTTGCTCGAGGCTCTAACACGAAGAGTAAAACGTTTTCCGCGTCTGCTTTATCGACCTGCTGCAACTGCCCGAGTTCATTAAACCAGTCATTAACCAAATAAGCCTCACCAAAACCGCCAGAATGTTCGATTTTAAGTTTGAGCAATACCGCGGCAATGTGCCGACATTTAGGATTATTTGAACAAGAGCAGTTTGCTTCGACCGAAACGGTACCTTGTGATTGGTTTATTTTGATGTGCTGAGTGAAGGTATTGCCGTAATTTCCCAATACCTGCGCATCGATTTGCGCAAAGTTTTCGCTGTGTTGAAGGTAGCAGACTTGTTCGTCTTTCAAATACTCCTTAGCTTTCGCAAGTAAAGCTGAATTGAAGTACTGACGAAGAAAACGTTCAGACAAGGGAAATTGATTAGCCTGCTCCTGTTTGATTTCTTCAAATAAGGCGAAAAGTTGCTCTTTAGATAACTGCGAAGACATTAAGTGCACGTCAAAATTAAAATAAAAAGCCAGTATATGAAATTAGTGATTTGAGCTAAAGAGAGAAATGCGAGAAATTCGCTAAAAAAGGACTGGTTGGAGGTCAACTGACTAGAAAAAGCGCCGAGTTGCTTGATAATTCAACCAACGCGGCAATTTTTGAACGAACCTTAATTATAACTGCTAAGTAATTTTTGCAGTTGTTCCAAACGCTTATCAGTCAATACTCGATTATCTATTTTCACGGTAACATCACCGCTTTTAAGATTTCTTTGTACTCGAATGTAGTCGTTCTCTAGCATGGATTCAACACGTGAGTCGCTACTTCCGAAAGTAGTCAAGAATTTGGTGATCTGAACAGCACGTTTCTCATCTGACATCTCTTCAGTCATAAAATCTTGCGCTTTAAGTGCAGCAATTTGCTCTGAAAACTGTTCAGGTTGTTCTTGTTTCGCAGTGATGAGCTTTTTAGCCGCTTCACGGCCTAAATGATTCGCCGTTGGATACAACTGCAATACTTCGACCGGAATGCTTTCATAAGCTTTCAATGCGTCTGCGATAGCTGTGTGAGAAACACCTTCCACGGCAGCGATTTCTCGATACGATCCTTTTTGGCCTTGTTCGATCAAGTTATGCTTAGTATCAAAATAGGCTTTGCCCAATTCCCAAAGGCTCGGGGCAATATATTGATCGGAAGATACCGCTAATGTTTTTGCATCTTCGTCACTAAAGTCTTTCGAGCTCAACACCACGTAATCTGCTTCGGCCAGCAAACAGGCTTTACGGCGTCTTGAGCCTGATAAAACGTGAAGTTTGCCATTGTGTTGCCAGCATAGGGCAGGGTGGAGATTTCGCTTATCTTTTTTAATGGCAGGTAATATATCTGCGACCGCTTTTTCGCTTAATAAGGATTGCTCGCGGCGATTCTGCCCATAAACTGTGGTTTTACTCTCAATTTCGCTAAACGGCACTACTTCACAAGTCAGTACTATAGTTTTTGTCGGATCGCTTGGCGCAGGCATAGTAACCACATCGCCTACTTTAGCCTGATCTAAAAGATCGTCGAGGCTACTGCCTTCAACCGCAGTAGCAAAAGGATCTATTCGTGTGTCATTTTTACGTTTTCTAGCCATTATTAATACCTTTTTATTCTGCTAGCGAGGATTGTGTTGAAGGCCAATTTGAACGGATCAGCATCTCTAATTCATCAACCACGTCTTTGATATTTTCTTGCGCTTTTAGCAATGCTTCACGACTTGCCAAACTATCTGAAGTCTTTTGGTCAAAAATAGTGTTAAACGATGAAGAGCTCGCTGTAATTGCAGAACTGTGATTGATTGGGTAGCTCATTACTTGACGGCCAAAAGCACTACGTACATCTTTAACAATATCGCGCTGAGAATGGTTGCCTTTAACATAGTTAGTGACTAAAAATTGCATAAAGTCCCAGCCTTCATGACCAAGAGCTGCAACAGTATGATATATCTCACCAAGACGCTTCAGGTATTTATTATTAGCGTCGAAGTCTACGGCTTCTGGGTGTACAGGTATTAACATAGCCGTAGACGCCATCAATGCGTTATAGAACATAAAATTAAGTGAAGGTGCGGTATCTACTAGGATAATATCAAACTCGTCTTGTACAGGCTCTATAACCTTCTCTTTAAGCTTATGATAATGGCGTGTCTTTTCGTAGCTTGAACTTTCTTTTAGCTCTGTTGCTGTTTCGTGTTCAAAGTAAAAGTCATCCATACCAGAAGGTAATACGCGAATATTTGGAATGTGGGTTTCTTGGAATGAATTAGAGACAAGATCTTTCCATGTTTCACCTTCATCTAATTCAATGCAATCTCTCATCAGATCGCCAACTGTGATCGGTTCATGATCATTAGATGGAAAAAAGCTTGATGATGATCCCTGTGGATCAAGATCAATGATCCCGATGCGATAGCGCTTAATATTAGTTGTAGCTAGTGCTGCTGCAATATTCACCAAACTTGTTGTTTTACCACAACCGCCTTTCAAACTATTAATCACGATAACTTGTAATTTATCGCTAGACTTTCGTTGATCAGCATTTACCCCGAGAACATCTGCCATCGCAAAGATATTTGCTAATGTGTATGCATAATGACCGTTTGCGCCTTTCTTTATATTGATGGTATCAAAGTCACCTTGGTCATGACGTCTTTTGAGTGTTCTATTATTTACACCAAGTAGATCTGCGGCAGCTTTTTGCGTGTAAGTTCTAAGCTCTTTTTCTTCAGTTTTAAGATGAGCTCTATAATGTTGAATACGACCAGCAAGTGATTGTTCTGCTACTTCTGCTGTAGCTTTTAAGAGCCGGTACGTTGATAGCGCATTGTTATTTATAGACATACACATTATCCTTTATTTGATAACGATTATTATAATGTCCATATATTTTGCTGTAAACACAAAAAAACAAAGACATTTGTAATTTTGATTTACATCTAAGTATAAATAAGAAAGTTTAGATATGGTTAAATATATAGGTATTAAAGGCTAAGGCAAAGAAACTATGACCTATCCAACTGTTTTACATCATTTTTTTTAATTTTTATAGATCTACTTTTTACTAGGTTAAGATCAGATCTCTTATAACTCCGAGATCGAAATTTTACTAACTACTATTTCAAAAAGATATATATAAACAACTTATGCACAGAGTTGTTCACAGATGTGATAGTGGAGATCAATTTTTTACTAAGTAAGATCAAATAGTTATGCACAGATGGTATAAGATCAAGTGCTTTAAGGTATGTATAGATCTGATCTCTACCTAGCATAGATCAGATCTTTACTAATTAATGGTAGAGTTTTCCACAAGGACGTCTGGTTTGTCGTTGTAATTCCGCTAAACAGGCCTTAAACAAAGGTTTTTCAGCGTTAATTTCACCTCTGTTAGTAAAAGCTTGATCTGAAAATAGCCCCTAGTTAGTAAAAAAATGATCCTAACAAAAAAAGTTACTTCGGATCACTTTTTTACTAACTTTAATCATTAACTTTTTCTGTCGAATATGTTGTTATTAGACGTCATGAAAATTTGGAAGTAAAACAATGAGCCGGAAGGTGAACATCTCTGTTGACAATTTGCCCGATTCACTTCGTGGACAGATCCATGGTGTAGAAAGTGCAATCGATAACGAAAGTTTGGCGTTGTTTACGGATAATAAAGATGTTCGAGTATCTTTAGAAAATGCTGCCCATGGGTTAAGAGCTTATTCTAACACCTTTAATCATTACGATTTATGGGGACGCTTTGTTCGTTCGGGACATAAAAAATTACCGTTAGAAGAAGCGCCTAAAAAAACGATCGTAACGAGGAAAATATCTGAAAAAGTAGATGGTATTCTATACGAAGGTGAGATAAAAATTACGCCTGCTGTTGTTAGTACTAAAAAAGATGGTGATGACGAAGAGTTTTTAGTTTGGCCATCTGACCGAGAAGAAAAGGTTGAGCGCGCGCTGATCCGTCTAGCTTCTAAAGGCAAGATTGTTAAAATAAATTTTAAGTCCGGTATTCAATACGCAGTTATTTTTTCGATGAACGAGCTTGCTCAAGAATTAAAAGCTGTTGGTCAATCAATGCCTTATCCACAAATTAAGGAATCTTTGGAAGCCCTTCAAGGTTCTAAACTTTCGTTCAAATATACGGCTACAGATACTAAAAACCCAAGTATTGATGATTCATTTTACGAATCAAACATGAACTTTCTGTCGTCGCTACACTTTAGTGGCAAAAAAGGACAGGGCGGGAACATAAAATGTGTTGCATGTTTAAATGCATTTGTTCATAACATGATCGATAACTTGGAGTATAAAGGTTATTACTTCAACAGTGCTCAAGAGTTAAAACGTGGTTTATCTCGTTGGATGATGCTACGTTTGTATCATCTATGGCGTTACGCAGCTCCAGGTAAAACTTATCATTTTCGCCTAATTTCAATTATGGAAAAATACGGCTCAATTTATTCTGATGATGAAATTACAGAGAATAAATTGAAGGCACTTCGTCGTGATATGACCACAACAATGAAAGATTTGATCGAGAAAGGGGCGATATCCGAATACAATATTTCAAATGTTAAGGATGAAAAGTCCGGAAAAATCGTTGATTATGTGTACGAAATGCACCCATCTGCTCAATTCTGTGACGAGATATTGGCTCTCAATAAACACCATAAACGTATCGAAATTCAAGGTGGAAAACGTATCGTTGAAAATGTTGAAGTAATTGATGAAGATACGTTAGAAGAAATCGTTAAAAAATAAGATTTCTTGTTTTGGCTAGAATAGTATTTCTAGCCAAAATAAAGAACTTTGATATCAAAGCTAATTTCTATCCCAACGGCGAATACTTTCCAACCGAAATTTATCACTATCTAATTCTTCAAAACGAAGCAGTCTAAAGAGCTAAAAGCCTTCTTAAAAATTTTCTGCGGTGAAAAATACTGACATCAATAAATCTTGAAACTACATCAGCGGATCAAATTAATTTTTAATCTTTGGGAGAGAACAAGCATATCAATAATTCAAATCTTCCTATTTAGAACAATCGAATAGAAAAAATTTGTTATCCGATAGTAGTTAATTTATTAGTGATTTCTAGATACGAGTCCGTGGTCGATAAGCTATTCCAGAGCTTAACACGTAATGATAAATCAAAATTTAACCTGAAGAAATTTAGTATTTAATCTGTGAAGATAACGATTTTATCATAGTCTTTTAATACCAATTAGTCTTGATACTTGTTCAATTTGAAGGAGCAAATCTGATGCTAACTGCGTTAAAAATTTCTCATTTAGAACAACTAAATAGCAAAATTCCCGCCTTGCCTACATGGATGTAAGTACTTTGGCGATAACTGGACGCAGTAATGGTGTTATCGACAAGATTTTCTTCGCCTCAAAAGAGATCACTTAATTAAGTTAATTGGTATAAGTTTTAAAGTAGATAGAACACATCATACAATAATGAGGATAAGTCAGTTAGCACTGGCATGGACTACGGTAATTCAACAAGATTATGTTAAATTACGTACTATCGTTAGATTCCGTATGAATTACCTTATTATTACTCAAATCTTTCTAAATAAATTCTATCGACTAGAAAGTTGTACTCTCGCTTTCTTGGATGATCATCTTTTTGTGTAAAATGACTTAACTCTCCAAGTTTAGTGTCTGGATGCGGGTTAAAGAGTATAAATGGAAGTGCGGCACTTACATGATAGCGATTTTGAGCTGTATATCTCACATTCACCTCAGGTGTTACTCTGGTTGGCCTTCTAATTCTGAGCTTTGCATTTTCTGATAGACTAGAAACTCTATATTTTTCTTGTTCTACTAGCTGTTGCCACTTTTCCTGATCTATCATCCTCGGATTTGAATAAAGTGAAGAGCGATTCAACATCTCCATAGCAAGTTCTTTACTCAAAACTCTGGTTGCATGTTTTTTCATCCAGGTAAATCGAACGGAATAGGGAGCTGTGGATTCGCTATGTATTTTTCGATAGGCTGCCAAAGTCATTAAGTTAGGAACTGCACTATGAACAGCTTCGAATCTGGCATCATTGTTAGAAATTTCCAAAATAGCATTTTTAAAATTTTCTTTGGCAAGATTCACTGCATTCACCCTAGACTTGATAACTTCTTTAGGGTCATTAACTAACAAAAGTCCAGGAAACCTTTGCAACAACTTTCCGCTTTCTCGGTCGTTTAAGTAGAGGTCGCGATAAGCATCTAAACATTTAGAGAGTGCTTTTTCACCTTCTATTTTTTTAACAGTTATATTTGTTGGAGCGGTTTCTTCATCTTGTTTTTTGATATCAGGCAGTTCATAAAATATTGCCTTTTTTATATCGGCTTCAGTCAGTTCATGGCATAGCTGATTAATATGTTCGTTAAGAATATCGAAAGTTGAACGTATATTAAATTTATTCATTTGTATGATGTGTTCTTGTTATCTCTTTTATATTATACCAAAAAGAATGAAATCTCGCTAAGCGATTTTACTATTAGTCCCTAATGGAACAAACTAACAACATCATTTGCACTAGACCTGCATTTGCTGAATTAAGTTGGATACCTTATTAGAATATCAGTTTGAGAAGTTAGATATCTGATCAATGATTCGTGAATATTTTAGTGATGAGGTATATGCCTATTACTTATAAAAGTATGATGTGTTCCAATTGATGTATATAAATTATATCAGAAATATTCTGTTAGCTCATATTTATCTTCACTTATTAAGCTTTTATTCGGAGCGTCTAGGTTTTTTGAAAAATAAAATATCTGCTAGTAAATTTTAAAATAGGAAAGTGATTCTATGTCGTCTTGATGAAATTGCTAATTAGTTTTGTGGAGTTGAAATTGCCTGACTTCACTTTGTATGATGTGTTCCTTTAAGATAGACTAAATTATATCAAATTTTTTTAGATTTCTCCTATAAAATTAGATTTTTATCAATTTTGAAGGGAGTTTCTAATGGGCGATACTATCAGGCTAAAAAGCAGTGGCTAGTAACCACTCAGAATAACAATGCTACTTGTCAGCTTTTTGATTAATTTTTAAATTCAACGCTGATTTTATATTCATGAAAAATATGTATGATGTGTTCCTTTCCCCTCGCGATAATACTCTTTTTTATAAATTAAAGTCAACTTTTGATACTGGCAGAGCCTTCTTCTTGTTCAATATTTTAGTCGTGAAAAACAATAGTAAGTGCTCACTTATTTTGTTTCGACCGAGCACTTTTCCGTAGGCATGAAGGTTTAATAAATTCTAGTTAGGCCGGAAAGGGAAGATAATAGATGGTTAGTAAGTGTGTACTCACTTTGCAATAATCATCATTTGGGATCCTTCAAAGGGATTGACTAAATTATAGAGTAGAACACTGAGTTTAATTTTGCACTTTCAAAGAGAACAAGCGTACCACTTCTTTTTCTTGGCTATGAATCTTCGAATAACATCCGCACTTTTGTAGCCATACCTGACTAAAACACGAAGACGGTTATAGTACAAGTTTCTTTTGCTACATACACATGTTCAGTTCGGAATTGCAACACTAATAACTAAACCAGCTACTTCAGTGATTGCTTACTATTATTCAAACTTCGCCGGAATAAATACCCATATCAATGCCGTACTCAATTTATAGCGAAGTTAAAGTAACGGAAAAACACGAGTAGATAGAAGACACAGCACCTGTACTTTTATTATTTAAATATCATATAGTTCTTACACCTGAATTCATGGTCCGATCGTCAAAGAACAAAGTAGACAGAGATCTTTTCAAGCGTCTGAACAGCTTATTTGCGAACGAGTCAAGCTAGATTAGCTAACTGTTCATGGAAAAATATCTCTGAAATTAACTGGCCAGAAACTAGCGAGAGTTTTGGAAATGAAAATAGCTATTAAGCGAGTAACCTTATGCCTAATTATATTAGGCAAAGTAATTATCTGTAAGAATAAAAGCTGTTGTGTTAGATATCAAGAAAATAATGAGGGGCAAGAGTAAACTCAGTAGTTCTACGTAATCAATATCACCTTTTTGACAGTAGAGCTTTATTTTTATCTAGTGAGCGCGAATTCAACTCCGAAGTGCACCACTCGCTAAATTAAGCTGCTTTACGTAATTCATTGAATACTACAGCAGGCTGTTTATATCCTAAACACTTTCTCGGTCTGGCATTTAATGTCCGCTCAATA